>SHZD01000152.1 GCA_009692465.1 Myxococcales bacterium
ACTGTCCGAAACTGCACGGATTCACTCCGGGCAGTTCTCGGACAGTTGAGAATATTTGACTGGCTAGGAGCCTGCCGGATCGTAATAGATTCATTGTGTATAACCTGATAGACATTTTATAACCGATTGATTTCCGACAGGCTCCTAGGGATGTGTCCTTAAATAACTCGATCGACTCGCGCAACACTGGAGCGGCGAGTCGGCCTTTGAGGCCGCGAGCTTAGCGACCCACAAGGCAAGCAAATGGAACCAGTCTGAAAATGACTTATTCTGGGACAGTTCCTAGGTGAGTCGGAATGGTCGCAAACGCCGCTAGATTTCGCACGGGCTCTCAGTAACCCAAAATGGTGTCGTCATTGCGCAGCCCGCTCCACATGCCGCCGTCGTCTACCGAAGCGTCATAGCCAAAAGATCCTGAAAACTTCGCGTGATTGGCAGAAATCACAAACCGGCCCTGGCCCTTGTCATTGCCCTTTTGTTCGGACCACTTGAAATCCAGATAGTTGCCCTTAGGCACGCCGATCAGAATGCCGACGCGCTCTTCGTTTTCCCACAGGTAAGTAAAAGAGCCCAAGATTTTGGGGCCGTCTTGAACCATATCGAGCACCCCCCAGTTGGTGCGCCAAGTGCCCGTCCACGAGACCACGATCAGATCGTCGCTGGCGGCAATGGGCGGCACGTCGATCGTTTCTATGGCCTGCACGGCGGGTCCTGAACAGGCGATCGCCGCCGCCGAAAACAACGCCAGCAAACTGCACAGGACCACGGGCCGCAGGCGACGGTTGGGGCCGATCGGCTCTGGTGAGGTCAAAACAAGTAGCAAAGGTGGCTGCATGACCGCGACCGCGCCGCACGGCGCTTGAAAAGATAGAGTGACCCTAAGGCGTTTTCGCTCAATGCGCAATTCAATAGAGTGCGCCCCAATTTCACCGTCGAAATCTCCGCGAGCCCCGATTTCGGATGCAAATCTAGGAGCGTGTCGGAGTATTCGGACTCGCTCCTAATGCCGTCTGGCTAGACGGCGGCAACTGTCTGAAACTGCACGGATTAACTCCGGGCAGTTCTTGGACAGTTGAGAATATCTGAGAAGCTAGGAGACTGTCGGATCGTAATAGATTCATTGTGTATAACCAGATAGACATTTTATAAACGATTGATTTCCGACAGGCTCCTAGGAGAAGCGAAGCCCGAACCAGAAACGGCCGTCTGGGCCATTGACCACCAGTTAGGTTCAAAGCCGGGGACTGGAACGCCGACCCGAAATTCACCACCGAAATTCCCCGCGGCCCCCGATTTGGGATGCCAGTGCCCTGTCGCTCGCTGTCGCTCGTTGTCGCTCGTTGTCGCTCGTTGTCGCTCGTTGTCGCTCGTTGTCGCTCGTTGTCGCTCGTTGTCGCTCGTTGTCGCTCGACAAGGAGCAAGGAGCTTTTCTGTCAGGGGCGTACTCTCGTACGTCCCTGACAGAAAAGTGACGCAGTGACGCCGAGATGCGCCCAAAGCGGGGGATCGCGGCGACGCAGCAGGCTTGCGGTAAGTAAGCCGACTCAGCCACCCATGTTGCGCCGAAAGCGCGCAATCGCGGCGAATCGCCCCGCTTGCCGCCGACCCCATTCCCAGCGATCATGCGCCCCAGCCGCCCACCGCGGCCGCCAAGGGTGTCATGACCGGTCCGCGCTGCGATGACGTGCTGCAATCGACAACCAGCCCGTTTCCAAACCTGCAAGTTGGCGATCAGCAAGCGATGTTTGGCTGTTTTCGGGTGCTGCGGCCTGATGGCAGTGTCATAGCCGCCGACTCCAATCTAGAAAACGGCACTGGCGTCAGCGATGCCGACACCATGGCCATGCTGCGCTCGATGGTGCGAGTGCGGGCCATCGACGAACGGATGCTGGGGCTGCAACGCCAAGGACGCATTGGCTTTTATGGCGCCGCTACCGGCCAAGAGGCGGGAACCATCGCCGCCGGTCATGCCCTGCAGGCCCGCGATTGGGTCCACCCGGCGCTGCGCGAAGGCGGCATTGCCCTGCACCGCGGCTATCCACTGCGCACTTATCTGGCCCAAATCTTTGGCAACGCGGAGGACACCTCGACGCGCGGCCGCCAGATGCCCTGCCACTATGGCAGCAAAGAGTTTAATTTTGTTACGCTTTCCTCTGTGATGGCCACCCAATTGCCGCAAGCAGTCGGCACGGCGTATGCGATGGGGTTGCTGCACGAAGCCCCCGATCGGCCGCTGTGTTTAGGCGCGATCGGCGATGGCGCCACCAGCGAAGGCGATTTTCACGTCGCCTGCACATTTGCTGGGGTGATGCGCCCCAAGGGCGTGGGTCTGCCGCTGGTGTTGTATGTGCAAAACAACCAGTGGGCGATCTCGACGCCGGTGGAAAAGCAGACGGCGGCGACGACTCTGGCAAGCAAGGCCCATGGGTATGGGCTGGTCGGGGCGCGTGTCGACGGCAATGACGCCTTGGCGGTGTTGCGGGTGGTGCGAGCTGCGGCCGACCATGCGCGCTCAGGTGGCATCCCGGTGCTGGTCGAAGCGGTGACCTATCGAGTCGGCGCCCACTCGACTTCGGATGACCCAAGCCGCTACCGCGACGAAGGAATCACCAAACAATGGGCACAGTTGGATCCTCTTGAACGACTGGCAGCGTACGCCGTTCACCGCGGCTTACTGGCCCCAACAGGCCTCGACCTGTTGCGCAGCGAGTTCGATGAGGAAGTGCGGTCGACACTGGCTCTGGCCGAACAAGTCCCGCCAGTTCCGCTGCAATCGATGATCGAAGACGTCTATGCTGTTGTACCTGCTGCGTTACAGGCGCAATTGGACTCCAGCCAGCGGGCCGTCGGTCACCCTTCACCTGCGTCTGCAGCCCATTGAGCCCCGGCCGCCACCGTCCATGAAAGCGATCCGGCGCGCTGGCAATTGCCGCTGGGTCTTGGCTTTGGCTCAGGCGGGCGGTGGTCCAATTGCAGTGGCGCTGATGGCAGTGGTGCTGTCGGCTAGTGTGGCCGTGGCAGCGGACGGCCAGATTCAGTGGCAAACGCTGCGCACTGAGCACGCCGACATCCACTTTCCAGGTCCGTACCGCGCGTTTGCCCAGCGGGTCGCGGCTATCATTGCCGACGCCAGTCGCCACATTGAGCCGCTGTTCAACGACCGCCCGCGGCCGCGTCTGCAGCTGACCATCGACGACTACAGCGACGACGCCAACGGCTACGCCCAGACTTTGCCCTACAATCAGGTGCACTTGCAGGCCTATCCGCCAGATCCGAGTGCGGACCTTGGCGATCACGGCGATTGGTTGCGCGCGCTAATTTTCCATGAATACGCGCACATCCTGCATCTGGGCGACGTCTCTGGGCCGCCAATGTGGCTCAATGCCGTGCTCGGTCGCCAGTTCTTGCCCAATATCGCCTTGCCGCGCTTGCTGACCGAAGGAATCGCCACTTGGGTCGAAACACGGCATACCGGCAGCGAGGTTGCGGTGCAGGGTCGCGGCGGCCGTATTGAATCTCCTCAGTTTTTGGCGCTGCTGCGGGCGGCGGTCCGCGACGACACCCTGCCCAAGAGCTTGTCGGAGCTAACCGGCGTGCCCTTGGTGTGGCCGCGCGCCAACAGTTGGTATCTGTACGGCAGTTTGTTGGTGGATGACTTGATCAGTCGCTACGGACAATCCGCGCTGCGGGTGTTCATGGGGCACTACGGCCGTCAGATTATTCCATATGGAATTCATGGTATTGCCCGCAAAGCTTGGGGCGCATCCCTAGAGCACCTGTGGCAGCAGGCGCGGGCGACGGCGGTGGCGCGCATTGAGGCCCAGTGGCGCGCTCAAGCGGTGCAGTTGGGTTTACCGGCCGACGCGACGCTGGGCGCTGTTGAACAAGCCGCAGACGGCGAGCGGTTGACCCGCGACGGCAATTGGCGCGGCCGGATGCGAGCCACACCCGATGGACGCGCCGCCGTCGTCGCCCACAGCCCGCGCGATGGCCTGCGCCGCATTGAACGCATCGACCACGCCACTGGCCAAGTCACGGTCGTGCACCATTGCAGCCTAGATTGCGACGACCCGCTAGTCAGTGCCGACGGCAAGTGGCTGCTGTACACCGAATCGCGGCCCTTTGAGCGCCTCTATAGCTACCGCGAGTTGATCGCCGTGCCGTTGGCAAGTCCAGCCAGCGCCAAGGGTAAGACCTTGACTCGTGGGTTGCGCGGCCGCTCGATCGCCCTGTGGTTGGCGCCGCCGGTGCCGTCCTCCAGTGGCGATCTGGGTCCGCAAGTGGAATGGGTGGTCGGGGTCGGCATTCGTCGCGGTCAGACAGCCCTTTTCGTCGTCGATTGGCGCAACAGCGCAAACTCCAGCGACGCACACCCGCTGCAGCAAAGTGATATCCAGTGGTTGACGGAACTGGCGCCGCTGGGAACCGTCCTCGATACCCCAGTTGGGGTCGAAGACGCGTTGTACTGGACGGTAGGCGCGGCGGCGCGACGGTGGGTGATGACGGCGCAATTGCGCCAAGTGCGCGGCGTGTGGGCGCTGGCGCCAGCTCGGCCGTGGTCGCTGGGGGTGCAAGGCTGGCCGTGGATTGGCGACTTGCAAGTGGTGCGTGACGCTGCGGGCCACCAATTGGCGGGGCTAATCGAGCGCGCAGGCAAGCGCGATGCCGCCCGCCGCAAGTTAGACGGCGCCAGCGATTGGCAGTGGGTCACCGATACGCTCACGGGGCTGCAATCGGCCGCAGTACTGCCGCAAGGCGCATTGACGGTGCGCCACAGCGGGCGCGGGCACGAGGTGTGGCGGGCGCCTGCGCGGCTGCCGGTGCCGCTGCCGACCACGTTGGCCCCCGATGAGCCTGCACCGTTGTAC
Source organism: Myxococcales bacterium (assembly GCA_009692465.1). Classification (GTDB taxonomy): domain Bacteria; phylum Myxococcota_A; class UBA9042; order UBA9042; family UBA9042; genus SXRM01. The sequence continues at coordinate 4,869 of SHZD01000152.1, forward strand.
GAGCCTCTCGCGGCATTGGCACTGGAGCACCCCTATTCGCCATGGCCCTCACTGCGGCCGCGAACGTGGCGACCAGTCGTCCTCGCTGTCGATACGTCGGTATGGTTGGGGGCGCGACTGAGCGGACGCGACGCGGCGGGCTGGGTAGATGCCAGTCTTTACGCGCAATTGCGCAGTGATGGCACCAGTCCGTTTGCCCAACTCGATATCGCCGTGTTGCGGTTTGAGCCGGCCCTGACCTTGTCGGTGGCCTATGACCAAGGCAACGCCTATTTTCGCCGCGGCTACTTTTGGTATGCGACGCCGACCACCCGGATGGGCGCCCGCTTGGGTGGCAGTTGGTCCCTTCCGGGCTTGCGCGATGCCCTTTCGCTATCGGGCGGGTTGCGCTGGCGGCAGGTCATGCTGCGCGAACGCAACTACGCCTTGGCGGTGGATCACGAACCAAGCGGCCCCGTGCCCGTTGAGCCCGGTCACGGCACCGACGTGTTGGCCGACGTGGGCATCAACTGGCGCTATGGCGAGCGCTACCCCGAATCAATCCGCAGCGAGCGCACTCACGCGATATCGGCCACGGTAACGGCCGGTTCTCACCTGCAAACTGCTCGCCAACGCTGGGTATTTGGCCTAGCGAGCGATCACGCGTGGCCTTTGGGTCGCCGTCAAGTGCTGGCCATTGCCGTTCAGGGCGCGCTGGCGGCGGCGGCAGGCCAAACAGAGCCGGTGTACGCGATTACTGGCGTCCAGCCGTTGCAAGCACTGGCGGTGCTGGGCTTGGGCGGCCCGACCAACTGGACCGTGCGCGGCGCCGGCTGGGAGAAGACGGGTCTGGGCGGCAACGCGCTGGCCTGGGGCACGCTTGCCTGGCATTTTCCGGTCGCCGACGTCGGTCGCTCGTTGGATACCTTGCCGCTGTGGTTGGGCCGGGTCCATGGCAGTCTGTTTTGCGATGCGGCGTGGGCGGCGCTGCCAGCGGGCAAGCTCCGCAGCGGCGGTCTGCTGTCCTTTGGCGGCGATGTCGCCCTAGAGTTGGTGTTGGGCTACGGGCTGGGGGCGACGTTGCATGTGGGCGCCGCCCAAGTCCATGACGGCAGTAATGGCGGCTGGCTGTCGTTAGGCCTCTAGATTCACTTTGTTTTCTCTGCGGGCTTGCAGACCGAAGTGGTGAATAAAATGTTTGTTTGTGTAAGCATCGACCGTCGGTGCTTGCCCATGGGCACCCAGAGGGGGATGCTATTCCGTACGATTGGAATGAGATCCTAACTGTCTGGCGAGGCCCCAATGAGTTCTATGAATGTAAACTGCCAAGCTTTTCCTTCATTGTCCCTGCTGAGGACTTGGCAGATGGCCGCCCTCGGCGCGGTATTCTTGGGCGCAACTGCGGGTTGTGGCGAAGATTCTGCCATTGTTTCCGCTACAGTGATCGTCGACGCTGCCGGCGCAGGCGGCGAAATCACCTTGGGCGACAGCGCGGTTGGGGCCGAAGTTGCCGGTCCGACCGACGCCGAACTGGGGGCAGACGCACCACTGAGTGGCGATGCAGCAAATTCAGGCGATGCGATTGCGCCCCCAGACGCGCCGCTGCCGCCCGATGACGTGCCGGTGGTTTCACAGGACGGCGTTGTCACGCCCGACGATGTGCCACTGCCGCCCAATGACGTACCCGTGCCGCCCGATGATGTGCCACTGCCGCCCAATGACGTACCCGTGCCGCCCGATGATGTGCCACTGCCGCCCAATGACGTACCCGTGCCGCCCGATGATGTGCCACAGCCACCCAATGACGTACCCGTGCCGCCCACCGATGTCCCCGTGCCGCCCACTGACGTGCCGGTTACCGCCGATGGCCAGCCGCCCACCGATACCGCGCCAGAGTGCACCACGGACGGCGAATGCGGCGCCAAAGTCAAACTTACCCAGTGCAACGTCGCGCTCTGCAAGGCTGGGGCCTGTGTGATCGAACCGTCGGCGACTGGTACGCCGTGCTCGCTCGCGAATCCGTGCCTCGTTGGCTCGGTGTGTACAGCGGGGACTTGCGGCGGCGGCTCGGCCAAAGTCTGCGACGACGCTGACAATTGCACTGCCGATAGTTGCGAAGCGACAACCGGGACCTGTGTATTTGCGCCCAAGTCAGGCTGCCAGCCGGCGTGCAAGGTTGCGGCCGACTGCGACGACGCCAATGCGTGCAGCGCGGACAGTTGCGACATCGCCAAGGGGACCTGCCTGTCGGCGCCCAAGCCTGAGGGCACCGCCTGCGACGATGGCGCTCCGTGCACGACGGCGGATGCCTGTGGCAAGGGTGTGTGCGTCGGCGTTAAAGTGGTTTGCGACGACAAAAACTCTTGCACCACCGACAGTTGCGACGCGGCAACCGGCAAATGTTTGGCAGCCAAGATCAGTGACGGCGCCGCCTGCGATGATGGCAACCCGTGCACTTCCAAGGATGTATGCGGCGCGGGCAGCTGCGCAGGCACCCTGTTGGTTTGCAACGACTCCAACGTGTGCACTGCCGATTCCTGCAAAGGCGGAGTGTGCGCTTTTGACCCCACGCCCGCTGGCGATTGCGACGACGGGAATGCGTGCACCGCCGACGCCTGCAACGCTGGCAAATGCGCCTACACCAATGCCCCTAGCACGCAGACCTGCGACAGTGGCAACAAGTGCATGGAAGTCAAAAGCGGTTTGTGCGGCAACGGCGTGTGTACCGGCGGCAAGCCCAAGACCTGCACCGCCGACGCCTGCACCAACGCCACTTGCAACCCGACGACGGGCCAATGCGAAACGGTGCCCAAGGCCGACGGCACCAGTTGCGACGCCGACAGCAATGGCTGCACCACCAAAGACGGATGCAAATCGGGCAAGTGCAGCACAGGCGTGCCGGCCACCTGTATTTCGACCGACTGTGCCGATGTAACCTGCAAATCGACCAGCGCCACCACCTTTGAGTGCCAGTCCGCGCCGGTCGCCAAGGGCAAAGCCTGCGACGACAGCCTGTTTTGCACCGCGACCGACGCTTGCGACGGCGCCGGCAAGTGCACAGGAACGCTCAAGAACTGTGACGACGGCAGCCCGTGCACCGCAGACAGTTGCGACGCGATCAAGGGCTGTATCTTTACCTTCGAAAACGGCAAGAAATGCGACAGTACCAACAAATGTATCCCCGTTGCCTGCTTGAACGGCTCCTGCACACCCTATCCGATCGTGTGTGACGACAAAAATCCTTGCACCGCTGACAGTTGCGACACAGCGACGGGAGGATGCGTGGCCAAGCCCATCGCTGGCTGCGGCGGCAACTGCACTGCCGACACCCAGTGCGACGACAAGAACGTGTGCACCGCCGACAAGTGCACTAATGGCAAATGCACTAGCGCCGCGGTGGCCGGAGCGGCCTGCGACGACGGCAACCTGTGTACCACCGGCGACAAATGCACCGGCACCACCTGTGACGCTGGAGTGGCGGTCAACTGCGACGACACCAACGTGTGTACGACCGACAGTTGCGTAACGGCCACGGGCAAGTGCGCCAACGCCGCCGTCGCCGACGCAAGCGCCTGTAATGACGGGAGCTTGTGCACCGTCAACGACTCATGCACCGCGGGTAAATGCACAGCTGGTGCCAAAGCTGTGTGTGAAGACAACAATGTGTGCACCGCCGATTCGTGTGACGCGAGCACAGGCAAATGCGTCTACACCAACCTCGTCGTAGGCGCGGCGTGTGACGACCAACAACTGTGTACCGCCGCCGACGGCTGTTCGGCCGGCAAATGCGCAGGAACTGCAATTGCCTGCGACGACAAGGACGCCTGCACCACGGACGCCTGCAACTCGCAGACCGGTACTTGCGCGTTCACGGCCATCCCCAACTGCACCAAGCCATGCAGCCAAAACAGCGACTGCCCCAGCGACAACAACGGCTGCACCGCCGAGACCTGCAGCGTCCAGACCGGCCTGTGCAGCAGCACCAACAGCGACGGCGCGGCGTGTAGCGATGGCAACCCCTGCACCACCGATTTATGTGCGCTAGGCGCCTGCAAAGGCACCTCCAAAGTGTGCGACGACAAGAATGTGTGCACCAACGACGGTTGCGACACCCAGTCCGGCAACTGCACGACGCCTCCAGGAGCCGACAACGTCCCGTGCGATGATGGCAGCTTGTGCACCGCCACCGACGCCTGCAAGGCCGGGACGTGTGCGGGCGGCAGCCCAGTCGTGTGCGACGACAAAAACGCTTGCACCACTGATACCTGCGACGGCAAAACCGGCAAGTGCGCCTTCGCGCCGATTGCCGGCTGTGGCGCCCAGTGCGTCAATGACGCCGGCTGCAACGACGGCAATTCGTGCACGGCGGACGCTTGTGTCAGCAGCAAGTGCACCAATTCGGCGCTGACCGGCGCCGCTTGCGAGGACGGCAGCCTGTGCACTAGCAGCGATGCCTGCGCGGCCGGCGTGTGCAAAGCCGGCGCCGCCAAAGTGTGCAACGACGCCAACCCGTGCACCACCGACACCTGCGACGCCAAGACCGGCACCTGTGGCGCCACCAATTCCGTCGACGGCACGGTTTGCAACGACAACGAACCGTGCACCTCGAGCGACAAGTGCACCGCCGGCAAATGCGCTGGCACCACCACCGTGTGCAACGATAACAATGCGTGCACGCTCGATGTTTGCAACCCAAATACGGGTACTTGCGCATTTACGCCGATTCAGAACTGCAATAACAACTGCTTCATTGTCGCCCAATGCAACGACAACAACGCGTGCACCACCGACGCTTGCACCAACGGCAAGTGCGCGCATGTGGTACTCAATTCGGGGGCGTGCTCGGATAACAGCGCTTGCACGACCGGCGACGCTTGCCTCACTGGCGTATGCTTTGGCACCCCCAAAGTGTGCAATGACAACAACCCATGCACGACGGACAGCTGCGCCAATACCGCCGGCGGCAACTGCGTGTCGTTACCGGGCAACGACGGCCAACCGTGCACCGACAACAATGCCTGCACCATCACCGACATCTGCAATGGCGGGGCGTGTAACGGCTCCAACCCAGTGGTGTGCAACGATAATAACGCCTGCACGTTGGATTCCTGCGATAGCGCTTCCGGCAAATGCGCGACCAGCCCCATCGCGGGCTGCGGCGGCAATTGCGTCGACGCCACCACTTGCAGCGACAGCAATCCGTGTACCGTCGATGCATGTACCGGAGGCAAGTGCACCAACGCCCAGACCAATGGCGTTGGCTGCTCGGACGCCGACCCGTGCACGCTGTCCGACGCCTGTCAAAACGGCAAGTGCGCGGGTAACCCGCTGGTATGCAACGACAACAAGCCGTGCACCACCGACACTTGCAGCGCAACTACCGGTTTGTGTGTGTACACCAACACCGCCGCGGGCAGCGCCTGCAGCGACAACAACGGTTGCACGGCGACCGACGCCTGCACCAACGGCAATTGCGTCGGCGTAGCCAAGAGTTGCAACGACAATGTGGCCTGCACTATCGACAGCTGCACAGCCGCAACCGGCGCCTGCGTCAACACCGCAGTGCCCAATTGCGGTGGACCGTGCCCCGGCGGCGGCGGCAACAGCGGCTGCAACGACGGCAATCCGTGCACCGATAACGCCTGTCAAAATGGGCTGTGCATCTTCACCAATACGACCAACCAGTGCACGGACAACAACAGTTGCACCACCGGCGACATCTGCAGCTTGGGCGTGTGCAGCGGCGCAGCCGTGGTGTGCAACGACAGCAACCCGTGCACTCAGGACTTGTGCAACGTGAACAACGGCACTTGCGCGTCGCTAGCCGGCAACGCAGGCGCCACCTGTACCGACAACAACCCGTGTACCGTTAGCGACAAGTGCAGCAACGGCGTATGTGTCGGCACGCTCAACACCTGCAATGACGCCAACGCCTGCACGGCGGACGGCTGCAACGCGCAGACCGGGCAGTGTTTCCACAATGCGATCGCCGGTTGCGGGGCCAAATGCACCACCAACGTCGACTGTGATGACAAGAACGGCTGCACAACCGAAGCCTGCACCGCTGGCAGTTGCGCGGTGGCCTTTACCAACGGCGCGGTTTGCAACGACAATGTCGCTTGCACCTGGAACGAGAAGTGCAACAACGGTCAATGCGGCGGCGGCACCGCGATTACCTGCCAGGACAACAACGCCTGCACCACCGACTCCTGCGACGCCAGCACTGGGGCCTGCGGCTCGGCGCCACTGAGCAGCGGAGGCTGCTCGGACAACAACCCGTGCACCGGTAACGATGCCTGTGCCGCTGGTAAATGCACCGGTACTCCAGTGAGTTGCAGCGATGGCAACCTGTGCACCAACGACACCTGCAATCTGGGCGGCTCTGGCGGCGGCGGCGGCAACTGCGTGTTCACCGCAATCCAGAATTGCAACAACCAGTGCACCACGGATATCCAGTGCAATGACAACGTGTTCTGCTCGTCCGACACCTGCACCGGGGGCGTTTGCGTCCACGCCGCTATCACCGGCACCGCCTGCAGTGACAACAACCAGTGCACCAACAGCGACGCCTGCACCGCCGCGCGCACCTGCGTCGGCACCGCCAAGAACTGTTCAGATGGCAAGTCGTGTACCGCCGATAATTGCATCGCGGCGTTTGGCGCTTGCCAGAATCCGCAAATCGCCAACTGCGGCGCGGGGTGCACCGCCGACGTCCAGTGCAACGACGGCTATCCGTGCTCGCTGGACATTTGCAACACCTTCAACGGCCAGTGCATTTACCAGAACTTGGCCAGTTGCACCCCGACGGTAAACTGCACGGTCAACGCCAACTGCAACGACAGCAACGTGTGCACCACCGACTTGTGCAACACCACCACCAGTCAGTGTCTGTTTGTGCCGATCGCTGGGTGCAATCCCAATCAAATCTGCAGTGTCGACGCCGATTGCAATGACAATCTCAAGTGCACTGTGGATTCGTGCAATCTGAGCAACAAGACTTGTATTCACGTGAACTTGCCTGGCTGCACGCCGTAGAGAGCCGATCAAATAAGATTTGCTCGGCGTCTCAGTGCTTGCTTTGTGGGTCGCGAGCCTGCGGCACTTATTCAGTTGCCTGCGGGTTGGCGTCAGGCCGCTCCGTTTTGTTTGGGAATTCTTTGAGGTCCGGCGTTAATTGGTCGGGCGCTAGAGAGCCGGGCAAATGGTATTTGCGCGGTGTCTCTCTGCTTGTTTCGTCGGTCGCGAGCTTGCGGCACTGATTCCTTTGCCTGCGGGTTGGCGTCACGCCGCTCTGTGCCGGTTGGCGCCTGACATGGACAGCGGACCACCAAAGCAAGCGAACTGAACCAGTCCCACAATGAGTCATTGTGGGACAGTTCCTAACCACAGGGCTCCACGCGGTTTCGATAGGATTTTCGGCAACAATGTTCTCCACCTGGCGCAGGACTTCGCAGTCGCCCACAGCATCGGGCACCAGCGCCAGCGTATCCTGCTGCTCTGAGGTCTGCTGGCTCGGTAGCAGCCACGTCGTCGCCCGGGTGGTCGCTTGGACACGACCCAGCCGTAGAACGCGGCATAGGCCATTTTGGACTGTTGCGTCCCTCCGTTTTGTAGCTCCAGCACATGGCCGACCTGAAGTGGCCCAAAAGTGTCCTTGACCATGCACTTGGAGGTCAGCGGTGCGCAACTCTGATTGGCCAAGACCACCGCGGCTACTGCGGTCTGCTTGGGTTTGGCGCGCAGTTGCAGACCGGGCCAAGGACCCATTTGCAGGTCGGGCACAGCGCAAGGCCGAACGCTGATGGGCAAGTACAGCGCACTTTGGGGCCAACCGGTACTCGAGACGGACGGGACAGTAAACTCGGCTTGCGTCTAACTTTTCTGCCCTAGCCCTGCAGCTTGACAGCCATCGCAACGCGGATCTAGCCTCACTAAGCAGCTTGGCCTGAAAATGCTCAGCCTGCCCTTGCTGGTTCGGTGGGATTGCAGGCGATTGGCCGCGAGCGCTAGCTGTTGGCACGCTGGATTTGCAGCCCATGCCGCCTTGCCGTTCTCGGCCAGATTCACCGCCAAACCTTGCCACCAAAGGACCTTACTGATGACCACCACCCCCAGCGGCCTAGGCTACACCGATTCGGTAGTCGGCACCGGCGCCAAGCCCAGCCCCGGCAAAAGTGTCACCGTGCACTACACTGGTCGGTTGACCGACGGCAAGAAATTCGACAGTTCCATCGACCGCAACCAGCCGTTTGTATTCGTGATTGGCGTCGGACAGGTCATTGCCGGCTGGGACGAAGGCGTAGCCACCATGGCCGTCGGCGGCAAGCGCCAGCTTACTGTCCCCGGCAACTTGGCCTACGGCGCCCGCGGCTATCCCGGCCTCATTGCGCCCAACGCGACGCTGATCTTTGACGTGGAATTGCTCAGCGTCGGCTAAATTACGCGCTCAATCGGCAACAGCAAGGAGTCAACGTGCAGCACCGTGAACTCGTCTTGCCAATGTTTGCCATGGTTTTATTGACCGTGGTCGTTTTCGTGGCCAATTTGGCGGCCCGGATCAACGCGGTGCGCACTGGTGCGATAAAACCCAATTACTTCAAGACTTTCGATAGCCGTGGTGTGGTGCCGCCCGAGCGCCTAGTCCAACTCAAGAACCACATCGACAATCTGTTTCAGGTTCCCGTGTTGTTTTACGCCGTGTGCTTAGCGGTAATGGCCACTCAGGTCGTGCCGCTGCATACACTGGAACTGGCGTGGGCGTTCGTCGCCGCGCGGGTGGCGCATTCGCTTATTCATACGACGTACAACAAAGTTGTGCACCGCTTAGCTGCGTTTTTGCTCAGCAATGTGATTCTGATGGTGATGTGGATTCGACTGGTGCTGGCGTTGACGACGGCAACGGCGGCGTAGCAGGTTCGCACGCAGCCACGTGGCGACCCGCCGCCCCAAATTCCCAACCGAAAGCTCCGCGAGCCCCAATTTTGGATGCCAGTGCTCTGCTGCTCGCTGTCACTCGACAAGGACCGTGCTCGATGGCTCGCCCCAAATTCCCCACCGAAATTCCCCGCGGCCCCCGATTTGGGATGCCAGTGCCCTGTCGCTCGCTGTCGCTCGCTGTCGCTCGACAAGGAGCAAGGAGCTTTTCTGTCAGGGGCGTACTCTCGTACGTCCCTGACAGAAAAGTGACGCAGTGACGCC
>SHZD01000153.1 GCA_009692465.1 Myxococcales bacterium
CTGCGGCACCCAGCCCTAACACAGTTGGCGACATAAAGACCAAGCTAAACAGCAAGATAAACTGAAAATAGCAATGGCCCACAACAGCTCCAGCACTCCAACTCCCGGGAATGCGATGGCTAATGCTCGGGCCGGTCTCCTGGCTTGCAGCGAGTTAGTCGGTCTTCCCAGATGAGGTGGCCATGGCGAGGAGCCAAGTCCGACAATCCAGTGACATATCAACAGTTTGAAGAGCGAAGCTGATGCATCACTGGACAAACTGCCGCGACAAACCTTGATTTAACGCACGATTAGCGCTAAAAACTGCCTACAGTGGCGGGTCCGCGCCGGCATTGAACCGGCTTCCCTGTGCGGATTGGGGCGCGATTGACCACACTGAGCAGCCGACCGGACCAATCAGCTGCCCCGATTCAGATCGGGGCGCCGCGAGCGAGTCAATTGCAACGCGAATGGGCGGCGCTGTCAACCGTTTACGGTTTCTTGCACGGGGCTTGGGCTGTGCACGAGGCCAACTGGAGTTGCACCGGCAACGCAACGTGGTGGCCGGCCGTAATGGGCGAAATCTGCATGCTGCCGCCAACTATGGGCTGGTTTTTAGCATCGACTCCGCTCAGGTGCAGGCCAATCTTGGCGCCGGAAATGTTGCACAAGACCAACCCCTTGGCGCCGGGGGGAATCGCACACTGCGGTTGTGAAAATCCAAGGTCGAGCACCCGAGCATCGTACGAAGCCAGCGGCGTCAAGTCGCACGGCTTGCCCGCCCAGGCATCTTGCATGGGGATGACCACTTTGTCTGCACTGTCGCGCACTTCCACGAAAACGGTTTGAACGCCAGTCGACAGGCAACTACCTGATTCAAATACCCAGTCTAAGCTCACAACGGTGCGTTGGCCAATGTCGATCGCTTTGGGCGGCGACACCACGCGGCCGTCCTTGAGCACGAAGGGCCCGGCAACGTTTACATTTCCCCAACTTGCAGGCGCGGCGGGTCCAGTAGCGTCGAGCTGCACGTAGCCAGTGCCAACAGGGACGCCGGCCAAAGTCGCGGCGCCGTCTTGGCAAGATGCAACTGTGGATGCAAGTTCAGCGCGTTTGTCATTCAGGGCGCGGATGTAGACCTGATTCAGTCCTCGTTTTGCGCACGCCGTTGCGGCTGACTCTCCCAAAACGGTCCACGACACGCTGATATTGCCTTTGCCGGTAGCTGTTGGGCCGGCGGTGAGTTTGACTAGGTCGATGGGGGTTGCAGCAGCCGTAGTCGTCGCAGCGGCAAGTGTGAACTCACCGGTCATTTTGGGATTGCCGTAGCTCGGCTTGCCGTCGGCGTCGGTGGCCAGATAGCCATCCAGTTGCAGGTAGACGCCAGTTGCAAGCTCAAGATTTGTAAGAAGAATTTGACCAGCTTTGCAGTCAACACTGCCCGCGCCTAGAGCCTTTTGTTGGGCGTTGTTGAAGACGGTGACGACGACTTTGGTAATTCCAGCTGCTGGACAGCCGACAGCCGCCGTTTGTCCTTGTACAGTCCAGCCAACGGCCAACGAGCCTACAGCCGACGCCGCGCTTGCCGCCAACACGAGGGTGGGGGAAGTTGTGACGCCATTGGCGATGACTTGCACCGAAACCACTGTCGATACAGCCACTTGTTCACCAGTCGCGCCTAGACCAATGGCTTGGACTTGGTATGAGCCGGTTGCTACGGCGATCTGCACTTCGCCGCTGTCGCACGGGGCGACAATGCTGTTTTTAATGGCGTTTGCCTGAGTGATGTTGACTTTGACCTGGGCGACGCTCAAGGCGGAGCACACGCCTCCCGCCGTGGTCCAGCGCACCGTCAGTGCTGGCCCTTGGTTGCCGTGGTTGTTGACGACGCAGCCGGTGGTGGCGGCCACTGCCGACAGGCACACCAAAAGGCTGGCGCGCACAACAAACTGACCAAACCTCTGTTTTTCGCTGACAAGCATGGGTCCCTCCGCGCGGCCTAACGCCAAATGGGCGAGGTTATTCACGGGCTGACCACGGCAAGTACAGATTGTGCTCAAATTGTTCCCGTTTGTCCCCGCCAAAACTGAGCCGGGATTTGGCTTCGGAACTTGGACCCCTTTTTCTACTCCTTGAAATCTTAAGGTTTGGCTAATTGCGGCGACGCTCGACTTCGCCAGTGCCGGTCGAGAATTCTTGACGGCAGCCAAAATCACCCGATCCTGCCCACGCTGGCCCACGTCAGCTGAGCGGCGAATGACCCGGCGCCTAGACCCAAATCAACGCAGCTACTCGAGTGCACTTGCTCACGGCGGCAGCGTAGTTGTATTGGCGATCAGCGGAGCCTGCGGGGCCACTAGCGGCGCTAATCGCGACTATGTCTGGCAGACCAGCGAGCTCAATATGGCACCTGAATCCTTCCCCTTCGATGGGCAATCGAGGGCCAAACATCTCGCGCAAACGGACCAAAACGACGAGCCAAACGCGGCCCGTGCTCCGTCTAGGCCCCCTGTCGCGTCGCCCAAACACGTTCGACCGCCACCGACACAACTAGCTGAACGCATTACTGAGCCGTCGCAGGGTCCAAGCAACGGGGCGATCGTCGGTAGGCCGCAGCCACCCGCTGCACCAGCCACTGCACCGCCACCGCAAAACTCGGAGGATGTTCGCGCCGCGCAGCGCATCGAGGCGGCCCAGGCCCTTTTAGGCACGACTGGGCTGCAAGATCGTGCATTCATTGCCCAAGTGCTGAGGGCGGCTGGTCAGGACATCGCAGTCGATGCGAAGCAGCCCTACGCAGGAGCGTTATGGGCCAAGATGGACGACGCCCGCGTCGGAAAAAACTCAACAAGAGCCGGTGACTTGGTGTTTTTCCGCGATACCGCCGACCTCAATGGCAACGGCAGACCCGATGACGGAGTAACTCTGGTCGGAATTGTCGAAAAAAGTCATGGTTCTCACGTATTGTTTATCGCTCATCGGGCCGGCAAGGTGCGCAGAATGGCGGTGGATCCGCAGCGTCCGCTGGTGATTCGCGACGGCGCCGGGGACGTCATCAACACGCGCTTGGTGCGTTGGCCTGGGTCCGCTGAGCCGTGGACGACGGGCCAATGCCTGAGCGGCTACGCGCGACCCAAGTAGGTATCTTAATTGCCTAATCGTGCAGCGTATTGGGGTGCCGCTAGCTAGCCAACCAAATCAGCGTAACGCCGTCACCGCCCTCCCGCTGTTCGCCTTTGCGAAACTGAGCCACCTGCCGATGGCTCTTCAAGTGCTCGCGGATCGCCTGCTTGAGCGCCCCGGTGCCCTGACCGTGGATGACAAAAGCGCCGACGCCGCCCGCGAGCACACACTTGTCCAAATGGGCGTCGACGGCATCCAGCGCCTCATCGACCCGCACGCCGCGCACATCGACCGTCATCTCGGCGGTACGGGCAACCAAACTGAGCTCGTCCATAGTCTGCGGTTGCGCCATCGCGCTTGGCGCGGCTGCGTGAGTGCCAGCTGATTGCTTGGCAAACTTGCCGGTATCCCTTCGTCGCATGCTCGGCATCGGCGCATCTGCGGCGACTGGACTCTGCAACTGCGTGATATCCGACCATAACTGCAGCCCGCCTGCGGAAACTTTGGCGCGATCGCCATGGGCGTCGATCTCCACGATCGTCACTGGTCGCTGCAGTCCCACATGAAAGGCCGGTTCACCCGGACGCAGCGCGCCAGCAGGCAGGGGCTTGCGCTGCGGCGAATTCGGCAGACTCGGCTTTACTTGTGCAGCAATCGTATCAATTTCCACCTTTAAGCGCGACTTCTGGTCGAGTGCCTGGTGCAATTGCGCCCGATCCGCTTGGGCAAGGCCTTGTCTCAACTGTTCAATATCCTTCGTCAACGCCTCCAGCCGTGCCATCGCCTCGGCACTGGCACGTTCTATGCGCCGATCGCTAGCACGTTTTTCGTTGTGCCGTTGGTCATCCAGCAGCACTCTCGCATGGTCCAATTGGGCTTGCTGGTGGCGCAATTGATCCCGCTCGTCATCCAAACCGGCGCTTTGGGTCGCCAGCGTCGCCAGCATGGCTTGAAGTTGCGAACCCGCGCTGCCCATCAACTGGTGCGCTCGCTCGATCAACAGCGACGGCAAGCCCACTCGTTGCGCCAAACCGAGCGGATCAGAGGCCCCAATCTGGCCAAGCTGGAGCACGTAGGTCGGCGCCCCTGTGCGATTGTCGCGGCCCAAAGCGGCATTGACAAAGGCAGGATCGCGCAACGCGAGCAGTTTGCAGGTTTCAAAGTGGGTCGTCGCCGCGCCCCAAGTCTGGGTTGACTGAGCCGCCGCAGATTCCAAGATTGCAGTCGCTAATGCCGACGCCGCTAGCGGTTCAGTGCCCGTAGCCAGCTCGTCAAACAGCGCTAACGCTCGAGGCGTTTCTGCACATTGTTGCAACACGTCGGCCGTGGCCCGCAGATGGCCCTCAAACGTCGACAAGCCAAGATCCAAGTCCTGCGCATCGCCGATTACGCTGTGGACCGCGTCAAACCAAGGCATCGTCGCATCGGCACTGGCAGTAACAAACATGCCGCGGCGCGCCATTTCCGCAGCTAAGCCCAGCGCGGTCAGCAAAACTGTCTTGCCGCCGCCATTGGGACCAGAAATGACAAACCAGCGCGACTGGGGCGTAGCCATCGCCAAACGGTTGGCCACCGGATGGGCGCCGTCCAACTCCAAGATCGGATGGCGCAACCCAGGAAGATCCAAACGGTCTTCGCAAAAACGCGGCCGATTGGCGCGTTGGTCTCGAGCCAGAGCTGCGGTCGCCAACCGCAGATCGACAGTCGCCAGCACCTGAGCGCCGGTGCGCAAATTCGGGGCGGACTCCGCGCACAGTTCACTCAACTCTGCTAAAATACGTCGTTCTTCGCGCCGCACGGCGTCAAACGCGAGCGCCAACTGATTATTGGCCTCGACCAGTTCTTGCGGTTCGACGTAGACCGTCTGCCCAGTTTGTGAAGTTCCGTGAATTATGCCTGGCAGCGTACGTTTTTCTGAGTGCCGCACCGGCAGCACATAGCGATCGTCGCGCAGCGTAAAATAGTCGTCTTGCAATAGGCCTGCGGCGTCCGACTCGCGCACCAACGCCTCAATTCTGCGGCGCAAACGGCTAGCGATAACCACAGTCTCACGGCGCAGCCGCGCCAGCTCAGCGCTGGCCGTGTCTAGAATGTGGCCCTGATCATCGATGGACTCGGCCAGCACTTCACCAAGCAGTTGCAAATCGGGCACCGTATGGCACAGACTTGCCAACTCGTGCACCGACGCCGGCCATTGTCGGCAATTTCTTCGCAGTTTCGCGCAGTTTTGGGCCACTGCGCTTACAACCGCCAATTCAAGCGCGGTCAACGGCGCCCCGATGGACGCCTGCTGCAAAAAGGGGTCGATTTGGAGGCTCTTTGTAATTATTACAGTTATTCCACAATCGACCAGCGCCCCTGCTTGAGCGACTTGGGTCAGGCGTTCTTCAGCTTCGTGCTGCTGGGCAGCTGGTTGCAGGGTCAGTGCCAATTGCGCGGCCACATCGCTCTGGCAGCGACTACTAAGAGCGGACAGGACTCTTTGAAAATGCAGGCTGTGATTCACAGGTCAGGCCGAGGGCCACCCTCCTTGCCGCAATAGCGGTCGAGGCCTATCATCGCACAGTGACGCGGTCACCGTGCAACGCTTGACAGCATGTCCCAGTTTGCCGCCAGAACGGTCGGCCTATCCACGGTTGGCCTCTGGTCTGCTTGACCATTGGTCCGAATTGCCGTTGGTCCGTTTGGGCGCTGCGATGGACCGTCAATGCAATGGTCGGCCGCGTCAGTGGTCGCCCTCTGAGCCAGTTGCCCAAGTTGAGCTAGACGCAAACGCTAAGGGAGCGCGGCCCAAGGGTCTGCCAAAATGCCAATAATTCCAGCACAATCAGAGATTGCTCCGCGATTGCCAACGCCGCTGACGGTGCCAATTACCGCAGAACTCGACTTGGGCGAAGTGAGCGACGCAACCACCGCTCCCCTTAGTAAGGCACCGCATGGACCGCCGGCTGCCAGCGAGATCACTGCTATTTTTGGATCGCAGGTGCCATTTGTCGGTCGCCGTCGCGATCTAGAAATCATTTACAACGCGGTCCGCGAGGGTCTGAACAAGAAATCGCTGGGCGTGGTGTGGGTCAGTGGTCCAAAAGGCTGTGGAAAAACACGCCTTTATGCTGAGTTGCACCGTGCTGTGGCCCCTGGGTCGCGGGGCATGATGTGGGCGAGGTTGACCGAGATTCCAGGCATCGGTCCGCCGTCGCTGGCCGGCGAAGTGCTGCTCGAAGTCTTGGGCGGCGTTGGCCTTTTGCGGCAGGCTGACGCCTGGGCGCAGGTTCATTTGCGCTTGCAAGGCTGGCTTGGTGCTGATCGTGCCGCCGATGCTTCGCAACTGGTGGCGCCGATGCTTGGGCTGCGGGGCAGCGTCGCTGGCGAAGAGTACGGCGCGGTGGAGCCGCCGCTGCAAGTGGCGTGCCAGCTGGTCGCTGCCATTTTGCGTCACTGTGCCCGCCAGTCGCCTTTGATCGTTCAAATCAACGCCGATCGGTGCAACGAAGGCGAAATCGAAGCGCTTGTCGCTGGGTTGCGGCTGTCGCCTGTCAACGGTCCGATGGCGGTCCTGTTCGAGTCCCACCGCCAACCACCCGAAGGGCTGCAGGCAACGACACTGACGCTGGAACCCATTGACAATCCGGCCTTGGCTGCGCTTGCTCGAAAATTACTCAAGAAAGTGCACGGGGCACCACCGTCGCTGCCCGAGCAGTTGGCGTCAGGTGCCGGAGGTTCGCCAGAGCGGTTACTCGATAGCCTGCGCGGCATGTTGGCCGGCCAGGACGTGGTTTTTCGCGAAGGCAGTTGGCGCTGGCAGCACAGGACGGAGCGCGGTGTGTCGGCATCGTGGCAAAACACGCTGGCTGCGGCGGGGCAGGGCAAGAATGGCCTACCGGACCGCATCGCCCGTTTGCCACAGGATTTGCGGATTGTCGCCGACGCCGCGGCGGTGTTTGGCGCGACTTGTTGGTTCGGTGGCGTGCTTTCGGTGCTGCGAGGCGGCAAAAACGACGGGGTGGACAGCTTGACCGAGCGCGACCGCAGTGCGCTCAAAGGGGCGATGCTGCAACTGCAGGCCGTGGATGTGATTGTGTTTGTTGAGGAGTCTCGGCTTGGGCGCGAGATCGAGTTCAGCTTTGTCCATCCCACTGACCCAGCCGCGGTGGTTGGCGAAATGGACCACGAAAAGCGCAGTCTGTTCAGTCGGTTGGCGGCTCAATGGTTTGCTAGTCGCCCTCATCAGGATCCCGTTGGCGATAACGCGAGGATTGCTGAGTTATTTGAACAGGGTGGGCGTGGTCGCCAGGCCGCGCAGCACTACTTGGAGGCCGGCAACGCAGCGCGCACTGTGGGTCAACTGCAGCGGGCGATTGCGCTTTATGCGGCTGGCAGTCGCAATGCGGCTTCCGATGATGCCGATGTCGCTTGCGATTTGCGTATTGCGCACGGTGGCGGGTTGCTGCGGTTGTCGCGGATTGCCGAGGCTGAAAAGGTATTGCTTGATGCGATGCACATGGCGCGTTGCCTCGACGACGACCAGCGCTGTGGCATTGTCCAGTTGCGCATTGCCCAAGTGGCGCGGGTATCGGGGCGCTACGAAGCGGCGTTTGCCAACCTTGACGCCGCAGCCAAGCACCTCAAAGTGGTCGGTGCCCACCGTTGGATCGCCGATGTGAGCGACGAAATGGGCATGATCCACCTGATTCGTGGTGAGCAGAATGCCTATAAGAACGCACTGCAACTGTTTCTCAAAGCACTGGCGCTTCGGCGGCGTTCGCAAGACCGCAGGGTAGTGGCGCGGTCGCTGTGCAATATTGCCCGGGTGCATTTGGGGCGCGGCCATTTTCACGACGCGCTCGACGCTGTCGCTGAAGCCAATCAAATTTGCGATCAGATTCAAGAACGGTGGGGCGCCGCCGAAGCGCGGGTAGTTCTTGGCGAAGTTCATGCGGCGCAAGGCAAATACAAGCTCGCGTTTCAAACCTGGGATCAGGCTTTTCAACTCAGTGGCGAAGTCGGCGACCGCCATCGCAAACTGGAAGTGGCGCTTATGCGCGCAGAAACGGCAATTACTGTCGGCGAGTGGCATGAGGCGTCTGCCATGATGATGAATGTGGCTGAATTGGCGCGAGAAGTTGACGATCCGGAGTTGAATTCTGGATTCTACCGGGTGCAAGCGTCGATTTCGCTCGAGCGCAATGCGTTGGAAACCGCTGACCTCGATAGCGAGCGCGCGGTAGACGTTGCCCGGTCTTCGGGAGCACGACTGGCGGTCGCGCGGGCGTTGATCGTGCGCGCTTGTGTGCTGGGGACACGGGCGCTGAGCGAGGGCGGTGCGCGGGCGACTGCCATTGACCGCAAAGCCACTGAATCCTTTGAAGAAGGCATGACCATGCTGCGCGAGATGGGCGACTTGGTGCGCTTGTCGGCAGGCTTGCGATCGTTTGTCGCCTACCTAAACCAGCGCGGCGGAGGCCCACGCTTGGCCGCAGTCCAGAGTCGATTGGCTGACGTCGAGGCAGAAATGGCGGCCGTGGCCGGGTGACGTGGCTGCAATTCGGTCGCGCAAGGTGGGGGCCGTACATTTCGGCTTCTGCTGCGCTTGACGTCCCAACTGCACTGATCTCGCTGGCAATTTCCTCGGCTACCAAGTCGCGGTAAACGCGGCGCCCTGAGCGTGCGGCGACCACACTGGCACAATCGCCCACGAGGTGGGCGTAGTGCGCGGGTTATAGGCCGTCGATTGAAGACCACTGACCAATTGCCAAATCCCGACGCCTGCAATCACAACGCCAGCGCCGGCGACCCCCTGGCCCACCAAAGTGTCGCGTTGACCCAACGCAACCCGGCGCTCGTTCTCCGGATGACCAGCAGTAAAATCCGCTGCACTGGCCAGCACATCGCCCGCGCCTAGCCAAATCCAAGCACCCAGACCGGCCGCGGCGACTCCCGAAACGGTGATCACAGCTCCGCGGCGCGTTTTCGAAAAGCCGTCACGGCGGAAAACGTAATAACTTCCAGCACCTGACAACAGCGCACCGCCCGCCATTAGCCCGTAGCCAATCGTGGCCCCGGCGGCCGCCTTGTCGTAGTTGGCTTCATAGTCAGGATCCCCGTACGGCTCTTCTTGGTTGATTCGCTCGGCTGCTCGCGTGGACACCAAAGTGTAGGCAGCACCAGCGGCAATCATCGCCAAACCCGGTGTTATCAAAAGTAATCCCTTGGTTGGTCCAGACCACGGGGCCGATGGCAGGTCGCTGTTGGCGACGGCCGCAGCACCCGGCGCCGGGGAGGGGCCTGAATCCGCGCGGTCGTTAACCGCATCAGCTGCCCCATTCTTGCGCGATCCGACAGTACTCGAACTGCCAGCGTCGCGGCTGACTCGCACCCGCGAATCTCTTTTGCCGTCGAGCGGCGAATCGATGTCGGGCGCATGGGCGATATTGGGCCCAGATTCGCCAGCTTCGCCGCTCTCCAAATCAGTGACGTCGCGATCCACTGCCGATGGTCCCGGCTTGCGCGAACTGTCGGCGACTGCGCGCTCAAGATTAGCCTGCCAAGCATACTCCTCGCCAAGAAGCAGAGTAAGTTGCCGTATTTGCGGCAGATAGCCCGGCGCGCGCAGCTCGACGCGGTGGGCACCGGCAGCGACGACAAAGCGCTGCTTCTTGCTGGTCCCGACCAATTTTTCATCAATAAGAACGTCGCAGACCGGCAGCGCCATGATGTAAATCACGGGGGCCTTGGAGGTAGCCATTACCAATTCGATAGCCGACTTTTCATTGCGCACGATCGAAATCGCTTGCTCGCTCGGCGCAAATTCTGGTGCCTCAGCGGTGACTGTATGGGTGCCTTCACTGACCCAAACGACGTGCTGAGCCGTCGACGGTCGCAGTTCGTTGCCATCGACACTGACCACGGCGTGAGCTGGCTTTACGCTAATGCGCAATTCGGCAAACCCCAGATCGCCAAGCTTCCACTTCAGTTGACCGCGCAGTTTGGCGGCCCACGACTGTTGGCCGAAGGTCGCGTTGGGCGATCGAACCATACGCTCAGCCCAGTTGACCGCGCGCACGAGCTGGTTCTTGGCCAACGCTTGGCGTGCTACTTGCTCGGCCACGTCTGCTGAAGGCTTCAGGGCGTAGGCCTGCTCTGCTGCGCTGCCCTCGTTAGCGTGGCCCTTGCACGGCGAGTGCACCAAAATGACCGCCGTTGCACCAGCATACAGTAAATATTTCAGTTTGTTGGTAAGCACGACAGCTCGAGGCGGCGCGAGCCGCGCAGCAAACAGCGTAACTAAGCCAGCGTCCTTGTCCAGATCGTCATAAAATGCGCTAGGATTACGCCATGGAGGCCGCCGTGCGCAGCGTTAAGTTCTCAATCTTTTTCTGGCATATGGTTATTTGTGCGGTCTTTTCGGGGTGCAGCGATGCCCCCGGTGGTCCAGCCAAGCCGATCAATTCAGTAGACGCGAGCGGCGACAGTGCCGGCAACTGTCAGGCGGCGAACAGTCAAGGCAAGGCTTGCGACGACGGTGATCCGTGCACTGTCGCGGACAATTGTTCGGCCGGAATCTGCGTCGGCGGCGCCAAAAATTGCAACGACGACCGCGAATGCACCGTGGACAGCTGCGGTACTGGCGGTACCTGTATCCACGCGCAGATGGCAAATTGGTGTTTAATTGCAGGATCTTGTTTCGCAGACGGCCAGGCCAAAATGAGCGATCCGTGCCGCCGTTGCCAGGCTCTGAAAAATGGGGTCGATTTTAGCATCGCGGCCACTGCCTGCGACGATAGCAACGCGTGTACCGGCAATGACACTTGCGATCTCGCCGGAGCGTGCACCAGCACCGTCTTGGTTTGCGACGACAAAAACCAATGCACTAAAGACAGTTGCGACGCCAAGGTCGGCTGCAAAGCCGCCATGATCACCGGCGTGTGCGCCGATGCCGACCCCTGCTCCACTGGCGACAGTTGCGCCAATGGCGCCTGCCAGCCCGGCAGCGGCAAGCTTGGTTGCGACGACAACAACACCTGCACCCTCGATTCGTGCAAGGGCGGCAGTGGTTGCATCCATCAGATCACCCAAACCGCGTGCAGCGACGGCGAAGGTTGCACGCAGCCCGACGCCTGCACCGGCGGTCAATGCGTTGGAATTAAGACGTCAAGTTGCCCAGTTTGTGATTTGTTATTCGGGTCTTATGCCGCAAAACTAACCCAGTTTCAAATCGGCAACGCGGGCAAGATTGGGCAGGGAATCGACGTCGACGGCGATCCAAAAACGTGCGCTCCGGCGTCGAATTGCGCCGACGGCATTGACAATTCGGCTTCGGTCCTCGCTGCGTTTCTGAACACACCGTTGATCAAAGGGGTCAACGACGGCAATTTGACGTTTGTGGCGGAGCTGGCCGGTTATGTCGGTGAAAACATACCGTTCACCCTAAACTTGTACTACGCAGTCATGACTCAGGAATCCGCGACGGCATCGTGCAAGCAGAATTCCGATGTGTGCAAATGGCTGGTCGGCCAATCGGCGTTGACGGCGCAATGCAAGCCTAAATTCTCCTTTGGCGATGCCACGATCAAAGACGGCAAATTGCACGCCGGGACCAAAGACACGCTTTTCGCGATGGACGCCGACCTTTTGGGGGCCAAAAACGCCACGCTCTACGTCAAAGGCGCGCGCATCATCGGCGCAGTTGACTTTGAAGCTGACAAGAAAACCATCAAGGGTATTCAAGGGGTGCTGGGCGGAGGGGTGCCTCAAACCGCGATCATTGACATGATCAATGCTATCGATGCCAGCATGTTCAGTGGCTTGGGTCTCACTAAGGCTCAAGTTCTCGATCTGATTAAGCAACTGCTGGTTATCGATTTGGACGTGGACGGCGATGGCACCAAAGAGTCGGCGTCAATTGGCATTCGATTTTCGGCGGTTGGGGCGATCTTGATCGGGACCGCCAAGTAACCGTCGTTGCATCAACGCCAGGCTGCGCAGGACCTGAATCTGGCTGTTACGCCGCAGCTTTGTGTACACCTGCCACAGCCCGACCGCTGGGGTCTGCGTTCGCGGCAAAACTGGCGTCCCAAGCGATCGCCGTTGGCGTGCTGCAGGCTACACTTGGGCCACTTGGCACAGTTGCTGCTGCTGAGGCGAGCGGAAAATGTCCTTCAAAAATCGACCGATACAGGTAAGCCTCTTTAGTCGCAGGGGTGCCTATCGGAAAGCGCTCAGCGGCCTCTAGCAACTGGTGGTCGCTGACTTGGGCCTGCGCGTGGGCCTTAAGTGAGTCGATCCAGCCATAGCCGACGCCATCCGAAAACTGCTCTTTTTGGCGCCATAGGATTTCGGCCGGCAGCCAGCCTTCAAACGCCTGACGCAGAATGTGTTTTTCAATACGGCCCCCACCG
Organism: Myxococcales bacterium; assembly: GCA_009692465.1. Lineage (GTDB taxonomy): Bacteria > Myxococcota_A > UBA9042 > UBA9042 > UBA9042 > SXRM01. Next base: position 12,501 of record SHZD01000153.1, read on the forward strand.
TTCTTGCCGCACAGCTTGTGCTCGGCGTGGATTTGCATCGCGGCATCCAGAAAATCCCGGTCCAAAAACGGTACCCGCGCCTCCACCCCGAATGCCGCCATCGACTTGTTGGCACGCAGGCAATCATAGCTGTGCAAGGCGTGCAGTTTTCTCACCAGTTCTTGATGAAATTCATGAGCATTGGGGGCCTTGTGAAAATACAGGTAGCCGCCGAAAATCTCGTCCGCACCCTCGCCGGACAGCACCATCTTGACGCCCATCGCTCGAATCCGACGTGCCATCAGGTACATCGGCGTCGACGCCCGAATCGACGTCACGTCAAATGTCTCGATGTGCCAAATCACGTCGGCCAGCGCGTCGAGACCCTCTTGAATAGTGAACGTGAAACCGTGGTGGGCAGTGCCCAACTGCTCGGCCACACGCTGGGCCGCAGCCAGATCGGGCGAACCGGGCAGGCCGATACTAAAACTGTGCAGGCGCGGCCACCACGCCCGCTCGCGGCCATCCGCTTCAACACGGCGATCGGCCATCGTCGAGGCAATTGCGCTAACCAGCGACGAGTCGAGTCCGCCGGACAGCAGCACCCCGTACGGCACGTCGCTCATCAGATGGGTCCGCACGCTATCGACCAGCGCGTCGTGCAGGGCGACTAGGTTTAGCTGCGCCGGCGCCACCGCGTTGACGTCAAACCAGTTTCTCTTCCACCAGCGCACCGGTGCGGGATCGTCTTGGGTCTGATAGTGGCCGGGTGCGAACTCCTTGACCGTGGTGCAAATCTCTAACAGCGCTTTCATTTCAGAGGCAACGACCAGCGTGCCGTCGGCTGTGCGACCGGTGTACAGGGGAATTATGCCGATGGCGTCGCGGGCAATCAGCCAGCGCGGGGAAGTCGAGTGATCGCCTTGATCATACAAAACAAACGCGAACATTCCGCGCAGATCGTCGAGAAATTGTGGACCGCGTTGTTCGTAAAGCGGTAGAATTACCTCGCAATCTGAATCAGTTGCGAATTCATAGGGTGTCAGCAACTGGGCGCGCAACTGGCGGTGATTATAAATCTCGCCGTTGACCGCCAGCACGCAACGTCCATCGGTGCTACGCAGCGGTTGGGCGCCATGCAAGACGTCAACAATCGCTAAGCGTTCGTGGGCCAACACCGCGCGATCATTAGACCAAATTCCGCTCCAATCGGGACCGCGGTGGCGCAAAATGCGCGCCTGTTGCAGCGCTTGGGCTCGGCGCAAATTAGCGCTCGTCGTGATGTCCAGAAATGAAAAAATTCCACACATTAGCTTGGCCTTGGCGCGCTGTTGCCTCGCGGTGTCCCCACTAGAATGCGGCACGGAGTTGCCGGTATCAAGCCCACCCGACCCCGACCTCATTTTCGCAGCCCGCGATCCCCCGCTTTGGGCGCATCTCGGCGTCACTGCGTCACTTTTCTGTCAGGGACGTACGAGAGTACGCCCCTGACAGAAAAGCTCCTTGCTCCTTGTCGAGCGACAGCGAGCGACAGGGCACTGGCATCCCAAATCGGGGGCCG
>SHZD01000154.1 GCA_009692465.1 Myxococcales bacterium
CGTCTAGCCACACGGCGCTAGGAGCGAGTCGGAATACTCCGACACGCTCCTAGAGAGCCGATCAAATAAGATTTGCTCGGCGTCTCAGTGCTTGCTTTGTGGGTCGCGAGCCTGCGGCACTTATTCAGTGGCCTGCGGGTTGGCGTCAGGCCGCTCCGTTTTGTTTGGGAATTCTTTGAGGTTTGGCGTTAATTGGTCGGGTCTCTAGGCCACTCAGCGCCCTCAACCGTTGACCTCAGCGCGTCACCTGACCGCCAGTTCCGATTGCTTTCACAGCCGGCACCGCCAACACCAAAAGTCTATGGATCTAATACAATTTCTACGGAAATCTAGCACTTGACTAATCGGCAGCCGGATCGCAGCCCTCAGAGGAACTCATGCACGACCACCCCGTTGCCCTCATCACCGGCGCCAACCGCGGCCTTGGCTTGCACACCAGCCGGCAATTGCTGGCCTTGGGCTGGTCCGTGGTCACCGGTGTGCGCCAGGCCGACCTGTGCAGCCAGACCGAGGCGGCGTTGGCCGACGCCGTCCAGACCGGCCGTTTTTTGATGGCGGTGGCACTGGACCTGACTCAGCCGTCCAGCGTGCGCGCGGCCGTGGCTGCAGTGCAAGCCCGCGCTGGCCGGTTGGACGCCGCCGTGGCCAACGCCGGCCAGTTTCTCGATCGCGCATTCGGGCCGCTCGACGTGGATCCGGATTTGGTGCGGCAGACGTTCGACATCAACACGCTCGGCACGTTGAACTTGGCCTAGGCCTGCGCAAGGATGTTGCAGCGCTCGGGCGGCAATTTCGTCGCGGGGAGCTCAGGTCTTGGCGCAGTGACCGATATGGGCGCCGGATTCACCGGCTACCGACTGTCGAAAGCGGCGCAAAACGCCTTCGTTCGGGTGTTGCACGCTGAATTGCACCCGACTGGTGTGCGCGTCAACGCGGTGTGCCCCGGCTGGTGTCGCACCGACATGGGCGGACCGCAGGCCGATCGCAGCGTAGAGCAGGGTGCTGCCAGTATCGTGTGGGCGGCGACCTTGGCTACAGACGGGCCGTCGGGTGGGTTCTTTCGCGATGGCGCAGCTGTGGTGTGGTAGACAGGGTCCCTCAAAGCCAATAGACCTCGGCCAAGATCTCGCGGTACCCTTGCGCGTCTTTGCCCGCGGAGGTTTCCATGATTGCCCAGCATCAATTGGCCCTATTCGTTGCACTCAACCGCCGTTGCTGGTGGTCGCGCCTTGCTGCAAGTGCGGCGCTGCTGTCGCTAGTCGCGTTTGACGCCTCAGCCCAATCGGCAGAATCGCTGCCGGCCAGCGTGTGGCAGCTGCTCAAGCAAGCGTTCGGCGAACCCGTTCGCACCGTTGAGGCGGTGTGGAGTCCCGGCACAGTCACGCTCAACCACAACGACCGCACTCTTTCAGTCACTTATTCGGCCAGCGTGGTGGTCGGCGCGGCCGGAGCCGTCGATGTGCCGCTGATCGCCGCCGGTGCCGCGGTGCATAGCGTGACTTGGGGCGGCACCGCGGCCGAGTGGACGCTGCGCGGCGGCATGGTCGTTGTTCGCCTCGAGCCCGGTGCCGACCGGCGCGCCGCTGTCAACATCGAGTGTCAATGGCGGTTGGACAAAAGCGCCGGCCAAGCGGTAGTCGTGCCATTGCCCAGCTGGCCGCGCGGCGCTGTGTCGAATAATGCGAGTGATTTTGAGGTGTTTGGCGTTGACGAAGCCGACAACACCGCCGAAGGCGCGCGGGCGCTTTTGGTGCGCAGTCAGGCCAGCACCGCGCCACGGGTGCGCTCAGCGCGCTACAAGCTAACGGTGACCGCCGGCGCCGCCAATGTCGAACTGCGCGTCGAAGTAGAAGCCCGCGGCCAGCCTGGCGTCATCAATTTGGCCGAGCGCAGTTTGGCGCTGATCGACGTCGCCATCGATGGCCGACCGGTTGCCGCGCTGACCGGCGAAGGCGATGAAGACGGCGGCGACAGCAACCAGCACCGCGTCGAAGTGACCGGCAAAGGCCTGCGCGTCATCACCGCGCGCTTGCAAGTCAAAATCGAAGGCGACAGCGAAGATCAAGAACTGGAATTGAGCCGGGTCGCCGCGCCGATTACCGAAGTCGAAGTGCGCCTACCGGGCAAGCGCGGCGTCCGCTTTGAACCCGAAGTGCCGGTGCAGACCAGCGCGGTGGCCGGGCAGTCAGTCGCCCACGCCTTTTTGCCGCCGGGAGAGTCGTTGCATATCTCGTTTGCTGCGGTCGAAGGCGGCGCGGTCGAGCGCACGGTGCGGTTTTCGGCCGAGACTTGGCAGACGCTGACTTTGGGCGAGGGCTTGGTGCGCGGCAAGGCCACCATCGACTTGAGCATTGTTCAGGGCAAGGCCACCGCGCTGCAAGTGCAAGTGCCCGCCGATGTGGTGGTAGCCAACGTTGAAGGTACCGACATTACGACTTGGGATGTGCTGGCGCCGTCGGGTGACTTACCCCGCCGCTTGCGAGTGGGTTTCGCCGACGACAAGTCGGCCTCGGGCGCGGCGACTACACGGCAAGTGCGCGTCACTTTTGAGCAACCCACCGACAAGCAAGCCGGCGCTCCCCTGGTTGCCCCGGTGTTGCGGCCGCTGGGTGCTTTTCGCGAAAACGGCGCGGTAGTGCTGTTGGACGGCGAAAAGATGGGCTTTGCCCCGATGGAAGGCGCCGCCGGTTGGCTGCGCGCTGGTCTGGAGGCCCTGCCAGCAGGGGTGCGCCGCGAGCTCGATGGCCGCGCGGATCAGGTGTGGCGGCACATCGGCGCGCCAGTAGCTTTGGCTACCACATTGGCCGCCGCCCGCGTGCGTCAGGTGCGGTTGGAGGCGCGCAGCATCGCACTGGTACGCATTGATGAGCGGGCCCTGCGTGACAGCCATGTGGTCGTGGTCGATATCAAGGCCGGTCGCACCGATAAAATCGTGTTGGATCTGCCGGAAAAGGTTGGCGAACCGCGGGTAGTGGCCCCCAGTCTGAGTCGAGTGGTCGCCACGGAGGGGGCCAAGCCCGAGCCGGGTCGCAAGTGGTGGGATTTGCGGTTCTCCAGTGCGCTTGAAGGATCGGTGCAACTGCAAATCGACCTGGAGCAGCTGATCGGCAAGGACGCTAAGACCTTGAATCTGCCAGATATTCGCGTGCAGGGCGCCGAGCTGGAAACCGATACGGTAGCGTTGTCGGCTGAACCGGGGCTAGAGTTGGTCCCCAGCGCTAAAGGCGAGACGCGGGTGCTGCCGACTACCGAACTGCCCGAAGCCGTGGCTCGCCAAGCCGGTCGCGATTTGGTCGCCGGTTTTCGTTCGCTGCGTGGCCCGGTGCAGGTTGAGCTGAGCGTGATGCGCCGTGCGACTGTGGCGACGCTGGACGCCTTCGCCAAGCAAGTATGGTTAGAAAGCAACGTGTTGCCCGATGGTCGCATCGCCTCGCGCGCGGTGTTGTTGCTGCAAAATGCCGGTCGTCCGGTGCTGCGGATTGCTCTGCCCAAGGGCGCTGAAGTGCTGGCGTTGACGGTGGATGGCAATAATGTCAAAGCGGTGCGTGACGACAAGGGCGAGCTAGCGGTCCCATTGGGTGGCGGTGCCAATCTGCGGGTCGAAGTCCGCTACGAGCAACGCGGCTCGGAACTGAAGTTTTTTGGCCGCGCCGAAGTCATCGCGCCGCGCATCGATGTCCGCCAAGGGCCGCTGCAATGGCGCATTCGGGTGCCCGGCGACCGCAAGCAATACGCGGTGATGACGGACTTGCGCCAAAGCGAAGGCGGCGAACACAGCGCGCCACCCGTCGCGGAAAAGGACGATCTGGTGCCCCTGCCGACGCCGTTTGCCGCCGAGGAGCTGCACTTTTCTGCCGCGGTGCGCGACGCCACGGCAGAAGCCACGGTCGTGCTGTGGTTGGGCGCGCGGCCGCCGGTGGGTTTGGGTTGGTTGCTGCTGGTGGTGGGCGCTTTGCTGGCCATTCGGACTTGGCGGGCAGAGCCGCGCCGAATCAAGCGCCTCGCGGTGCTGCTGGCCACCGCGGCGGTGGGTGCGGGCATTGTGTGTCTGGGTGGCGGCTGCAGCGATTTAATGGAAGTTGGTGAGTTTGTGGTCATCGTGGTCGCCGGTTGCGCCGCGGTGTTGTGGGCGTGGCGCCGCTGGCAGAATCGCGGTCGGCCCGCGCCGTCGCCTACCCCAAACCGAGTCGAGCCAGTCGTCGCCACGGACGCACCGCTTCCGCCTCCCCTGCCATCTGTAGTTCCAGTTGCGCCGCCACCTGTAGCTCCAGTTACGCCGCCACCTGCGCCGCCAGTTGCCGCGCAGGCTGCTGCGGTTGCTCAGGATCCCGCATCAGGTCAGGATTCTGAACCGGACACTGACCCTGCGCAGGCCAAAGCCGATGCCAAGACCAAAGACGAGGAGCGGCCATGAAGCCCATTGGTGTCGCTATCTTGGTGTCCTTGGCGGCGCTCGTCGCAACCGCGGGCGGTTCGGGTTGCTCCAAAAATGCGCCGACAGCTAGGACAGCCCAACCCGCGAGCCCTGCATCGAGCCACTCTGAAATTCTAATCGACCCACAGCAAAAACCGAGCGGCGAGACTGAACCGCCGGCGCCACTTATCGGCACTCGTCGTGACCGGGCCGAAAAAAAGCTGTCTCCGCCTCAGGTGACCGCCAGTCCCGGTCGACCTCAACTCGGCAAGGCGAGCCGCCTTTTTGCGCAAGCAGCGACGGAAGACGGTGAGGTCGTGGCCAAAAGTTTCGGCGGCGTCGGCTTGCAAGGTGGCGGCGAGGGCGGCGGCGGCTCTGGGGTCAAATTGGCTGCTGGCTCCAAAGCCGGTGGCACACTGGAGAAAACAGATCGGCAAGCGCGTGCAATGGTAGAGAATAAAACTATCGCCGCCGCATTTCGCTCGGCCAAGCCTAGCGATGAGCTGAAAGCGGTCGCGGAGGAGGCCAACGGTCAAAATAGCGGCTCGCGGGACAAAACTGTCGCGGACAAAATGAAGCAAAGGGCCGACCCAGCGGCCAAGCAGGAGCGCGCCCAAACCGGCAGCAGCAGCGCCGGCAAGAAGTTATTTTTCCTCCAAGACCATCAATCTGAGGACGACGGCAAAGATGCCGACAAGGGCGGCCCACCTGAAAAGGCCAAAGGCAAAGACCAGCCGGTCGCCGAAAGCCCAGCGCCGAGCCCTAAAGCCGACGACTGGCAGGACCGCGCGGCGGCAGATGCGCGCGGCGAAGCTTGCACCGTCGATCCCTTGCCCGCCCAACCTTTGCCCAAACGCTGTCATTTGGCGCCCAACTACTTTGCCGGTGCCGCCGCTTGGCAACGTCGCCTGCAAGCGCTGGCCCAACTGCCGCCGCGCGTCGCCGAACTTGCTGCCCGCGCCAGTGCGGCTGCCGACCTGCAACCGCCAGAAACATCTGCGCTTTCGGTCAGTGCGCGCCTCGACCGCGCCCATATTGCCGGTGCGGGCCTGGTGTGGTTGCGCATCGCTTTGCGGTCGACTGACCGCTGGGGCATGCGTCGACCGCCGTTTGACTTGGCCGTAGTCGTCGGCCCTTCGTTAGGTATGCGCGGCGAAGCTGCGTGCAAGTCATTGGAATCGATAGCGTCCTATCTTGAGCCCCAAGACCGCTTGACCATCGTGGTGCCGACCAGCCAAGAGCATTACGATGGCTTGAGTGGCGCCGAAGCGCTGCAGCGGGTCCGCGCCTTGTGCTCCAGCGGTGCTCCGTGGGGCTCAGCAGATGTGGCGAGCAGTCACGCGACGGCTCGCCAGTTGTTGGCCACCCACGCTGCTGCCCACCATCGGGTTGCTGGCACCCGAGCGATTGTGCTGGTGGCGGCGTTTGCCGACCTGCTAGCCGGTGGCTTGGCCGATTCGGCAGCCGCAGCCGTGCAAGAGTCCACCCTGACCTCGATTCTGTTGGCAGAGGCCGCCGCAGCCGACACGGCGTGGCACATCGCCGAACTGGGCCACGGCATGGTCGAATTGGCCCCGGCCGGACAAGAATTGGCCGGGGCGCGGGCCTTGTGGCAAGGCTGGGGTCGCGTGGTGGCACGTTTGATCCGTGTCGACATTCGGTTGGCGGCCAATGCTGTTGCTTATCAGGTTCTTGGCTCGCGAGTGCTCACCGATCTAGAGACGCAGCGGGTCCGCCTTCAAGAGCAAGCGGTCGACCAGAACCTCGCCCGGGTGGCCGGCGTGCAGCGCGACCGCGACCAGGACGGCGAGGGCATGACCATGCTGATTCCGGCGTTCCTCGGTAGCGACGAGCATGTGATCGATATGCAGGTGCAGGTCAGCGGGCCGGGGCCGGTGGCCGACGTCGTGGTCGACTACAAAGATTTGGTGCGCATGGCCAACCAAAAAGCGATGGCCCGCGCGGCTCTGGCGGATTTGCCGCAACATGGCGCCGCGGCTAGCTTTGACGTCGCTGCTCACACCCCAACCGCCGCCCAGTGGTCGCAAGTGTCAGCATTTCGCAGTGCCGTACTGGAGCGCAACCGCGATGCGATGCAAGCGTTGTTGACGGCTTGGCAGACGAGCAAAGCACCGTCGGCGTTCGGACCATTGGCCGCAGCAATTGCTGCTGCGTCCACCGATCACCATGAAATGGACCCGTTGGTCGCAGCGATCGATGCGTGGTCGGCCGCAGCGCGCGGATGCCATGTGACGGCGCGCTATGGACGGCGCTGATCCCCAGCCAACAGCTTGAATTGCTAGAGTTCTTGCTGGCGTTCCGCATCGAGGTCGCGCAAAAAATCGCCACTCGGCACAAATTCACCGTAGTCAGCGTCATAGACCCGCAAGGCCAGCGCCTTGATGTCAAACACCCAACCGTGCAATTTCAGCGATTCGGCTTCGACAGCCTTACGAATCAGCGGAAACGTAAGCAGGTTTTCAAGTTGGACCAAGACGTTGGCCTCGACAGCGCGCCGCCACTGTTCGATCCTGCTGCCCTCAGTGCCAGCGCGCGCCACTGCTGGCGCAATGCCGCGCAGCCACTCGTTGAGCGACTCAAATTGCGCCTCGGCACCGCCGTCCATCGCGGCCTTAACGCCACCACAGCCGTCGTGACCACACACCACCAGATGCGGCACGTGCAGGTGGCCGACGGCGTAGTCGAGCGCGGCACCGACGCTGGCATCGGCGTGGTCGACCGGCGGCACCAAATTAGCAATATTGCGCACCACAAACAGGCGCCCCGGCGATGACGCGGTCAGCAGTTCGGGGACCACGCGCGAGTCCGAACAGCCGATATACAGGGCGTCCGGGCTCTGACCGTGGTCCGCCAGATGTTGCAAGAATTCGCGTTCGTGTTGGTGCCAGTTGGCGACCGCTTGCACGTGCTGAGTTAGAATCGAGTGAGAGCCCATGGCCGCGAGAGTGGTCTGCTTTGGCACAGCCGTCAATGTTTAAAACAGCAGTGGCACCCATTGAACAACATGCTAAAAGTATTGTAGAATTTTCCGAAACTTGACAAGTACGTTGACAAGCGGTCCAGCTTGCCAGCGACGCTGCTGCCGGCCTCAGCAAAAATTTTGGGTAATCAACACTTGGCCGTCAGCCGTCACCGCCACCCCGAGACCTTCGCTCAGCCAAGCGTGGATCAGCATATTCTTGCGATGGCCGGGCGAATCCCACCAGCCCTGCACCGCGTCGTCGGCAATTTGTTCCAAAGTCCGCACCTGCGCAGGCTCTCTGCGCCCATCGACATACACCTTCCACTGGGCAACACGGTGGATCAATGCCAGATTTTCAGCGCCCAGCAGGTAATACGGCGGTTCGTCGGGCACTTTGCACGCAAATCCGGCCAGCTCATACCGGCGCGAAAAGGACTGACCATGCCGATTGAGGTGGGCGAAATAGCGCTGCCGAACCATGTCGGCGCTGTGCAAAGCGGCGATTTTGGCCAGTGCAGGATTGTAGGTCAGCGCGCGCCGACCTTCGCGTTCGCGCACAAGATTAACGCGATCGTGAACCAACTCGGCCAGGCGAGCGACGTCGACGCTAGGCGCGGCTTGTTGGTGTCGGGCAGCCGCGCTGTCTTCCGGTTGCAGATCGGCGCCGCCGCAAGCAGGCGTCAGCACCGCCAGTGCCGCCAGCAAGGTCAGCAGCGTGCGAGTCGACGATCTGGCGGGTGAATGGGGATTCAGCATGGCCACAGCTTGCGATTGTTGCTGCGCGGCGTCAACAAACCATCAATTGGCCGCCAAATCTGCATCCAGCCAATGCAATTGCAACCAATCGAGAGCGATAGCTTGGTTTCGCAACTGCGCGTCGACCTCTTTGGCACGCGGGCCGGAAGCGTTTTGGGGTGCCGCACGCGCATGCAGCAACCAATTGGCGATTTCAAAGTGGTGCAACAGGCAGCCAAAGCGGTGTTGGCTGGCCACCCGTAGCACTTGGTGAGCGCTATCCGCGTTTGGGGCCGCCAACAAGCCTAGGACGGTGTCGAACAGCAACTGGCGCAAACTCTCAAACGCCACCTCTGGATTGGCGCGCACTTGGTCCAAAATCCCAGCAAATTGCTCGGGTTCTAGCCCAGCCGACTCGGCCACTTCTGCCATCGCCGGCACTTGCGTCGAAATAAAATCACTGGACGCCGCACTGTCGATTAGCCGACCCACGAGGTACAGGTCAAACGCGCTGGCGATCGACTCGCCCAGAATCAGGGCCTCCGCCGCCAAGGGCAATTGCCCTTCTGTCAGCCGAATGTGCGCCAAATGGTGCCAAGCGATGTGACACACCACATCGGCAGGCAAAGTGGTATCGACCAGCACATCGCCGCCAAGGCTGGTGTCCCAAAAGCACAGATTGAGCAGCAACGCGTCGTCCCACTTCTCGGCATCGGCGGGCAGCAGGCGAAAAGGGTAGTTGGCGATCCGCAGATGACGCTTCAGTTGCGCATACAGACCGACGCGCCCAAAGGCGGGCTCATCGGCGATATGCAAATCGCCTAATGTAACGCGGCGCAATGACATGAATTTTCTCGTTTTCGCGCGATCTACTACGGCCAGGTGCTGGGGCAAAACGCGCCGATTGGGGTGACGGTTGCACATGGAGCAAACGGAACCAGTCCCACAATGACTTATTGTGGGACAGTTTCTAAGGATCTGTCCTTAAATAACTCGATCGATCTGGGCAACACAGGAGCGGCGAGTCGGCCTTTGAGGCCGTGAGCTTAGCGACCCACAAAGCAAGCAAACGGAACCAGTCCCACAATGACTTATTGTGGGACCGTTCCTCAGGGCCAGGTGCTGGGGCAAAACGCGCCGATTGGGGTCACTGTTGCGCACGGATACCACTGACAGGTACTCGGATTGCAAAACGCCCACTGCTTGGTCGGTTTGGTCCCGCAGCACTTGCCTACGGTGCCGTTTTTCCACAAACACGCCGCTCCTGACTTGAGTGCGCCGCATCCGCCCCATTGGCAATTGGAATTGCAAGTATTGAGCGAACACGGCTCGCCTGAACAGGCTTGGGTGGCGTTGACGGCGCACACGCCTTGGCCCGAGCAGGGGCTCCAGCTGCTCCATGTGCCCCACTGGCAGCCGCCCGAACACAGCCGAGTGCGCGTTTGGCTGCCGCAATTGCCGCAGTTTTGGGTCTGGGTTTCACTTTTTCCGGGGGTGCAGGTGGTCACTCCGCAGTCTTTGGGGCAGGTTACGCAAGTCTCGCTGCCGGTACATTTGCCGTCGCCGCAGCCGCACACGCTCTGGTAGTCGCTGCAACAATCGGCAAAGCCGGTGCAGCCGCTGTCGCATTGGCACGGCGCGTATTGGTCGTAGGATAACCCGCACTTGCCTGAACACGAGCTGGTGTAGACCTTGCACGCCCCGCTGACGCACTTGTTGATGCCGCCGCAGCCGGTGCCGTTGGCCTTAGCGGTCTTGAGGCAACTGCCGCCCGAACAGGCCGCGGTGCTGCAGGCATCCGCCGAGCCGCTGCAATCTTTGGCCCCACCGGCTTGGCAGGTGCCGCCGCTGCAAAAGTCGTTGACTGTGCAGCCATTGCCGTCGCTGCAACTGCCCGATTTGGGTTGAGCCACGCAGTTGCCGCCCTGACACAGCCCGCTGTTGCAGGTGTTGGCAAAACCGCTGCAGTCCTTCTGCGCGCCCGCTTGGCAACTGCCGCCGCTGCACGCATCGTTGACGGTGCACGGATTGCCGTCGTCGCAGCTATTGTTCTTGGGTTGTTTGGTGCAGCCGCCGCCTTGGCAGACGCCGGTGTTGCAGGTGTCGCCTAAACCGCTACAATCTTTGGCAGAACCGCCGACGCAACTGCCGCCCGAGCAACTGTCGTTGAGCGTACAGCCGTTGCTGTCGTCACAGGCGCCGGGCGCGGGGCTAGTGGTGCAACCGCTGTTGGGATTGCAGGCGTCGGCGGTGCACGGATTGTTGTCATTGCACACTTTTTGCTGACCTGCCGCGCATTTGCCGCCTTGGCATTGGTCCGAGGTGGTGCAGGCGTTGCTATCGTCACAACTGGCGGCGTTGTTGGCAAAAGCGCAGCCCGTCGCGGCGTTGCAGGTGTCGTCGCTGCAAGCGTTGCCGTCGGTGCAGGTCTTGGCGGCGCCCGATTGGCACGACTTGGCGGCACACGCGTCGTTGTCGGTGCACACATTGCCGTCGTCACACGGTTTGCTGTTGGCGCTGTGGGTGCAACCGCTGCCGCCGACGTCGCAATTGTCGTCAGTACACACATTGGCATCGTCGCAGTTGATGCCGCCGCTGCCCACGCACTGACCGGTTTTGCAGGCGTCGGTCTTGGTGCAGACGTTGCCATCGTCGCAAGCATTGCCGTCTTTGGCCGCGTTGACGCAGCCGGTTTTGGGTTCGCACGAGTCGTCGGTACACGCTTGGCCGTCGTCGCAGGCCTTGGTGGCCCCGGCTTTGCAGGCGCCGCCGCCGCAGGTGTCGCCGCTGGTGCAGGCGTTGCTGTCGTCGCACGGCGAGCTATTGGCGGCATTGCTGCAGCCCTTGGCCGCGTCGCACGAATCGGTGGTGCACGGATTGCTGTCATCGCACGACGGCGGGTTGGGCGCAGAGCAGGCCCCGCCTTGGCACGATTCGCCTTTGGTGCAGGCGTTGTTGTCGTCGCATAAACCGGCGTTGCCCGCGTGCTTGCAGCCACCGGCAGCGTTGTCGCAGGTGTCGTCGGTGCACGTGTTGTTGTCATTGCAGTTTTTGGCGGCACCGCTGGCACACGCCCCGTCTTTGCAACTGTCGGCTTCGGTGCAGACTTTGCCGTCGTCGCAGGCGCTGACGTTGTTTTCAGACTTGCAGCCGGTCTTGGGGTCGCAACCATCGGTGGTGCAAGGATTTCCGTCGCTACATTCCTTGATTCCACCTTTGGCACACACGGCATTGCTGCACGCATCGTTTTGGGTGCAGACACTGCCGTCGGCGTCGCAGGGTTTGCCGTCAATTAACTTAGTAAACGTGCACTTGGCAGTCTTGAGGTCGCAAATATTCTGTTCGCAAGCACTGTCGGCACCGCTGTCGCACTTGACAATGGTCTTGGGATCGACCTGACAAGCGAACCCAGAGCCCTTCGGCAAACAGGCCATGGTTCCGTTGCATGAATTGCCGTCTTCCAGTTTTTCGCAGCCTTTGGGTTCTTCGGGCTTGCAGTCGCAGGCAGCGCCATCAAAAACATGCACACAGCCCTTGATTTTGTTGCATGAATCGAGCGTACAGCCGTCGCCATCGTCACAATTGGTCGGGCCGCCAGCGCTACACTTGCCGTCTTTGCAGGCGTCGCCGCTGGTGCAGGGATCACCGTCGTCGCATGGCTTGGTGACAGCTTTGTGTTGGCAACCGAGTGTAGGATCACATGAATCGATGGTGCAGGCGCTGGCGTCGTCGCACGGGTCTTTGTCGGCGCCGGACTCACATTGGCCTTGTTTGCAGGCATCGCCAATGGTGCACACATTTTGGTCGTCGCACACGCTGCCGTTGGTCTTGTTTTTGGCCGCGCAATTGCCGGTGGTCGTGTCGCAACTGACTGTTTGACAAGTGCTTGTTGGCGGCGCGCACACCTTGCTCTTGCCGACGCACTGGTCGCCGTTGCACACGTCGGTGGTGGTGCACTTGTCGTCGTCTTCGCAGGGCGCACCGTTGTCAGCGGCGTGACCGCAACCGGCCTTGGCATCGCAAGTGTCGATAGTGCAAGGATTACTGTCGTCACAGTTCTTGGCTTTGCCTGGGATGCACACCCCACCTTGGCATCCATCGCTGGCCGTGCACACATTGTCGTCACTGCACGGGCTGGCATCGGCGAGCAACAGGTGATTGCAGCCATCCGCCCCGGCGTCGGGCAACGTCGCGTCGCATTTGTCGGTAGTGCACGGCGATTTGTCGTCGCAGGTGCCATCGTCGACTTGGCCGTTGCAGTCGTCGTCCTTGCCGTTGCACATTTCCGGCGTTGGGGTAGGTGCAGTGCAGGCGCTGAGCCCCGCTTCGCTGCACGACCGCGTCCCCGGGCACTTAGCCGAGTTGGCACCCGCGACGTAGCACGCTGTTTCTAGCTTTTTGGTGACGGCGCGTTGCGAACAGGCACAGTCGCCCCATTCGGTCGGCTTGACGGCGGTCGGGGCGACGACGCAGGCCTTGGCCTGAGCGCCTTCGGTGCTGACCGCGCCTTCGCAGGTATAACCACTGGGGCATTCTTTATTGGCCTGACAGCCGATGCCACAAAAATTGCCCTTGGCGCCGTAATCGACGCACAGAAAGTCCGGCCCCAACGCGTCACAGTCGGGAGATTTGCCACACGGATCGCACAACCGCCCGAACTTGGGCACGCAAATCGAGGCGACGTCAGCGGCCTCTTTCTTGAGTTTGCAGATGTAGCCGTCGGGGCACTTGTCGGTACAGTTTTGCGCGCACTTTTTGCCTTCGGGGGTGTCGATGCAGCTGGAGTTGTCGCAGTCTTTGGCTTCGATGCAGGCGCAACCCGCGCCGCCGGGGCAGATCGCTTGGCCAGCGCCGGAGTCGCTGATGCTCAAGTCCTTGCTCGTATTGGCATTGACATCCAAAATCTGCAAGCCGCCCACGTCGAAAGTACCGATTTGCCCATCCGAGCTGGCGTTGCCGCCGGTGGTTCCGCCAGTGGTTCCGCCAGTGGTTCCGCCAGTGGTTCCGCCCCCTGCGCCGTCGTCGTTGCTGCAAGCGGCTAGCGGCAAAACTATCAGAAATGCAACAAGAAAATCGGCAATTAAGCGAAAAGGGGAGCGAAAAGGGGAGCGAAAAGGGGAGCGACGGATCATGTGAGCCTCAGTCCGCGGGCGGTGGACCCAAGCGGCGTTGAGGCACCTTACCAGCAATGCTGGGGCGCGCATAGGCAATTTTGCCGCTGCCGCATGCTGTTGGGGTGCGGGCGGGTCTTTGAGTGCATTTGGGCGAATTCAGCCGAATCTGCCCGAAGCCGCCAGATTTTGAAGAAATTGGCTTGCGGCGATCAGGTTATTCCTGTCATAATCAAGATTTGGACGACCACACTAGCTACGGGCGAGCGGCGTGCGCGCTAACGGGAATGTCCATGCGACAGTTGGGCGAAGCAATTTTCAGCGCATGCGCGCAAGTGCTTGAAACACTGCGTTTCCAGCCCTTGCGCGCCAGCGGGTGGCTTTGGGGTGCTTGGGGCAAGCCAGTGGCTGGATGGCGTGGTCAGCGGGCGCGGCTACAAGGGCGGGTTTCTCCGGGGATTGGCGGTTTGGGGGCGCTGCTGACACTTGGTGGGTGTCAACATGGCAGGCAGTGCGGCGCTTGGGGTGTTGTGTAACCGCCCGAACTCCCCACCCTAACCGCACAAGTTTTTCGAAGTACGCTGCGCCTGCAAGCTCGCACGTCCGTGAGCACCGCAGGTTGTCCCATGTTTACTCGTCGCAACCGCCCTTGGTGGCAGGCCACTGTCGCCGCGTGGCGCCAATCGGGCCTGACCTACCGCGAGTTCGCCAAAGCCCACGACTGCCACCCCGCAACCCTGAACTGGTGGGT
>SHZD01000155.1 GCA_009692465.1 Myxococcales bacterium
TGTCCGAAACTGCACGGATTCACTCCGGGCAGTTCTTGGACAGTTGAGAATATCTGTGAAGCTAGGAGACTGTCGGATCGCAATAGATTCATTGTGTATAACCGCAAAGATATTTCATAACCGATTGATTTCCGACAGGCTCCTAGACGGCAGTAGCGCGCCGTTCGCCTGTTTGGGTTACCGCAACCCGGATGGTTCGCTGCGCTACTGCTGGAACACCAAATTGGCGTGCTGTCAGCTGGTCCTGACCCCAATCGGCGGTTCGGCGCAGCATTGGCAAAGTAAACACGGTGGCGCGCTGGAACTGTTGCGGCCGTTCGCCATCGCCAACGCGCAAGTGGTGTGATGCCAGTTGCTTATGTCGAGACGACGTGCGGCGACCGGGAGGGCGACGATGATGCTCAATCGGTTGATAGTACTGTTAAGTTAAAGATAAGTCCGTGGCGGACTTGCAGCGATTCAGCGTGGCGGCGTTGAGCGCCATCCGCGCGACTTTGCGGCCGGTTGGGTGCTTGAGAGTGGCAAGCAAGGCCCGGTGTTGCTGGAAGAGGCGATCGGCAAGCCGGCCAGTAGCTTTGACTTCAACCGCCGCACCGGCAAGTACGCGTGGACAGAGCAATTCTACCCGTCCACCGCCAGCGCGCGCCGCACGTTCCAAATCACCACTCAAAAGGCGTTGCACCTCAAATTGCCAGTGATTATGACGTAGTTCGTCGACTTTGCCGCCATGAGCGCCGACAAAACCTTTGCCGCGCCGCCAGCAACCCCAGGTCGTCAGGGCGGCCACATGACCGTGGTCGAAGATTACGAAATCGACAACGTCCCCAGTTTTGGCACCCTCAAGGCCGGGGTGGAAGTCACCAACCCCAAAGCATTAGCCGCGGCACTGGACCCCAAGGCCAGCATCAAGTTCATTCGCATCAACAACTCGTGGGGCTCCGAGATGGCGCCCCAAGGCGCGGCGGATGACTTTAAGGGCTTTCACGACCTGTTCATGCCTTACCTGAACGGACCGATCAAAGAGTGCACTGGGGTCGAACCCACCAAGTGCGCCACCACGCGCGACACGGCGGGGCTGCGGGCGTTTGTGTTGCCGCCTACGGCATTTCGGACCGGGAAAACGCAATAGAGAGCCGATCAAGCGAGATTTGCTTAGCCTCTCACGGCTGCTTTGGTGGCTAAGGGACTGTCCTGAAATAACGCGATCGATCTGGGCAACACACGAGCGGCGAGTCGGCCTTTCAGGACGCGAGCTTAGCGACCAACAAAGCAAGCAAACGGAACCAGTCCCACAATGACTTAGTGTGGGACAGTTCCTAACTAGAAACTTGGGAGCGCGCCGCCCCCAAACCCCCGCGGTGGTCCGCAGGTGCGGCCCACATTCCACCTGCCTCTCAATGAGTTTGCTGCGTCGAGGCTGCCGATTTGGCGGCAGGCGGAACTCTCAAGCGATCGCCGCGTTTTCAGTTGCCTACGGGTTGCAGGGTGGTCCCTACTTGGCCAAAATCTCAAAATCGTCCACAAATACGCCTTCGTAGTTATTGCCAATCTGGTCCACTGAGTCAAACCGAAAGCGGACAGTGACCTTCTTGCCAGCGAATTTGACGGCGTCGTACAGGACCGGCGACCACGCCTTGAGCTGGTCCTTGTTGACCACCCAAGTGGTGGTGCCATTGGTGTTGCATTGGTTGCTGTTGATGTTGCACGTTTGGTTCGCTGCACAGCCACAGCCGGCAAAACTGTCGGACGACATCTGAACGAAAAGCCGGTCGACGTTTTGACAGGAGCCGCCAAATGCGCAAGCGCCAGTGCCTTCGACGTTTTGATAGGCCCAAAACTTGATATACGCCGCTTTGTGCGGGGTCAGATTCACTTCTTTGGCCCACGTCGCCGTGCCGCCGACCGCCAACTGCGAACTGGCACCGGTGCCCGGCACATAGTCCACTGCGTCGTTGAAATTTAGGGTGCAGGCCCCGCTGTAGGCCTTGACGGCGGCTGGTGTCTGGTCGATTGCCCAACTGACAGTCGCGTTGCTGGAGGCAAAAGTCCAGTTCTTGTTGGCGCAGTCCATCGAATCTTCGGCCACAACCGCTGCTGTGCACAAGGTGCCAAACGCGCAGGCTGGGTCGGCGCAATCCGTCTTGCCATTGCTGTCGTTGTCGATGCTGTCAGCACACGCCGACTCGGGTAGCACAGTGGCTAGCGCCTTGAGATTATCGATGAACACCCCAGCCCCTTGATTGCCCTGATCGGTGGTCAGCCACGCGTACGGCAAATTGAGGCGAAAATCCACAGTAACTTTAAGCCCTTTTGCTTGCGGCATGTCAATCTTGTAGCCGTTTTTCCACGCCTTAATGTCGGTGTTGGTCACCGGCAGGGTCCACGCCGACAATTCCGCTCCCGTCGCCGCATTGCGCAAGGTGACCCGTGGCGCGTCAAAGCCTTGGTATTGCTGCGGTTGAATGTCCAGGTCGTAGTACACATCGAACACAATCGACGGCAGCAAGCTGGGCACGACCGAGAAATCGAGGACCGGCGACGTCGCGGTGCCCAAGGGCAACTGGCATTGGTTGCCCAGCGGATCGCAGTGATTGAGGCCATTGTTGAAGTTGAGCATGCAGCCCTTGGTGGCAGCCTGAGGCACTTGCGGCGTTTGATCGACCGCCCACACCACTTTGCGCGGCTGGCCTCCCGACTGCGGTGGCGGGACCACAATCTTGAAGTCGGTGGCGGCATCGCACTCGAACGTCGCGCTGTAGATCGTGCAGGCAACGGTGGCGAGGCAGGCGCCACCCTTGCACGCGCTGGCCGTCGTGCAGGCAATGCCGTCGTCGCAGGTGCTGCCGTCAGCCACCGCCTGTTGACTGCACACCCCGGTCTTGGCATCGCAAGAGTCTGTGCTGCAAGGGTTTTTGTCGTCGCACTTGGGCAATTTGCCCGGCTGGCAGGCCCCGTCCGTACACACTCCACCGGTTGTGCACAAGTCACTGCCGCCACACGCTGAGCTATTGGCCTTGGAAGTGCACTTGCCGGTCGCCGGATCGCACACATCGTCGGTGCAGGCATTCGCGTCGTCACAACTTGATGCTTTGCCAACACATTTTCCGGAAAGACACGCGTCGCCGGTGCTGCATAAGTTGCCGTCGTCGCACCCACCGCTGCTGGCCGGCGCGGTCACGCATTTGCCCGCCGCTTTGTCGCAACTGTCGATGGTGCATGGATTTTTATCGTCACATACCGTCGGCACGCCCTGGCAGTCAGTGGCCAAGCACACGTCATTGCTGGTGCACCCATCTTTGTCGTCGCAGGAGCCCTTGACGCCTGTCCACGAGCAGTTGCCCGTGGCGGGGTCACAGTTGTCAGCCGTGCACAAGTTGCCATCGTCACAACTCGAGTAGGTGCCGCCAAAACACTTGCCGCCCTCGCACGTCTCGCCGGCTGTGCACACGTTGCCGTCGTCGCAGACCGGATTGCCACTGACGGCCGCGTTCAGGCAGCCTTTGGCCGGGTCGCAGTTGTCCGTCGTGCAACCATTTTTGTCATCGCAGACGGTTTTGGGATCGACGACGGCCCCCGGCTGGCACTTGGAGCCTTGCCCAGGGACCACCGTGCACTTGTCGCCAGCGGTGCACTTGTTGTTGTCGTCACAGGCAGCGCCATTGGGCAAGTAGCCGCAGCCGACTTTGGCGTCGCAAATGTCGTCGGTACACGGGTTCTTGTCGTCGCATTGGGTCTTGGCGCCACTTTCGCATTTGGCGGCCTTGCACAGCCCGTTGGCAACGCAGGCGTCGCCCTTGCTGCACACAGCGCCGTTGCCCAACGGCGTGGCGACACAGCCCTTTTGAGCATCACAGGTGTCGGTTGTGCACGGATTGCCATCGTCGCAAGATTTTTCGCCGGTCGAGCTGCAGCTGCCGTCCTTGCACACTCCTTGATCGCAGGCCGTCCCCAGCGTGCACGGCAACGTGTTGCCCTTGGTTACACAACCCTTGATGGGGTCGCACGAATCGTCGGTACACGGGTTGGTGTCGTCGCAGGTGATCGCCTTTCCGGCGGCGCATTGGCTATCGACACACAGGTCTTTGGCGGTGCAAGTGTTGAAATCGTCACACCCGGCGGTGTTGGCCTTGGCCTGGCAGCCCGCTTTAGGGTCGCACTTGTCGTCGGTGCACGGATTACCGTCGGTGCACACTTTTGCCTTTCCAGCGCTGCATTGGCCGGCACTACAGCCGTCGTCGTCCGTGCAAGCGCTGCCGTCTTCGCAAGGCGCACCGTCCAAAGCACTGGCAGTGCAACCCGTTTTTGCATTGCAGACGTCCTTGGTACAGGGGTTCCCATCGTCACAAGCGACTCCCACGCCCTGGCACGCGCCGTTGGTACATTGGCCGGCGGTACTGCATTTGCTGTCCGTTTCGCACGCCGCGGTGTTGTTGCTCGCTGTGCAGCCTTTCGTGGGATCGCAGGCGTCGGTGGTGCACCCGTTGGCGTCGTCACAAACGGTCGATGCGCCGCCCGAACAAGCGCCGCCCTTGCACGAATCGCCACTGGTGCACGCATTGCCGTCGTCGCAGACGGTAGACGGCGAACTCGAACACACCCCATTGTTGCTATCGCAGGCCTCTTCCGTACACGGATTGCCGTCCTCGCAGACCTTGGCTTTGCCAGCGGTGCAATTGCCCAGCGCGCACGTGTCGCCGTCGGTGCAAGCGTCGCCGTCGGTACAGGCCTCGCCGTCGGCGGCTGCCGCCAGTCCACACGCGCCGACTATGCAGGTCACTTTCACACAAGGCGTTGTAACAACTGGACATTCTTCGGGTGTCGCGCACAGGGGCGCAGCGTCCAGCGTCTGTGCCGCGGCGTCCGATCCCGCATCGGCAACGTCGAGCGGGGCGGAAGCGTCGCCGTCCAGCGTACCCGCACTATCGGTGGCACTGTCGCCGCTGGGCTCGACTTCACTATTGGCATCGGTCGAGCCACTGGCGGTGTCGCCGTCGACGACCGCGTCCGCTTCGGTGTCGAGCGGCACTTCGGCTGTCGCGGTATCGGTGGTGCTGGCGTCCAAAGCGGCGTCGGCGACAACCTCGTGGTCCAAGGCGTCGCCCCCGCCATCTTGGCCAAGCTGCCCACCGGTATCGGCGTCGGCACTGACTGCTGCGTCCGCTCCATCGGTGGCGCTGTCGGCACTGACTGCTGCGTCCGCACCATCGGTGGCGCTGTCGGCACTGACGATTGTATCGCCTGCGCCAGCGGTGGCCCCGCCGTCCACAACCGGTTGCGCTTGCAGCACCTCGTCGGTGCCACAGCCCGAGACTGTCCAACAGACAACCAGCACGGCCACAGCAGGCAGTCGCAAACCAAGCCAATTCATAGGCAGAGTCTCCACAACAACGGTCACGACACTCAGCGTAGGGCCCGAGCAAGAATTACTCGACCGATCCGCGGTAGGAACGGAGCGTGCAGGCGGCTTGAAAAGCCGCGAGTTAGCGACCCACCAAGCAAGCAAGGGGCCGATGTCCAAAATCGACTTGATTTTGCACCGGCGCTCAGGGCGGCGCGTCGAATCGCTCGACCCTGCACAAGTTCAGGAATTGCCGGCCCCGTTGTCAATAATTGCGCTCGCCCTAGGCCGCCAGACTTGCAAAGACCCCTGGCGCAACGCCCAGCAAGCCAACGGTAGTCTGCATTTTTTTCATTGACTAATCAACGGTTGCACATCGACTGGATATCTGCGTGGCAGCCTGATGGTCTGGCCCCTGAATGCTTGACAGTCGAGGTGCCGTGGCGCACAACGCACAGGGCTCCATGCCACTGCCGGTCTTGCGTTATGTCGCTTTTGCCACTGCATCGCCGGACGTGCCACAAAGTGCTGCAACGGCTTGGCGGTCTCGGTTTGGCCATGCTGATCGCCGCCAATGTCGCCGCGGACGCCAACTCGCCGATCGCGTTCAACATGGTGGTCGTCGATGGGCAGGCCGATGCGGCGCTAGTAGTGGCTGCCGGCGGCGACCAGTCCATCGTTCGTGCTGCGCTGTGGACTCAATACTGGCGGGCCAAAGGGGTGCCGGCCACTTTGGTGCGCACATTGGCTGGCCGCGAGGCGATCCACAGCAAAATCATCACCGAATTGAACCAACTGACGGCCGCCAAGGGTGCTAACGGGCGGTTATGGTTGGTCGTGATGGGCCCGGGCCAGCGCGCAGGGCAGAGCTGGCACATTGGCGCTGCCGCTGAATCTGCTTCGCAAGGACCCGATCTAGTTGCTATTTTGGCGCATGCGACCCAAGCGACGGCTGGCAATGTCGTGGCGGTTTTGGACGTCCCGACTGCCGATGCGCCGCCGCCGTTGGTGTGCACCGGGCCGTGCGTGTTGGTCGCGTCGGTTGCAGAACCCTCGGCGGCGGCCAAGTACCATCTCAGCATGCAAGCCTTGATCGCGTTAGCGGGCCGTGCCGACCGCGATCGCGACGGGACCATCACCGTCGCCGAACTCGACGCCGATTTGCGCGCCGCCCCGGTCGCCCTGCACGGCTCTGCGTTGTCTTCGCCCACTGATCCGCGCGGACTTTTGGTGGTCGCCCGCAACCATCGGCCTCCGGCGGCACCGCCACCTCCGCCGGCCAACGGACACCCCAAGAAATCTGCCGAATCCAAGGAAGAATCCCGCAGCACTGGCTCCCAACAACCACCAGGCGGCGGTGGCGCCAAGTTGAAGGCCGGCCGAGAGCGCACCGCAGGCAAAGACGAGGCCAACCCGTTCGGTGGTCTTGGCCTAAGCGGTACGGGCAAAGGCGGCGGCGGCAGTGGTGAGGGCACCATCGGTCTGGGCAACCTCGACACCAGTGGTCGTGGTGGCGGTTCAGGCAGCGGTTCCGGCTATGGCTCAGGTCTGGGCCGAGCCAAGGCCAAGCCGGCGCCGATTGAGCGCTTTCCCACTTTGGAAGCACCCGACAAGGCTCAAGTCAATCAAGCGTTTGGCCTACAGGTGTCGCTGACCGAAGCCAAAATTGTCCAAGATGTCAAAGTACAACAGGGGCAGGCCACTGCCGAAGGCAAACTGCAGCTGCAACTGGACACCACGGCGGGACCCTGGACCATCGATGTGGCGCTGGCGGCTCCCGGTTTTGAAGTGGTGGGCAGCAACTTGGCCAAACTGGAGCTCGCGCGTCAGGGCGATTCGACGCCGGCGCTGTTTCAGTTGCGGCCGCGACCCGCGTTGGCTGGGCGCCAACCCGAAGTATTCGTGACGTTTTGGCTCAAAGGCCGTTTTTTGGCCAAGGTCAGCAAGCCGATTGCGGTCGACGGGCCGACGGTCGCTTCAGGGGCACAGCCTGCGGCGCCAGTTCCTGCGTCTGCGCAGGCGGCGCCTGTGGTTGCGTCAGCGGGCGGCAAGCCGGTGGCCGTTCAAGGTGTCGCCGCAACGCTGAGCGCCTCTGACCCCGTCGCCGATCTGACGGTGTGGTTGTTGCAAGGCACCGATCCCAGCCGACCGGACGAGCTCCAAATCCTGGTGCAATCCCCACATTTGCAGCCGTCGGCGGCCTTGGAGCGGGCGCCGACTGATCTCGGGGTCCGGCTCGATGCCCAGTACACGCGGTTTGCCCGGCGCCTAGTTCGCGGGGCCGATGCCATAGGGGTGCAGGTCGAAAAACCAGAACAAACTAGCGAAGAAACCCGTCTGCTTCTGCGTGGTTTCGGCAAGGAATTGTACGCCAACGCCACCCCGCTGTTGTTCAAGCAGGCTTTTGCTACGTTGCAACAGCAGCTCGGGGACAAGTTTGGCGCCATCCAAATCTACACCAACAGCCCGCGGTTGCCATGGGAGTTGCTCATCGCCCCCAAGCCGGGCGGAGGCGACACAGATTTCTTGGGCGTGCAGTATCGCATTGCCCGCTGGCACATCAGTTCGGCGACCCAAGTCCTGTCGCGACCGCCGCCGCAGCTGGAGGTCAGCGGCGTGTACGTGGTGGCTCCGTCGTATACTGCCGTCAAAGCGTTGCCGGCCCAAGATCGCGAACTCAAAGGGATTGCTCTAGCCAGCAGGGAGCGGTTTCGCAAAATCGCTGGTGATTTTGCCGCCGTCAAAGCGCTGGTCGCTGGCGAGCAATCGACCGCGATTGGCGTAGTTCACTTTGCCGGTCATGGTCTGGCCAGCACCCAAAGCAGCGCCGCTCAGCCGGAGTTTTCGATTCGGCTGGCCGACCGCGAATTGCCGTTGTTGGCGTGGAAAGGGCTGCCGGGGGCGTGGGGCGGTGCCCATCCTTTAGTATTTTTCAATGCTTGCGAAGTGGGGCGAGCTGAGCGAACGGCAGGTTTTGTCGACGGTTGGGGGCCGGCGGTGCTCGAAAAAGGCGCGAGCGGGTACATTGGCGGCCTGTGGCCGTTGGGTGACTCGGCGGCGGCTGATGCAGCCTCAGTGTTCTACGCGGCGGCGCTGGCGACTGAGGGCGCTTCTGTGGCCGAAGCCTTGCGCCAAGTGCGCGCCAAATTTGAGCAAACTGGTGACCCGACCTATATGGCCTACGTGTACTACGGCGACGCTAATTTGACGTTGCGGCGCCGGCAAGTCTCGCCATCGGGCGGGGTGGCTGTGGCACTGCAGCCATTACAGGTGATGGGATCGCTTGCCTCGGAGATCGTGCAGCGAGTAATTATGCGCAATATCATTCCGTTGCGTTACTGTGCTGAAAAGGAGGCGCAGTCAGGGGCGGCAGTAAGTGGCCGGATCGTGGTTCAGATTGCCATCGGTCCTGAAGGCAAGGTGGTCGCTGCCACCCTCAAAGCGTCGACGGTGGCCGCCAAGGGCGCCCAAGCGTGCATGGTCGAGCGGTTTCGCCGCATGCAGTTCCCAAAACCGGAAAACGGGATGGTCATGGTCAGTGTGCCGCTGCTGATCGGCCCTTGACCGCGTCTGGTTTGACGAACCAGCGGTACGATTGCCGTCAGCTGGGCGGGCAAGGCGTTGCATTGGCAGGCCGGGCGACAAACAAGGGCCCAGGCATCGCGAAAATCGCGCGGCCGGCGACGGGATTGACCAAAATGGCAAACGCGATCCACAGCGAAATCGCGATTAAAGCGACCGTGCACAGTGCAACCACCATCCCTAGTTGCGGTTGATGGGTGAGTTCTTTGGCAATGCGCGCCACAAACAACACGTCAATATCGAACAAGAACGCGAACAGCAGCTTACTGTGAAAACCAAAGGCGTAGGTCAACACGCAAAAAATCACCAAGAAAGTCATGTCGACGCTGAGCACAATGGCAGGATCGGGCAGCTTGCCCTCGGCTAATCCGCTCAGCGCCCACCAATTCATCACCCAGTTGAAGCTGAAGGTGGTGAAAAGGGTGCCGCCGAGCACGTTTTTGTTGGCCAACGCCATCATGCCTGCCAAAAATTGGCCTCCAGCGCCAAACAGCAGGCAAAACATCGCGGCGGTGCGAAACGCAGCTGGCGACAGCGAGTGGCCAAAGGCGATTGGCAGCAACGCCGCGCAGCCAATGGACAAACCTAAAAGGCCGAGCGGAGTCGATTCGGCAAACGGCGGCACGGCGGGCGCGGCTGCGGCCGGCGCAGCGACGCTAGAGGGACGGTCTTGCATTCGTAAGTCCGCACGGCATGTGGCCGCGGCGGCGGATTGTGCCTGTGCCACCCGTCGCTGTCCAGACCGACGGGTAGACAATGAGTGAGAATTTCAGGCCAAATCCGCTGTCGAGGCCAAAGACAATCCGCGGGTGGCACCTCAAGGTTGCCGCGATGGTCAGTTGTTGCTTGACCGTGGCGTTGGGCTTTGGGGTGGCGAACGCTGCCCCGGATCTCCCGGCGCTGCCAGTGTGTCCGCCGAACATCCACCATTGCCTTGCCGTTCACGTTTTTGTCCCCACGGACACCGACCTGCACGACTGGCTCACCAACCAAATTGCCACCGCCAACGACCGGCTCAAAGTCATCCATGCCGCGGTGCAAGTCGTGCAAATCTCCCACCTGCCGCCGCAGCATCGCAATGTCGCCGCGACCAGCCAGCGGACCGAATTGGGTCGTCTGAGCGCTCAGGCGCCGCTGCGCTGGTTTGTGGTCGATCGCCTGCAAGACGATGTCGATGCCCATCGCGAGCGCAAAGGAGTGACGTGGCGCAACGGCGCGCAGTTTTGGGTCATTGAGGCCAGCAGTGCTTGGCGCTGGGTGTTCGCGCACGAACTTGGTCACGTGCTGGGCTTGGGTCACAGCCGCGAACCGGCGTCGATTATGAACAAGACCCCGCGGGCGTGGCCGCCGCCGTGGCGCATCGGCTTTACTGCCAAGGAGCAGCCGACGTTGCGGCGAACCCTGCGAAAACTGCTCATAACCGGGCAGTTGCAGGTGGTCAGCCAGCAGTCGAAGCGAAAAGACACCCTGCAAAAATAGCTGATTATTCCGCGATTCTCACTGCTTACACTCGCTCGGCTCGCACGGTGCTGCTGAAGCGTGCCACTGGATCAGGGCCTGTCGTTGCTCAGGCGTCGGCATCAGGCTGCCCTTGGGCGGCATGAAACCGGTCTTGACGGTCGACGCAATCGCTTTGGCAATTTTTTTGGCTGGCCCACACTCTTTTTCGTAGGCGTGGCACGGCACGCAGGTTTGGGCAAACACCGGCTGGACTTGGGCGTAGGTCGTACACGGGGTGTTGGTTTCAGCTGGCGTGTCGATAGCTGTTGCCGCGTCGGTGGCTACATCGTTGCCGTCCAGTATTTCGGCGCTGCCGACATCCGCGCTTGCGCTCGTCCAAGCTGGTGGTGGGTCCGTACAGCCACCGATCGAAGCGAAACCGCCAAGCAGCGTCGACCATGCGCAGTTCAACGCAGCGATTCGTCGCGATTTCACTTGAGTTTTGGCGGCTTGCATGGCTGTCGCCTTGGGAGACTGCGGGGTCAAAGCCGCGACCACCTTACGATGTTCCGGCGCATCGTCAATGTGTCCCCACCCTAGGAGCGGGTCGGAGTATTCCGACTCGCTCCTAGCGCCATCTGGCTAGACGGCGGCAACTATCTAAAACTGCACGAATTTGATTGGGCCAGTTCTCCCGCCAGTTGTTGGACAGTTGAGAATATCTGAATGGCTAGGAGACTGTCGGATCGTAATAGATTCATTGTGTATAAGCGGATAGACATTCAAAATGCGTTTGATTTCCGACAGGCTCCTAGGTTGTGGCTGCCAAACTCGGCCTGACGACAGAATCCTACAAGAAAACGATCGGGATGGGGCCTACTTGTCCCAATCCCAAAAATAATCAGCATTGGTTAGTTCGCCAGCTGGCTCGGGCACCGCCGCCGCCGCCGACAGCGGCTCAACAGTCGCCTCATCGAGGGCCTGATCGAGCCCCTGCACCGTGTGCTGCCAGAAATCCTCACTGGTAAATTGCGGCCACGTCTGCGCAAAGATCGGATCATGCCAGCGCGCCGCCAGCCACCCGCAAAAATGCACCAGCCGCAAGCCGCGCAGCGGCTCGATCAGGCGCAGGCTGCGGCGGTCAAACGGCCGAAACTGTTCGTAACCCTCCAAAAAAAGCTCGCGGCGCCGCACACTGTCGGCATCGCGACTGGGCAGCAGCATCCACAAGTCTTGAACGGGCGGGCCAATGCGGGCGTC
Organism: Myxococcales bacterium; assembly: GCA_009692465.1. Classification (GTDB taxonomy): domain Bacteria; phylum Myxococcota_A; class UBA9042; order UBA9042; family UBA9042; genus SXRM01. Next base: position 11,621 of record SHZD01000155.1, read on the forward strand.
ATCAAAGTCCAAGGCATGCAACAGGTTGTCGCGCAGGACCAAATTGCCAGGATGAAAATCGCCGTGAATCCGCTGGGTCGCCACCCCGCGCAACCACATGTCGGTTTGGTCCATCAAGGCTTCGGCGATATCAAAGAACCGCTGGCGCAACTGTATGGGAATACACAGTTTTTTCTCCAGAATCTGCAAAGCCTGACCGCCGTAGCTGCTGCCGTCGAGCCGTGGGCGAGTGGCAAAGGGCCGGCGGGCTCCAACGGCATGAATGCGCGCACACAAGGCTCCCAGCCGGCGGGCCATGGCGTCGTCCACTTCTTCGGGAGCGCGGCCGCCAAAGCGCGCAAACACGCAGAACCATACAACTTCTGCGCCGCCAGCCACCGACACTTGGCGTAGGGTTTCGCCGTCGGCGAACGGCAGCGCCGGGACCACCGGGACCTCTTCGGCGTGCAGTTCAGCCAAAAACTGATGTTCTTCTAGGATCTGCTCCTTGGTCCACCGCTGCGGCCGATAAAATTTGGCGACTAACCGCGTGCGCGTGGCGTCGGCCAGTTCGACTTCCATCACCCGATTTTCGTAGGAATTGAGCGGCCAACATACGGAATTGCAGCGCAAACCGGCGGCATCCAACGCACCCAACACGGTATCGGGGTCAAGGCCCAAAAACAGGTCGGTTGAGGTGGGCGCAGACTTGGGCTGCATTAGCGCACCCGCTCCAGCCGGAAATTGTGGGCCTTGATGCGTAACGTTGGATGGCTGCGGAGCAATTGCTGCAAGACGGCAGCGCTCAGAGCCACATAGGTAAACCGGTCACTGATTTCGATGCGGCCGATGGCCGTGGCTTGCAAGCCGGCATCACCCGTCAATGCCCCCAAAATGTCACTGGGGCGCAATTTATCCACGCGTCCACCGGAGATGAACAGGGTCTCGACCGCGCCCAGCACCGCCGGAGTGTGGTTTTCGCTGGCCGTCACTTTGGCAGAGGTCGGCGTCGGCAGCGGCAACCGTTCGATACCGCCACCGCTGACCTTGTCGCAAGCCTGCAAGCGTTGCTGGTCGGCGGCAACCACCAATGCAATGGCCAGTCCCGGGGTTCCAGCGCGACCAGTACGGCCAATCCGATGCACGTAGGTGGCGGGGGTGGTCGCCAACTCAAACTGAATCACTGCCGCTAGGCCGCTGATGTCCAGGCCGCGCGCAGCGACATCGGTGGCGACCAGGATGTGCGTGGTTCCATTACGGAATTTGGCCATCACCCGGTCGCGATCGCGCTGCTCTAGATCGCCATGCAGTGCTTCGGCGCCAAAATGCGCCGAGGTCAACGCGGTGGTCACGACGCGCACAGTTTCCTTGAAGTTACAGAACACCAACACCGAACGCGGCCGATGTGCCCGCAAAATGGCCACCAAGGCCTTGAGCCGATCGGGCGGCGCGACCAAGTGCGCAACTTGGCGGATCTCCGGCTTGGTCGCCGCGTTGTCCGCGATGGTGATGTGGATCGGCTTGCGCTGCCAGCGCTTGCTCATCGCGGCAATGGACTGCGGAAACGTCGCGGAGAAAAACAGGGTCTGCCGTTCGGTCGGCGCCGCGCTCAGGATCTTTTCGACGCTTACTCCAAAGCCCATATCGAGCATCCGATCGGCTTCGTCCAGCACGATCGTGGTCACGCGGCTCAGATCCAGACCGCGCGCCAGATGATCGAGCACCCGGCCCGGCGTGCCCACCGCCACATGGACCCCTTGTTCCAGCGCTTGGCGCTGCGGCGTCGCTGGAGTGCCACCAGCCAAAATCACCACCCGCAACCCCGGTCGATGCCTAGCCAAAGCCCGAATCGACCCCGCCACTTGGGTCGCCAACTCGCGGGTTGGGCACAGCACCAGCGCTTGAAGCTGCGGCGCATCGAGCGCCAGCCGTTCCAGCAATGGCAACCCAAACGCCACGGTCTTGCCGCTACCGGTCGCCGATTGGCCCACCAAGTCCGCGCCGCGCAACAGAACCGGGACCGCCTGCTCTTGAATCGGCGTCCATTGCCCAAAGCCCAGCTCGCGCACCACCCGCAGCGAGGCGGGCGTCAGGCCCAATGTGGGCATATCGGAGGTGGCTTGCGGAGGAATATCGTTGATCATACGCGCAGGTACCTTGCGGCAGGATCGCTGTTGCTCCCGCGGCCGACGCAGAGTCTAGCATGGCCGACGGTCCGGCATGTGCGCGGTCTTCCGCGATCCCCCGCTTTGGGCGCATCTGTGCGTCGCTGCGGCGCTTTCCTCCTAGACAGTTCGCAGGACTGTCTCATTGGCGGACCCAAGTACGCCTCAGTCGTCAAGCCCCTTGCTCCTTGTCGAGCGACAGCGAGCGACAGCGAGCGAC
>SHZD01000156.1 GCA_009692465.1 Myxococcales bacterium
TCTTATTTGATCGGCTCTCTAGGGCGCGCACCCTTGAGCGCGTCGCGAGTGATCGCAACGGCACCGCCTGGCAGCCGAAGACGGCCATTTTCGCCAATTAGACCGCGCGATTCTGCTTGCGAACCAACGCAGCCACGGTGTCCGACGGCGACGCGCCAACCCCGACCCAGTGGTCGTAGCGACCGCGATCAAGGTGAACTTGTTCACCTTTTGCGCGCGGATCGTAGGTGCCCAACAGTTCCAAGAAGCGGCCGTCGCGCCGCGCCTCGCCGTTGGCGGCAACAATACGGTAAAACGGGGTCTTTTTGGCGCCGTAGCGAGCCAATCGAATGCGAACTGCCATGATTTTAGTACCTTTGCAAAGCAAACGCCGACAAATTGGGCGCGGTTGGGGGCGGTAATTTAGCGGGCACTCGCCGCTAGCGTCAAGTCCAATTCGACGCAAGGTCTAGCAAATTTCATCGCCGACGACGGCGACGACGACCCCGGTGGTCGCCGGTGTCGTCCTCAGCCTCGGCCTGGCCCTGATCGTTGGGCGGCGGCGCCACGTCGGTGACCGCTGCAGTCGTCACTTTGGGCGCGACCACCAAGCGCCGTTGGTCGTGCGGCCCTTCGACCTTGACAGTGACCCCGCCGGCGCGCTCAACCTGATGCCCCAAGATACGCACCTCAGTCTGGCCCAACGGGCCGATCGCGATGGCCTTGCCCAGCGCCACCACCCGCGCCGCCACAATGGTCGCCAGTTGGTCGAAGGCGTCCGGCCGCCGCCGCCGAAAGCCATCCGCATCCAGCGACAACCGCGACCGCTTGATCGCCAGCTTGTTGACCGCCTTGTTGAGCAAAAACTGAATGCTTTCCAAGATCCGCGAATCATTGCTGGCCCGCAATTGGGGGGCCAGATCGCGCAACCTCACCACAATTTGGTCTTCTTCGACAGCAACTTCAATCACCGGCATGCCCGCCCCGACCAGCTCAAACAGCCGGGTGGCGGCGACGTGGGCGATTTCGACTTTTTCCTCGAGCGATACGTGCAACCGCAGGCCTGCGCCATCGTCATCGCCGTCGTCGCCGGGATCAGCCGTTTGGCCCAAATCACCAGTTTCCAGCTTGTCGTCGCCGAGTTCCGCGTCAGTGTGATCGGCGGCGGCGTCCGCAGCCACGGGATTGGCAAGTGTCGTCATGGTTGCTCCTGAGCACTAGCTGCGTATGGGTACAGTTGGGCTGCGTATGGGTACAGTTGGGCTGCGTATGGGTACAGTTGGGCTGCGTGTGGGTACAGTTGGGCTGCGTGTGGGTGCAATTGGGTCGCGTTTGGCTGCAATCAAGGTGCGTTTAGGTAAAATGATCCGCTAGTTGATCGAGGACTTGTCGACATGCGCCGCGACTGCTGGGCACGGACGCGAGTCTGCGATCGTTAGGCCGCCGCCGGCGCTGGTTTGACATCGTCGCGCTGCATAGCCCATGTTTGCACAACGGAAAGCAGCGTGTTGACCAGAATGTACAGGGTCAGGCCGCTAGGCAGTCCAAGCATCATTACGGTAAACAGCGCGGGCATGAAGTACAGCATGATTTTCTGCTGCGCCGGATCGCCACCGGCCTGCGGGGTGATCTTTTGCTGCACGAACATCACCGCACCCAGCACCAGCGGCAAGATGTAGTAGGGATCCTTTTGGGTCATGTCGCCAATCCAGCCAAACAACGGCTGATTGTACAACGACACCGAGGCGTTGATGCTGCGGTACAGCGCAATGTACACCGGCATTTGCAACAGCAACGGCAGGCACCCGCCGACCGGATTGACCCCGTGCTGTTTGTACAATTCAAACGTGGCGCGGTTGATTTCTTGCGGATCGGAGGCCTTGCCCAGCTTGACTGCCCGAGCTTCAATATCGGCGCGCAACTTGTCCAGTTCGGGCTTGAGCTTGCCCATCATCTTCATCGACCGCATCGACTTCATGGTGATCGGCCACAGCAGCAGTTTCACCAGCAACGTCAGCAACAAAATGGCGACTGGCCAGCTACCCGTCAGGTCAAAGCCAAACTGCAGCACGAACAACATCGGCAGCGCGATCGCGCCAAACCAGCCAAAATCGAGTCCTTGCACCAATTGGTGGCCGAATGCGGCCAACTGGTCGTGGTCCTTGGGTCCGGTAAAAATGCTATATGACCATGTTTTTACATGGTTTTCCTTGGTCAAGTCGCCGCACTTGGGCCGTGGCCCGGCCGCCAGCCATGGCGGGGTGCACGCCTGAGCCCCAGCCGCCAGCGTTGCCGGTGCCAACGTCAAGCGCGACACCAGCACCCCCGAAGGCGCCGATTGCATGCGCAGGTCGTTTTGGGCCGCGAACCCGGACACCGGTGCCGACGCCAGTAAAAAATACCGCGATTCAGCGCCAATCCAGCCCGGCAAGCCGACCCGAGTGCGATCGGCAACTTCGGCGGTCGGCAGGCTGTGGGCGTCCAAGTGAAGCGTCTCTTCGCCGACTTGCAGTGCGGTGCCCTTGAGGTCGGGCGGCGCCCCAAAAATGGCCATCATGCCGCCCGCATCGGCGTCGCCATGCTGAAAGGTGGTGATGTCATGGGCAACCACCACCTCGGCGGGCTGGGCACTGACATTGACCACACTGACGTGCAACTGCAGCGTGTAGGGCTGGTCAGCCTGGCCCAACCGCCACGTTTTGGCCAAATACAGCGGGCTGTCGATGGTGGTCGGATCGGGCCACACCAAGGTGGCCGAAGCCGCATCGGCGCTCGTGACCGCCCACACGGAATCAAGATCACGATAGGCTTTGACCGAGTCGGCCAGCGTCGCGCCAGTTCGGCGATCGCGAACCGCGCCGACAACTTGGGCGTGCAGCAGCAGGTCGCGAAACGGATCCCAGCGCGCGTCCCAGGTTTCAATCAGATCCAAGCTGCCAGCGGCAAACTTGGACTTGGCCCAATCGGGTACACCAAGAGGCTGCACTCGCGCGGGCAGTTCAAATTGGCGGTCTAGCAACGTGACTGCGGCCATGCCGCCGTAGCAGGGTGAAATCGCCCAGCGAGCTTTGGCCGATTGCAAGATCACCGATTTGTGGGCCGGCCGACAGGCACCGATCGCAGGCGGTACAGCACCGACGGCGGTCGGGGCCAGCGCGACGGCGGACGGCGCGGTCGGAGCCCCGGCCACGGCAGGTGCAGTCGGAGCGGTCGCCAGAACTGCCGGTGCGGTCGAGGAGACTGCAGCGGCAAGGCCAAAGTCGGCGTGCGCCACTGCCGGTGTCATCAGGACCAGCGCGAGCCAAGCGGCGCCGACTGCGCCCCTAAGCATGCGACAATTGCGTCTCATCGGGTGTCCATTCGCCGTTGGTCGGCAGTGGCAGCTAGGTCGCTAGCGGTGCCGAAAGGCCCGGGCGGCGGCCAATCGATGCCGCCCGCGCAAAAGGGTTGGCACCGCAACAGGCGCCAGCCCACGAGCGCCGCCGCGCTCCAGGGTTGGTGGGTCTGCAACGCCCATAACGCATACGTTGAGCACGAAGGCTCAAACCGGCACGCGGGTCGCAGAAGCGGTGAGATCAGCCGCCGGTAGCCGACGATCGGCAGCGCTAGCAGCCAAGCGACTGGTCGACGCAACGGCACGGTGGGCAAGAGGGCCATCATCGATCGCGCCTTTTGCGGCCGTTTAGCGGTGGCCAGCGCCGAAACACGGCGGCGCTCAGGTCGGCCAGTTCGGCGATCACGTCGGCCAACCGGACCGCGGGCCACGGAGTGCGGGCGATGACCAGGCAGTCGGCTGGCGACGGCCACGTATGGCGCAGAGCCCGAAAGGCCGCGCGCACCAAGCGCCGCAGCCGTGCTCGTTTGGGCGCGTTTCCGGCGGCTTTGGCTACCGAAATCGCGAGTCGAACTCGGGGTGCGGGCGGGTCTAGTCCCGCACCGGTCGCCGGATCACTAGGTGGTTGCGCAGCAATGAACTGTAAGAATGCTCCGGCCTTGCGAAGGCCGCGGCGCAATACGACCCGCACTTGAGTTTGGCGACGCAAGCGGTCGAGCGAACCCAAGCGGCCGCGCGGCGCTGCAAGACTGTGGTGCACGGTCAACTCATTGCCTTGGCGCTGGTGCGGGGTCGATTTCTAGGAGCGTGTCGGAGTATTCCGACTCGCTCCTAGCGCCGTCTGGCTAGACGGCGGCAACTGTCCGAAACTGCACGGATTCACTCCGGGCAGTTTCGGACAGTTGAGAATATTTGACTGGCTGGGAGCCTGGCGGATCGTAATAGATTCATTGTGTATAACCTGATAGACATTTCACAACCGATTGATTTCCGACAGGCTCCTAGCTGCGCGATCCACGATGACCGAACGCGGCGCAACTGCCCGCCAACTCTAGGATTTAGCGGCAGCCTCTCGGTTGCTATACACGGTAACCGAAGTCCGAGATCAACTTTCGTCCGTCGCCGCGAGTCGGCTGCGCTGAGCCGCGACCTTGGCGACCCACGAAACGAGCATGAGATTGCCGATGTCCGGTTGATGCCGGACCTGGGCGATCGAGTAGAGCTGGCATCGACGCTAGGCCCGAACCGCGCTGTGCCGCGGCCGCATCCCGGGGCCGACTTGGGTGGGTAAAATGCAGGGCGCACACCCTTGCCTGCCAGGTCTAATGCCTGCCAGGTTTCGTGGCCGCCAAGTCTGGTGGCTGCCAAGTCCTGATTGCCACTGGCCAACAACTAGCCAACACCACGAGACGTAATGCGCGGCGGTGTGGCTTGAGCGACCTCGGGCCGCGGCACCGATAGCGGTGCAAGCGCAACTGAGTCAACGATCCTCAGCGGCCGTCGACTGCCAATCGATGGCGGCCTTTTGCGCGCCGGCGGTTGATGACCAGCCGACCCTTGGCGGTAGCCATCCGCACCCGAAACCCGTGGGTGCGCTGCCGACTTGTCGAGCTTGGGTTGCGAAGTCCTTTTTTCATGATGCCTCGTGTTAGCTGTCGCCGCGATCCCCAAGGGCCGCCGCCAATGATCACGGCCGGACCAGTGAACCTGCGACTACTGCGCAAACCGGGTTCAACGTCGATCGTTTTGCCCGCTGTCAGACCGACGAGGCCGACTGCGGGGGGCGAAAGTGTAGCGCACAGTCCAAGGTCTGTCATCTGCCAGTTTGCGCCAGCTGGCCAAATAGGCCCTCGTGTGCGGCCACGCCGCTACCCAGATTTGCAAGTGCGCCGATCGCTTGAGTTCCTGCCGTCCGCCGACCGACAGCGCTGGCGATCGCAATCGCTGTCTGTCACTTTGCCTTTGGCAATCTAAAGGGCTGCCGCTACAGCGAAACTTGAGCCCTAAGTTGCCGGCAGCAGACGCGGCCGCCACAGGATAATGCGGTATAATTACTACATTTTTCACTGTGTTGGCAGTTTCCATGGACTTGTCGACGCGACACCCGATAGCGCGAGCCGACTGTCCCACCAGTTTGACGGCGAGTTGCGGCCAATTCTCTGTATCATTAATGTGTTTCGGGGCAAGGCCGCTGTATTTGGTTGTGGCCGATCACCGTGGGCGTCAAGCTCGGTGACAAATCCGTCCGCCGCCAGATACTTGTACGGTGCGGTTGCGGATCGGCTTGTCGACTAGCGGTGGAATGGACGATTCTGGGGCCAACTCCGCCTGTGCTGACCGATGCAGCCTGCAAACGCGAACTAGCGAAGCCGTGTACTCAATCTAAGCCGGTGAACTCAATCTAAACCTTTGTTCTCAAGCACGGCCAACTGGAGCGGCGAACCGGCAGCCACCTACTTGCACCGTCACCACCTAGATCGCACCCATTCGGGTTGGGCCGGACTGGACAAGATAAAGTTTGGCGTCCGTGGCGGTTCAACCCCTGCCCGCAATTCAACCCCTGCCCGCAATTCAACCCCTGCCCGCAATTCAACCCCTGCCCGCAATTCGACCCCTGCCCGCAATTCAACCCCTGCCCGCAATTCGACCATCGCGCGGAGTTCAACCAGTGCCGTTCGCAACGCTTGCTGGCACCAACCTTTTTGACCACCCGAGTTGGGTGGTCGCCCCAAGGTGGCAGGCATCCACCTGTCTGGAATTGTTTATGGCTCTTACATTGCGCCCGCTACAGGTTGTACCCAAAGTCCAGCCCGCGTCTGTGCGGCCCGCGTCTGTGCGGCCCGCGTCTGTGCGGCCCGCGTCTGTGCGGCCCGCGTCTGTGCGGCCCGCGTCTGTGCGGTCATTGACTTGCGCTCATCCGTTTGCCGCCGGACACTCTTGTGCCGCCGCCCTCCTGTCCAGCGCCGCCCAACGCCAATCGGGCCGGCGCGTTTTCCCCTTCCACGGCGACTTGATCCGATGACTGGCCAGGCCCCGCAACCCTTGTTCGCAGCAGCGGACTTCGAAGTCGCTCCAGCCCACGGAGTTGGCAACTCCTTCGCGTCGCCGTTGGTGCCGCGGCCAGCTGCCGCCAAGTCCAAAGCTGGTGGTGGCGGTGTGGCGCGACAGGCGACCGTTGCTAGCGCTAGCGCGCCACTGCCAGACGCAACACTGCCAGACGCAACACTGCCAGACGCAACACTGCCAGACGCAACACTGCCAGACGCAACACCGCCAGACGCAACACCGCCAGACGCAACACCGCCAGACGCAACACTGCTGGATGCAATTCTGCCGTACACAACCGTTCCCCAGATGCCAGCACCGACAGCGGATGGTCTGGGCCGTCTGTGGGCCAAAGCCCTGACAACGCTAAAAAAGCTCGCTGGCCGGTCGGCCGTCGACACCTGGTTGCTCAAAGCAGAATTGACTCAGTTAGAGCGCGACTCCCCGCACCCAGACGCCGCTGACCTCGCGCCTGCGATCCAATCTGTTCCCGAGGCGAGCGCCCAACACCAGCCTGCACGCCAAGCCGCACCGGTTGTGTATCGCGCTACGCTGACGACAAGCGACAGTCAAATCGCCCAGTTCATTGATACCCACTACCTTGCCGCCGTGCAGCGCGCCCTGGCGACAGTCCTAGGCGGCGGCGCCCACGTGCATTGCCGGATTTGTGTTCACAGCGGCCCGACTGCCGCACTGCAGGCCCTGAGCAGCCGTGCTGACCCAAACTCTCAGAGTGCTGAACTAGCAGCAGGTTTTGACCTAACGCTAGTTAACGATCAGGCGAGCATCGCGCTGACCCCGAGCGGCGGCCGCCAAAAATTGAATGCAGTTTCCACGCTATTTCATACAGGTCAAACTGCCGATCCGGCAACCTGCAGCGAGATTCAGCGCGATTGCAGCACGTTGGGTCGCCTCAACCCGGCGGTAGCCAACCGCCAGCTGGAGCGCGCGCTCGACACCAACAGCACCACCGCGCCATTTGGGCAACCGCCTATTTTTATAGGGCTTTACTCGGGAATTGCCCAACCGCCGGCGGTGGAATTGCCGTTTGGCGCAATCGCCCCAACGGGCGCGGGCGAGCAGCCGAACTTGGGTGCGTCCACCGTCGGCAGGTGGCCTGAACTGACGGACCGCTTTACCTTCGCCCAGTTTGTCGTCGGCAAAGCCAACGAATTGGCCACCAGTGCTGCGCTCGCCGTGGCCCAAAGCCCGGGCAGCCTGTACAACCCGCTGTTTGTCCACGGCGGCGTCGGCTTGGGCAAAACCCATTTGCTCCATGCAATCGGCAATTGGGTGACCGCCAGCCGGCCGGACGCGCGGGTGCGCTACGTCGCGGCCGAGACGTTCGTCGATGATGTCTTTTCAGCGTGGAATAGCCGCGATCGCGGCGCCCGCGGTGAGGTTCGAGCCCACTACCGCGACAATGTCGATGTGCTGCTGTTGGACGACGTGCAGTTTTTGCACAGCAACGAAAAAGTCCAAGAGGAATTTTTTCACGTTTTCAACGCGTTGCACAACGCCGGCAAGCAGATCGTGCTGTCGAGCGACCGCTATCCCTCCGAATTGCAGGGGCTGCACGACCGCTTGCGCTCGCGGTTTGGCTGGGGGCTGGTCGCAGAACTGACTCCGCCCGACCGCGACTTGCGGATTGCCATCTTGCGGCGCAAAGCGCAGGACATGCAACTGGGGCTGCCGACCGATGTTGTGTTGTATTTGGCCGACCATTTGCGCAACAACGTGCGCGAGTTGGAAGGCGCTCTGCATAAATTGGCTGCCCATGCCCGCATGGGCCGGCGCGCCATCGATCTGGGACTAGCGCGCAGCGCACTCGGACCGCTGATCGAATTGCCCTGCCACAATTTGACCGCCGAAGTGATTCAGCGGGTCACCGCCCAACATTTTGGCATCAAGATCACCGATCTCAAGGGCGGCAAGCGTCATCGCGGGGTGGTGGTGCCGCGCATGATCGCCATGCATTTGGTGCGCAAACACACGAGCGCCTCGTTTCCAGAGATTGGGCGTCTGTTTGGTGGTCGCGATCACACCACAGTCATGCATGGCTGCCGCAAGATGTTGCTCGACGTTGCCGCCAAAATGGAAGTGCAGGCAGCGGTGCAAGCCATTGAGACCGCGCTGGGCAAATAGGCTGGGCACTGAATCCTCGGGGTCTGGGCTAGCGATCTCGGGGGTCCCAAATTCACCACCGAAAACTCCGCGAACCGCGATTTCGGATGCAAATCAAGAAGAAGCGAAGCCTGAAGTGGAAACGGCCTGCGGGGCCGTTGAGCACTCGTTAGGTCTAGAGCTGGGGACTGCAGCGCCGACTCAACCGAGCCTGTTGCCCCAAAAGCAGGGAATCGCGGGAGGTCTGGCCAGGTTGAACACGATCGACGCAGTGTTGCTGATGCGACTGGGAGCCGGGGCAACGGCCGCACAATCGGCCAAAACACTTGCCCACCGCCCAGCGCCAATGGGCCTAGCAGTTGCGCGCCGCCGGACCTCCACCTAGCTTTGGCCCCGCGGGCGGCACTATGGCGCCTGCATTCAGGCAGCCAGCCCTGCGGTGGGCAGTGCTCGTGGCAGTGTCCACGCGAGCACAAGGAGTATTCGTGAAATTGTTGTTTACTATTCGTGTTTTATCGGTGATCAGCGCGACCAGCCTCGGGTTGGGCGTTGCCGGCTGCGCCAAGGATCCGGCCAAAGAGGCGCCCGCCGCCAAAGTCGAAGAACCCAAAGTCGAGCCGGTCAAAGCCCAAGAGCCCCAACCGGCCGCGATCGAACCAGCGGCAGCGGTCACCGCAGCTGTGCCCGCTCCCAGTGCCGTTTCTGCTGCTGCAGCCGCACCTGCAGCGCCGGGTCTGACCATGCCCGGCTTGGCGTTGACCGGCGCGATTTCAGCGGTAGGCAGCAAAGTTTCGGGCTCGCACTCCATCGATTTCAACCAGTGGCGCGGCGGTGCCGAGCTGGTCGACGGCAAGGCCGAAGGCGGCAAGCTGGCCTTTGAAATTCAGGTAGCGGCACTGCAATGCGACACCGGCAATCGCAATCCGTATACCGAAAAACTGGAAGGCCACCTCAAGAGCAAAGACTTCTTTGAAGTCGAAACCTTTCCGACCGCGACCTTTGTGTCGAGCGCGATCAAAAGTGGTGCCGATCCGGCGGTAGCAGGCAGCACCCATACGATCACAGGCGATCTGACTTTGCGCGGCAAGACCAAGCAAGTCACGTTTGCGGCCACGGTAAGCATCGTCGATAAGGTCTTGAGCGCCAAATCGGAATTCTCGATCAACCGCAAAGATTTTGGCATCGAGTACCCCGGCAAGGCGGACGATCTGATTCGCGACGGTGTCGTGCTCAAGATCGACGTGAAAGCCGCGCTGCCTTAGAGAGCCGAGCAAATGGGATTTGCTCGGTGTCTCATTGCTTGTTTCGTGGGTCGCGAGCGTGCGCCCGAGGCGGCACGCCGCTCCGTTTTTGTTCGGCAATTCTCGCCGGGGTGGCCTTAACGGGTCCGGTCTCTAGAGAGTTGCAACACGCCGCCCGCGGCACCCTCGATAGATGAAACTTTTCAGCGTGCTGCATGGCGATCGGGCCTCCGGGCGCCCGCTGGGTTCGGGGCGGCGCGCCCCGAGTTTCTAGTTAGCCGATCACATGGGATTTGCTCGGCGTCTCAGTGCTTGTTTCGTGGGTCGCGAGCCCGGGCCCGGGGCGGCACGCCGCTCCGTTTTTGTTCGGCAATTCTCACCGGCATGGCCTTAACGGGTCCGGTCTCCACAGAGCCGATCAAATGGGATTTGCTCGGTGTCTCCCGCCCTGTTTCGTGGGTCGCGACCGATCGCCGCGTATTCAAATGCCTGCGGGTTAGCGCCTCGCCGCTCCATTTTGTCTGGCCATTTTCGGAGTTGCCGCCCTCATGGCTCAGCTCTGTAGGCCCGGTAGAGTGCGGGGCCAGCGCGGTCTTCACAATTCTACCGCGGCTGCGGCCCGCATTCCGTTGACCACAACCCGCTGACAGCGCACACTACTGCGCCGTTTGCGGCCGAGCGATCGCGTTGACGCGGCTGCCGCAGAGACAAAGGAAGGCCCTGATGCGCATTGCCATCGTCCGCGAATCGTTCGGCAGCGAACGCCGCGTGGCGGCAACGCCGGATAGTTGCAGCAAACTTATTTCGTTGGGTTTTTTGGTCACTGTTGAGGCCGGTGCTGGCGATGCCGCCTGTTTTCCAGACTCCAGCTACTTGGCAGTCGGTGCGCATTTATCCACTGATCTCAAAGAGTTATACGGGAACGCCGACATCTTACTCAAGGTACGCCCGCTTGGCGATCGGCCCGACGTCGGCAGCGAATTGCCGTTGTTGCGGCGCGGCGCCACGGTGGTCAGCTTCCTGTGGCCGGCCCGCAATGGCGAGTTGCTGCAGGCGATGGCGAGTCACGGCCTGACTGCGATCGCGATGGACCAAGTGCCGCGCATTTCGCGGGCGCAAAAGCTCGACGCCCTCAGTTCGATGGCCAATATTTCGGGCTACCGAGCGATTGTCGAGGCTGCCAGCCATTTTGGCTCATTTTTCACCGGCCAAATCACCGCCGCGGGCAAGGTTGCGCCCGCCAAGGTGTTGGTCATTGGTGCTGGGGTGGCGGGCCTGTCCGCGCTGGGTGCCGCCAAGGGCCTCGGCGCTGTGGTGCGGGCCTTTGATACGCGGTCGGCGGTACGCGAGCAAGTTCAGTCGATGGGGGCAGAATTTCTCGAAGTGACCTTGCAAGAAGACGGTGATGGCGCGGGAGGCTACGCCAAGGAAATGTCCCCGGCATTTATCGCCGCCGAAATGCAGTTGTTTCGGGACCAAGCCAGCGAAGTGGACATTGTAGTGACCACCGCGCTGATTCCGGGCAAGCCAGCGCCCAAGCTGTGGCTGACCGATATGGTCGAACGGATGAAACCCGGTTCGGTGATTGTCGATTTGGCCGCCGAGAGCGGTGGCAATTGCGAAGTGACGATCGCCGACCAAGTCGTGATTCACAAGGGAGTCACTGTAGTGGGGCCGACCGACCTGCCCAGCCGATTAGCGACCACAGCCAGCCAGTTGTATGCCCAAAATCTGGTGCACTTGCTGAAAGATCTGGGTGGCGCTGCGGCACAAGACCCACAGACTGCCGATTTTGCGCTCAACTTCGACGACGAAGTGGTGTACGGCGCAACGGTAGTTCACCGCGGGCAGTTGGTGTGGCCCCGGCCTGCCAAAGCAAGCCCGTCCGCCACGGGTCAACCGGCGAACCAAGGCGCCAAGCCCGTGCCAGCCACTGCAGTAGTGAAAGGGCAACCGCCGACTGCGACTGGGGATGGCCACGCGACGGCGGCAGCAGGCAAGACCAGCGGCAGTGCCGAACCCTTTCGCAAGCAGACCTTGGTCTACGCGGATCGCTCGCCGGGCAGCGAACGCGGCACCACCGCCAAGCGCGCTGCGCTGACGTGGGTGATGGCGGCGTTGTTGACCGTCGCTTACGGAGTATTGAAAGCCCAAGGCACTGATCTTGCAGAGGATCCTGTAACGTTGTTGTTCTTGGAGCGCTTGACCGTGTTCGTACTGGCGTGCTTTGTCGGCTGGCAAGTGGTGTGGAATGTGACACCGGCGTTGCACACGCCGCTCATGTCCGTGACCAATGCTATTTCGGGAATTATCTTAGTGGGTGGCTTGTTACACAGCAAAGGTCCGGTCGGTACCGCACCGGTGCTGCTCGGCTTAGCAGCAGTGCTGTTTGCCACCATCAACGTCGCCGGCGGTTTTCTGGTCACCCGGCGCATGTTGCGCATGTTCCGCAAGTAGAGGCAGCCGACGATGAACCAAGCGTTTTTGTCCGTGGCGTGGGTTGTTTCCTCCATTCTTTTCGTGTCGTCGTTGCGCGGTCTGTCACACCCAGAGACGGCGCGCCGTGGCAATGGTTTTGGCATTGTCGGCATGATGATGGCGGTCGCGGCGGTGATGTTGGCCGCCGACGTCGGCAACCAGCTGTTGTTCGCGATCGCACTGGGGAGCGGTGCCGGGATCGGCATGATGTTGGCCCAGCGCGTCAGCATGACGTCGATGCCGGAATTGGTGGCGATCTTACACAGTTTCGTGGGATTGGCTGCGGTGCTGGTGGGGTTTGCCGCCTATTTGGACAGCGGTCACGGCAGCACCGTCGGTCGCGGCATCTTGCTGGCCGAGATTTGGCTCGACGTCTTGATCGGGGCCATCACTTTTACCGGTTCGATCGTGGCGTTTCTCAAGTTGCGCGGCTCGATTTCAGGCAAACCGTTGTTGTTGCCAGGGCGGCATGTGTTCAATGCCACGCTGTTCGCGGCCAGCATAGCCACTTTGCTGCCGTTATTGATGGCGCCCGCTGCCAGTGGCCTGCCTTGGCTCGTCGCCATGACGGCGCTCGCGGCCATTTTAGGCGTGCACTTGGTGGCCGCGATCGGTGGCGCCGACATGCCGGTCGTGGTGTCGATGCTCAACAGCTATTCCGGTTGGACGGCCTCGGCCGCCGGGTTCATGTTGCAAAATGACCTGTTGATCATTACCGGTGCCTTGGTCGGATCGTCAGGCGCGATCTTGTCCTACATCATGTGCAAGGCGATGAACCGGTCGCTGCCGTCGGTGATCTTTGGTGGTTTTGGAGCGGACCCGCCGGCGGGGACCAAGCGGACCCAAACCCAGCCGCAGGGCGAGGTGGTCGCCACGGATATTGCCAATTTGGGTCAGGAATTGGCCGCCGCCAAGCAGGTCATCATCGTGCCCGGCTACGGCATGGCGGTCGCGCGCGCCCAGCACGCAGTGCGCCAGCTCGTTGATCAACTGCGCCAGCGCGGCTGCAAGGCCCGGTTTGCCATCCATCCAGTCGCCGGTCGGCTGCCGGGGCACATGAATGTGCTTTTGGCCGAAGCCAATGTGCCCTACGATATTGTGATGGAAATGGATGAAATTAATCATGCTTTTCCAGACACCGACGTCGTGCTGGTGATTGGCGCCAACGACATCGTCAATCCAGGGGCGCAGACCGACCCTGCCAGTCCGATCTACGGCATGCCGGTGCTGGAGGTGTGGAAGGCGCGGCGGGTGGTGGTGCTCAAGCGGTCGAGATCTTCCGGCTACGCCGGGGTCGACAATCCGCTTTTCTACATGGAAAACACGCGGATGCTGTTTGCCGACGCCAAAGATGGAATGGAAAAGGTGGTCGCCGCCGTCGCCAACGCTTAAGGGCCCGCGCAAAATCAAGTCGATTTTGTACCGCGGCCTCTGGCTTGCTTGGTGGTCGGCCTATGGCTTGGGTGGTGAGTCGCTAGCTCGCGGCTTTGCAAGCCGCCCGCACGCTCCGTTCCAATCGCGGATCGATCGCGTTATTCTTACCCGAGCCCTACCTCAGGGCGCAACCTGCGGCGCCACCCGGGGCCCGGTGGGGCTTGTCGGCGTCCACTGCGACGGGGTCCGATTCTCTAGGCGTTAGCACCCCTGTTCAACAGCTTGCTCGACACGCTAGCTCGACACGCTAGCTCGACACG
>SHZD01000157.1 GCA_009692465.1 Myxococcales bacterium
CAGCGCTCGCTTAAGAATGTCGGGCTGGAGTTACTCACAGTCGAAAGCGTTGACGATCGTGCGCTGATTCGATTGCGCTGCGCCAGTGGGCGATTACTGTCCGTGCGCCGCGAACTCGCCAGCGTAGGCGTGGCGATCGCCGAACCGGTGACGCGTGCGGTCCAACGTACGACGCCGCCACGCTTGCTCTTGCACCGGGAAACGCTGAATCTGGACGGCGAAACGATACGCAGTGCGCTCCCGGCGATCTTTGGCCATTGGCTGCGCGACGCGGCGTTGCCAGTCGACCAAGCGTTGCGCGCGGCGGCCCCGTTGCTCGTGCCAGTGGTAGCGTGCGCTGATCCACAAGGGGCGACGGACTGTTTTCGGCTGCTCGATGGTGGCGGCAGTGGGTGGTTCGTGGATGCCTATGGCGAAACTGTCGTCGCTCAATATTACTTACCCGCGGGTCCAATCGATCCGGGCAAACTCGAGCAAGTCCGACGAACTCAGACCGCGACATGTGCGCGCGTCGGCCAAGTCGTGGGCGCAAGATCTGCGTGGCTACAGCTGCGACCGCGCCAGTCCAATCAAATTGTCGACGCCGTTACTGCTGGCTTGGCCCCCACCGCACCGGCGTGGACAAGCGGCGAAGGCGGCGAGGGCAAGGCAACGGTGCGCGAAAATGGGTTATTATTTCAAGTCGTTTTCGACCAGGGGTTGGCAACCGGACTGTACCTCGATCAGCGCGACAATCGGCGCCGGGTCCGCGAAATGGCCAAGGGTCGGCAAGTACTGAATACATTTAGCTATACCGGAGGATTCTGCGTTGCAGCCGCCACAGGATTAGCCCGCCGGACAGTGGGAATCGATGCCGCTGCCACCGCCATCGAGTGGGCGCGCAGCAATTTGGAACTCAACGGCTTTGCCGACCGCGATCGTCACGACTTGATTCGCGGCGATGTGATGCAATGGCTGCCAAAACTGGCGCGGCGCGGCGACACGTTTGACATGGTGATTTTGGACCCGCCGAGCCATGCGAAAGTAAAACAAAAACGCTGGGTTGCCGCTCAAGACTATCCAGCCCTGGCCGCGATGGCATGGCGGTTGCTGGCGCCACAAGGTGCGCTGCTCGCGTGTATCAACGACGCGCAAATCGATGCGGCGCACTTGCTGCACATGATTCAGGACGGAGCGCGCGATGCAGGAGTGACACTGCTCACGGTTGACCACTTGCCGCAGCAGTGCGACTTTGGCGCCGGTCGGATGAAATCGATCTTGGCTGTACGTGCTTGATTCCAGACCCCCTGACATCCGCCTTGAGCGATGCGTCCCAGTAGCCTGAATTCGCTCAGCGGCGTGAAACGTTTTTCGGAAAAAACTTTGTCGTGATCTTGAAGTATTACAAAACGCATGCTCTCCTGCGTTTCATGCAGAATAGCGCTTTTTTACTTGATATTTCGGATAATCCTTAGGTTCTGGTTCTCAACGACAGGTGCGAGTTGCACCGCACGGCTGCGGGTCGGGCGGTTTTTGCCCAAGGTCTGGATTCATGCCTAGGCTTACGACTGACCTGCGCAATGACGCCCATCGATCGACGGCGCACCGCGCAAGGATTGTAGGACCATGATCCAACGCTACCGCGACAAGCTGCCACGAATACATCCAACTGCGTGGGTGCATCCCGCCGCCGTGATTATTGGCGACGTTTGGCTCGGGCCCAATGTTAGTGTTTGGCCAGGGGCTGTCCTGCGCGGCGATTGCGGCGCCATTCGAATTGGTACGTGCACCAATTTGCAAGACGGCGCGGTCGTTCATACGACTCAAGATTTGAGCGAAACTCACATCGGCGCCCGCGTCACAGTCGGCCACAACGCCATCTTGCACGGCTGCCGCGTCGACGATGATTGCCTGATCGGCATGCACTCGACCGTTCTGGATAACGCCAGGATCGGCGCGTTTAGCATTGTCGCTGCGGGTTCGCTGGTTTCGCTCAATGCGCAGTTTGAGCCCAATTCTATGATCATGGGCAGTCCGGCAACTTTGCGCCGCTCGGTCTCTGAGCGCAATCTCAAGCAAATCGATTACGCATGGCGGGCTTACCTGCAGTATCGTCAACCATTTATGGACGGTAACGTGGAGACGCTCTCGGATACATATACGTTTTGGCCACCTGACCACCCATGAATTTTGCCGCGCGAAGCACGTTCTCCCAGGCGCCCAATGCACTATCCGTTGCCGTTGCCGCGCGCCGAGCTAGTGGTCGGTCCTTCGTCGATCTGACCGGCAGCAATCCGACCGCGGTCGGCCTCGGACCGTCGCGGCCCCAATTATCTAGTGCTTTGAACGAGTTTTCGAACAGTCAGTACGTTCCTCAGCCCTTTGGTCTAGCGACGGCTCGCGAAGCGATCGCGCGCTGGCACCGGGGCGCCGTACATCCAGACAATGTCGTGCTCGCGGCTTCAACTAGCGAAGCTTACTCGTGGCTTTTCAAGCTTCTGTGCAATCCGGGCGAGCAAGTCTTGGTGCCGCAGCCCGGCTATCCATTGCTCGATTTCCTGACGACCCTAGACGGCGTGCAGGCGCGCCCGTATGCGACGCATTATGCGGCCGGCCGCTGGCAACTGGATATCGATAACCTGAAGGCCGCCACATCAGCGCGGACCAAAGCGGTGGTGATCATTGCACCCGGCAATCCAACCGGGGCGATACTGACGGAAGCTGAGTTGGAAATTGTGGCGCAGTGGTGCAGTAGCCGCAGGCTCGCGCTTATCGTCGATGAAGTTTTTGCCGACACGATCGGTGTTGTCGCGCCGGTTACTGCCGCCTGTGTCCGCTCCGCGCTGGGACTGCGGCAGTGCCTGACGTTCGTGCTGCGCGGATTGTCCAAGACGGTGCTGACGCCTCAGCTCAAGCTGGCGTGGATCGCATGTTGTGGGCCGCCACCGTTGGTGCGCCCTGCCCTTGATAGGCTTGAACTTATTGCAGATACCTACCTTTCGGTGGCGATGCCGGTCCAAAGTGCCCTGCCCCGTCTGCTGGCCATGGCACCGATCGTCCTCACCGGATTGCACCAGCGGCTGCGCCAAAACTGGGCGACAGTGCAACGATCGACCGCGAACAGCGCGATCGGTGTGCTGCACAGCGACGGCGGTTGGAGTGCTGTGTTGCGCTTTCCGGCGACGTTGACGGACGAAGCGCTGGCGATGGCTGCCTTGCAGTTCGCCGATGTATTGGTGCAGCCAGGGTATTTCTATGATTTTGCTGATGCGTCGCACATTGTGGTCAGCTTGATCACGCCGCCCGATGATTTCGCCCGTGGAATCGCACAGTTGACAACCTATATTTGCGGCGCTTGCGAACTGAGTTGAACTGCCGCCAAGCGTGGCCCAGAGTGTGCCGATGGACCTCCAGCTTCGACTGCCGGCCGACATAGACCCGCATGCTGTTGAATTAATGGCCGAAAATGGCCTCGTCGACCTGCACATCGACAGCTTGATTTCGACGCGGTTGTTCGGCTACGACGTCCTGCGACGGCACGGCGGTTGGCCACTGTATGGTCGGTTCTTTGGACTGCTCGACTTGCCGCGACTGCGCGACAACGGCGTTAGCGCGGCAATGTGGTCGATCACGACCAATCCGTTTCGGACTTCGGCGGGTCGCTGGCAGGCGTGGCAAGCTAACCTGACTGCATTTCTGCAACTCGCGCACAGTGTTCGCAGTCAACTAGCTGTGGCGCGGTCGCCCAGAGAACTGACTGCCGCGCGGTCCAACGATTGTCACGCCATGTTGTGTGCAGTCCAAGGCGCCAACGCCTGGCAAGCGGAGTTGCAGCGCGATGTTCATCTGGACCGCGTGCTTGGTGACGGCGTGGTCACGCGCGCCACTTTGGTCCATTTGACCGACTCGGCCTTGGGAGCGACCTCAAGCCCGCTATCGCTTCGCCGCGACAAGCACTTGACTCAACTGGGACGTTCCGTCGTTGCTGCACTCAACCGCCACCGCGCCTTTGTCGACCTCGCCCATGCTCACCCGCAGACGTTCTGGGACACCGTTGCGTTCGCCGATCACGATCAGCCCCTGATTGCCACCCATACGGGCGTCGCTGGCGTGACTGAGCATTGGCGCAACTTGGACGACCGGCAAGTCGCCGCAGTGGCCAACTCAGGTGGAGTCGTCGGCATTATTGCCGCGACGATGTTCTTGCACAGTCGGCCCATGGCCAACGATGTCGGCTTGATGATTCGCCATTTGGAGCACACCATCCAAGCTGGCGGCGAGGCGAGCGCCGCGATCGGCACTGATTTCGACGGTGCGATCGTGCCACCGGCAGACCTGCGCGACGGCTTTGGCTATTTGCGCATCGTTAGCGCTATGATTCGGCGGGGTTGGCGCGACGACCGCATCATTCGCGTATGTGGCGGCAATTTTATCGCGGCCTGGTCGAGGCTGCGCCCCGCTGATTGGCAGCCAATGGCCGCGCCGTCCATTCCCGTCATAGGCAACTGATGCCGCGCTGTACTACCGCAAATCCGGCGCTCCGTTGTACGCTACGGCGGCGCCGTGCCGCATTAAGAGACAGAACCGATGAATTTCGCGAACCTTTTGCGTACTCATGCCGCGGCACTGACCGTAGTCTGCGCTCCAGCCTGTGGCGCGACCTCTATGTACGAAGCAGCCCGCAGTAGCGGTGGGCCGTACAACAGCGCGTGTGACGCCGCCGCCGCAAGTCACGATAAGGCCGTGCGCGAGTTGGAGTACTTGCGTCCCGACTTCAGGGCCCAGGTCTGGTCGACTGAGCCACGGCCCAACGACGACGGCTTACTTTCGGAGGAAAAGCTGTTTCGAGCGCTACGCGGCACCGAAGTTCGGGCCATTTTCGTGCAAGCGCGCGGCGGCATTGGTAAAACCCAATTCGGCAAGGCGCTGCACGCTGAAATGTGTCGAACTAAAGCGATATTTTCAATCGATTTCAAGGATTTGGTCCGCGAAGGCGCTACGCAGGACGCAGTGCTCAAGACTGTCGCTGCGCAACTAGGAATGTCCACCGACAAATCCGTTGAACTCACGGAGTTAATGACTAGAACCGCGTGGATGCTGGTCGTGGACTCTATTGACGAAGTGCAACCAGAGCAGCGCAAGGCCGGTCTCGAAGCCCTGCGCCGGGTGCGGCGGGATAGTCCCAACTTGCAACTGGTGTTTTTGGGTCGACCGTCGATCTACGACCAGTACTACGGGATGGACGACATGGACGGCGTGTTTGAAATCGCCCCACTGGACTGTGGTCGCGCTCGCTCTGCCGTGTTACGCAAAGCGGCGGACAACGCGGATACTGACCGGATGGGTGCCTTTATCAGCACTTGGCGTCTCGACCGCCAGAGTTTGATCGGTCAGCAATGCTATTTGCCCATGATGGCCACCTATCGCGATCTGGAAGCCGTCCAGCGCCTCGCCAAGGACTTTGACGCCGCCAAGGACCGCGGCGGTCAAAACACCTATCTTGCGCAGGTCCACGAAGCGATCCTCGCCGAGCGGATTCGCAAAGAACTTGCAGAGTTGAAAATGACGCCCGAACAGGCATTTTCTGCGATCGACAAGATGCTGCAGAAAGATGGCTACGTCGACGGCGAGTGGAACCTCGGTTTTTCAGTCAAACGCTGTCTTGCGGCCGAGGGCGGCGATTCACCCACTACCAAGCACCTGTGCGAAGAGTTGTACCAGTCGGTGGTATTTGAACGCATCGGCGGTCACAAAGGGACGGTCAAAGGCGCCGAGTGGCAGTTTAGCCACCAATCGCTAGCGGACCTGTTTGTCTCGCGCTGGATTGATGCCGAATTGGGCAAAGCCGGCAACTGCAAAGCCGTGGAAGATCAGGCTAAAATGTTTCCTGGCAAAGAAGTAGCCGGCTACCTTGTCGGGCGTACGCATGGCCAAAAGTGCTTGGGCGCGGTGCTGGCGGCCGCATGTGGCGAAGGTGCCCAGCCTGAGGACCTCAAGGAGCAGATTCGCAAAGGTTTGCCAGCAGATGCGGCAGCTCGCGATGCCGCAGTTCAAGCAGCAAAAGCCGCAGCGGCGGGCAAAGGCAACGCTTGCGTCGATAAGTTGCTGGCGAAAATGTAAGTCGTGCCGGGCCGCCCTATCGCGACAAGGCCAGTACCATCAACGGGTTCTACCAGCGATGATAGGCCGGATGACCTTCGCGCACCGCCACAAAAAGACCGCGGCAAGTGGCGGTCACTTTGCCATCGGCTAACAGTTCCGCCTCTACGACCGCGCGATCACCACTAAACTCAGCAATCCACGCTTGCAACTGCACCGGCTGGGCCATTGGGGTCGGCCGCCGTAATTTGATATGAAAATCAGCGGTTACGGTGCACGGCGGACTCTCAGAGCCGGACTGCTGCATCAGGTGCCACGCGGCCAGCCAATTGCTGTGACAATCGAGCAGGGCCCCGCAAATGCCGCCGTTGAGCATGCCGCCAAACGCTTGATGGTGGTCCTGAGGCTGCCAACTGGCAATCAAGCGATCCCCTTGCACAAAACTGCGAATGCGCAGCCCCTGGTCGTTGGCCGGGCCACAACCAAAGCAGCGGTTGTCCGAGGCAAAGCGCTCTTGTAGGCTCAACTCGCGATCGTTCATAGATGCATCTTGCAGCGCGGTAGGCGCGGGGTGCTTGTGTAACATAGCCAAGCTGCGGTAAGAACCCCAAGCGTGACACCGGCAGTCTCAGGGCGGCTGCTGGCGCGCGACGGTGACACTTTGGGCTTGTAAATGAATAAATCATTCATTTACCGTGCTCGTTTGCGTGTTGGGTGGGTCGCAACCTCGCGTCTTTACAGCCGACTCACTGCTCCGCCCTTCGCGCTGGTTGATCGAGTTGTTCTTTTACACGCCGTTTTGGAGGGAACTGTGAGCTATGTCCTCGATCACTTACTGAAAAATGAGCGCGTCGTCTTCGAAGCCAAAGTCCATTGGTCGGTGTATTTGTCGTGGAAGGCGGTGCTGAGCTTGTTCATTTGGGCATGGATTCAGCGAGCGTCGAGCGAATTCGCCGTCACGAACCGGCGTGTGATTATCAAGACGGGCATAATTGAGCGCCGGACCTTGGAGCTCAATCTCAATAAAGTCGAGTCGATCGAAGTGGAGCAATCGTTGTGGGGACGGCTGTTTGGCTTTGGCCAAATCGAGGTCATCGGCACCGGCGGCACGCGTGAGCAGTTTGATCGCATTGGCCAGCCCCTGGATTTTCGCAAAGCCGTTGCCGAAGCCACCGAAGCCCATGGCGAGTACCAACGCACAACAGCCGATCCGGCACCCGCCGCAGTCCAAGCGGCTGATCCGCAAGAGCGACTAGCTAAGGCGCAAGACATGCTCGATAAAGGCTTGATCTCACAAGAAGAATTTGCGCAGATTCGCCAGCGCATTGTCGCTGAAATGTGAGCGATCCGCGCGCCGCTTCTTCGGGGTGTGAATTCGGCCATTTGTCAGCGAACAACGAACGACGATCTGATCTCGAATCCGCGATTCGGTGTTGCTAGCGATTCATCTTGCTTATCGAGCGCGGTGAAGGGCTTGCCTACCGCCAGCGGCCAAAGCCCTGATTGCAACCCCGCTCAAAATAGAATCCACCGCCGTTGCGGTGCATGGCCACCTTTGGGTACTCGCCGAAAGGACGTCAGCACCCACGCAAAGCGCATCGCATGACTGGAAGCGACTAGCAAGGCCGCACCGATGAAAAGCCCATACTCCTTGCCGGTCATCAAAGAGCGAAAGATCAGCAATCCCGGCAACATCAGGCCGCCGACCGTAGCCGCTGAAGCGATGCGGTGACAGCGCACCAGACCGGGTAGCCGGGTGCCGCTCTCGTTGAGCAAGCGCACCATTTGCCGCGATTCGCGCAGCAGCAAGCCAGCCCAAATCAACGAGTGCGCAGCCAGCGTGCACACCGCGGCAGCGATATAGTGCCGGCCTGAAATAGTTAACTGTTCGTTAAGACTACATAGAACCAGCAACAGCGCGGCGCTTCCGGTCATCGTGTGGCTGGTAGCTTGCAGCAACTGGACAAGCGGAGCTGGCGGTGGAACCGAGGGCGCCGCCAATGCGCGCAAGCCTAGGCCGGCCAAAAGTGGAATGCACAGCACTACGCTGGCCGCGGTGACCACGATCATGCCCGCGGGCAGCGGCCCGCCGTCGCCATCGCTGGGCCAAGGCAGCGCGAAAGACGTCCACGCACACGCCGCTGCCAGTCCCGCGAGGACCGTCAGAGGCCAAAAATACGCTGCCATCCCACGGGACGCCGTACGGCAGCCGCCAATGTCAAAGCCGTGGCCAATGAGTAAACCGACCAAACCAGAGGAGATTAGACCGCCGGCCACCGCCACGGACTGTCGGCCAATGGGAATCGTGGTGCTGCCTTGGGCCATGCCAGCCGCCGCAGTCGCCATCAAAAGCCCGCTCCCTAGGCCAAGCAGGCTGAATTCGGTGGCCACAAGACTTGCCCGGTTCTGCAACACATCAATTGCGCGGCGCACAGAGGAATGCGAATGCCCGGCAGCCAGCCCAGTCATGGCAGCACCGTCAGGCCCCATACCAAAGCGCAAATCTGCAAAATCACGATGGCGATAGCGGCAATCCACGCCCGAACCGATGGAAGGCCGTCGAGAAGTTCAATCGACTGGGCAGCCGCAGCGTCTTGAGTCGAGGGTTCGTCTTGAGCCAAGGCTACAGGTGGTGACGGGTGTCTGTCTGTGGAACTGGCCATGGCCAGAGCTTGGCACGCAACGCAAACCCCTGCAAAGTGCGCGATGCAGCGATACGGCAATCGCGCCGAATCGGAGGTTCCTTGAGAAGCACAATCGCACGAATCTGGATGCCATTGTTGAGCATCGCCGCCCCCCAGTTGACTGTCGCCGCCACGGCACTGGCTGAGCCACAACCACCACCGGCTCAAAAGCAAACACCGGGCTGTGTTTCCGCTGGCGTGACGATTGCATCTGCGGCAAAGAACTGCGTGTACGGGTTGCCCGCCCTTGCCGATGAATTGGTTTTAATTCCAAAATCTTGTCGCCACGATCTGGGCGGCAAGGCTGTCGACCGGCACTCGGTCGAAGTCAGGGCGCTGAGCACGGGCGCCCGGATTGCCCAAGCATCACTGCCTCCGACCCCCGCGACCGCCGCGCAGCCGCCAAGTCCAGGCGAAGTTCTGGTCGGAACACCGGCGCTGTTAGTTTTGGCCAATGGCATCGCTTCAATCGATGCGCGCAAGGGCGATGCCGACATGGCCTTTGAAGCCCAGGGTCAGTTGCTCGGTGCGGCGCGGCTTGGCGACCTGTTGGCAATCGCCGAAGCACTGCCGGCCCCAAAAGGCGCCAAACCGACTATCGAGTGGACGATTCTTGATCTGGAAGCCGGTGGCATTGTTGGCCAAGCCGTGGTCGCGGGCAACTCAATCAGCGCAATTGCTCTGCGCCGCAGTGCCACTGGAGTCGTTGCAGCGGTGCACTTGGGGCACGATGCCACGGCGGTTCAGCTGGTCGCCGACGTGCTGGACGGAGCGAACAAGTCGGCGCTCAAGAACGGCAATCTCGTGCCGCGCAGAGTCGTCCTATCGCCAGCCTTAAGCCCAGTCGATGCTGGTGGCTGCCCCGTGTTTGGAGGCGCTGTAGCCGTGGTCGTCGGCAGACCTGCAGCCGTAATTCAAGGTAATCACACCGAGCTCGCCAGCACATCGACAGGCATTCCTTGGCATTCATCGCCGCAAAGCTGTGTCGTTATTCGCCAAAACTCAGTAGGTCTGCGGCATGTGGCGTGGCTGCGCTTGCCATCAGGCGAGGTGCAACTTCATGCCGTGCAGTGCTCAACCACCAAGGCCGACAAGAGTGCGTACTAGAGCACCGATCAGATTCCATCTGATTGGGTGCTCACTGCTTGTTTCGTGGGTCGCGAGCGATCGCCGGGGGCGTCTCGCCGCTCCATTTTGCAACGGAAACCAATGGTATTTTGGTGTCGAATTACTCAGTTTTGGCCAGCGAGTGCACATGGTGCGGCTTGCCATGGCAGGAATATGTTTGGTGCTCTAGGAGCCTGTCGGAAATCAAACGCGTTTTGAATGTCTATCAGGTTATACACAATGAATCTATTACGATCCGACGGGCTCCTAGCCAGTCAACTATTCTCAACTGTCCGAGAACTGCCCAGAGTGAATCCGTTCAGTTTCGAGCAGTTGCCGCCGTCAAGCCAAACGGCGCTAGGAGCGAGTCGGAATACTCCGACACGCTCCTAGGGCTAAAGCCAATTCGAGTCGCGGATCCAAAGGCAATTTCTCGGGTCCGTGCGATAGATTGCGTCACGGAACTACTGCGAGCCGGCTGTTCAGGGCGTCAGATGCACAGCCCACAAAGCAAGCAAGCCCAAGCGATTCCCGGATGAAGAATTGTTGCGCAGTTTCTAAGTAAAAATACGAACTTGCGCGCGCCGCGGTAATCCCATCAGCTGGACTTCCAAACCGGACGCCGACGCCAAAACGTCGGTGTCATGCCGGACGCGTCCCAACAAGAAAAACGGCGAGGCGGTCGTTTCGCGAATCTGCTCTTCCAGCAGGCCTTTTCGGCGCTGAATGATCGCGTGCACCGTTTTGGTGGTTTTTTGGCCAGGCGCGACTTGCACGCAGATTTCCGGCGGCGAGTCCTGAGTCTTGGGGTCGAGCAAGATCAACCGCGCGTCGTCCGTTAGCAACACAACAATCACATTGCGTGAGTCCATAGCGTCGCCAACGGCCAGAGTCCAAGTGACCTTGAACGCTTCGTTTTCTTGGATTGGCAGCGGCGAAACGGCATCGATCGTTAGCGAGATGCTCAAGGAATCCTCCGTGGTTCGGGTCGATTTGGGCAGGGATCCAGTCGATTTGGGCAGCTTGCAAGCAGGCTGAGATCGACGCGCCGAAGTCGCTCAAGCCCGGGCAGTTTTCGCCCTTGGCCTAATTGCGCGGCGCGAAAGTTTGCGCGCCTTGACACATTGCGTCAAGGTTTTTTTGATAACGATGTGCTTTCAAGAAGGTGACTCGCAATGCCGCGAACGGTGGCCTGACCTCGTGATCTGGCGATTCGGGCGGCACACTCGCTGACGGGGCTTGCAATTTAGGGCTCGGGCAAGAATCACTCGATCGATCCGCGATTGGAACGGAGCAAGGAGTCGGCTTGCAAAGGCCCGAGTTAGCGCCCACCAAGCAAGCGAGGGGCCGGAGTGCAAAATCGACTTGATTTTGCGCGAGCCCTTACAGCGCAGCGTCAACGATTGCACCGATCAAATCCCGGTAGGACTTGCCCGCCGCCGCCGCCGCCTTCGGCAACAGCGACGCTGGCGTTAGCCCCGGCAAAGTATTGGTCTCCAAAACCACGGGTTGACCATCGGCACGCAAAATAACGTCCGTGCGCGACACGCCTCGGCAACCCAATGCCCGATGTGCTCGCAGCCCCAAATCCTGAACCGCCACCGCAGCCGCAGCCGAAATCCTTGCTGGGACAATCTCATCGGAACCACCCTTTTGGTATTTGGCAGCTTGGTCAAAAAATCCAGCAATTCTTGGGACAATTTCGACGATCGGCAGCGCCGTAAGCCGACCGTCGGCGGTCTGTAGCACGCCCGCGGTCAGTTCAGTCCCAGTAACGTAGGCCTCGCACAGCAGGTGGCTGACGCCCACACTGAGGCGCTGCAAGGAATCGGTCACTTCTGCAACAGTTTTAGGTATTTCCACTCCAATGCTAGAACCACCGGCTGGCACCTTGACCACCAACGGCAGGCCTAGTTGGTCGGCCAAGGCAGAAGCCGCGATACGGGCCCCTTGGAGTTCATCAAGTGTATCAGTTGGTTGTTCGACTGCGGCCGCCACAGGGATGCCGACTCCCTGGTACACCCTTCTGGCGAACAGCTTGTCCATCGCCACCGCGCTGGCACCGACCCCGGAGCCGGTGTAGCGCAGCCCGGCCAGCTCTAACGCCGCTTGGACTTTGCCGTCTTCGCCGAACGTGCCGTGAAAGCCCATGAAGCACACGTCGATGTTCAGCTCGGACAGAAGCTCGATGGCAGCCCACAACCGGATTGGATTGGCTGTCGTTGCACCCGCGTCGGCTTGGCCGTCGCTAAAATACCAATGAGAATCGCGGCCAACGTACACCGGATAGACGTCGTGGCCGAGTTCACGCAATGCGGCGATCGCGCCCTGGGCGGACCACACGGATATCGCATGCTCGCTGGAAGGCCCGCCGTGGAGCACTGCAATCTTTAGGGAATTCGTCATGGTGTGCCTGTAGCTGGCTTTTGCCCGAACTAGTGGTGGGGAGCCTACACCAACGGCGATGGACAGCCAGAGATTCCCTCCAAATTGAAGATGCAGACCGAGGTGCTGCTGGCCACTGGCAAACTGGGTCCAAAGTTAGAAACAAATTGGAAATAAATGGCGCTTATCCTCCTGCCGCCAACCCACTGAGCATGGATGGCTAGCCACGGCAAGCGGCTGACCTGACGAATCATGGGGAATTTTTTCACCGGCCAACGGTCCGGCAACGGGAGTCAAGCGTGAGCAACAAGGAAAGTGGCATCAATTACCCAGCGGCAGGTGTGTACAAAGCCGAATACATTTGGATGGATGGCGCCGAGCCGACGCAGAAACTGCGCTGCAAGACCAAGGTCATCCCGATCGGCCAAGAACCACCGATTTGGGGATTTGATGGTTCGTCAACCAATCAGGCCCAAGGCCATGCGTCGGATTGCGTGTTGCGTCCGGTTTTTACTTGCCCGGACCCCGTGCGCGGCGGTGGCGACAAGTTGGTAATGTGCGAAGTGCTGTTGACGGATATGACGCCCCACCCGACCAACACTCGGGCTAGATGTGCTGAACTTTCTGAGAAATTCAAGGACCACGACATGTGGTTCGGCATCGAGCAGGAGTACACGTTTTTCGAGGGCATTAAGCCACTGGGTTGGCCGAGCAATGGCTTTCCGGCCCCGCAGTTTGGCTACTATTGTGGTGTCGGTTCCGACGAAGTTTTTGGTCGCGACATCGTCGAAGATCACTTGGATGCCTGCATCGCTGCTGGGCTCAAGATTGCCGGAATTAACGCCGAAGTCATGCCAGCGCAATGGGAATTCCAAATTGGCCCCCTGCCAGGGCCGCAAGTGGCCGACCAGATGTGGATTGCCCGCTGGCTTTTGTACCGTATTGCCGAAAACTATGGAGCTTCCGCAACTTTGGCGCCCAAACCGGTCAAAGGCGACTGGAATGGAGCCGGCGCTCACACCAACTTTTCAACGCGATCGATGCGCGCCTCGATTGATGCTTGCATTGCTGCGGCTGAATCGCTCAAAGATCGCCACGACTTGCACATCGCCAACTATGGAGCGGGCATCGAAGAGCGCTTGACTGGCAAGCATGAAACCTGTTCGCACAAGATGTACAAATACGGGGTGTCGGACCGCGGCGCATCGGTGCGTATCCCATGGCAAGTTGCGCAGGATGGCAAAGGCTACATTGAAGACCGCCGCCCGTGTGCCAACATGGACCCCTACTTGGTCTGCGGTTTGATCACCGAGACGGTGTGCTCGAGGATCCCAGCCTAAGAGGGTGTTTATCTTCAAACGCATGCTGCGCGTAACCCGTCGATGAGTTCGCTGGACTCATCGACCCCGCCATGCTTTGTTGTCAGCCCTCTTCCTCCTTGCGACGCACTACAAGTGCGCCTCAGTCGCCAGAGTGCCTCCGCCTCGCCTTGCGGGCGCCTGTTTCCGCTCGCTTCGGCAATGAATGTAAACACCCTCTAAGGACCCGTACAAAGTCAATTCGATTTTACACTCAGGCTCATTGCTCGCCTGCTGGGTCGC
>SHZD01000158.1 GCA_009692465.1 Myxococcales bacterium
CTGTCCGAAACTGCACGGATTCACTCCGGGCAGTTCTTGGACAGTTGAGAATATCTGTGAAGCTAGGAGACTGTCGGATCGCAATAGATTCATTGTGTATAACCGCAAAGATATTTCATAACCGATTGATTTCCGACAGGCTCCTAGGTACCGAAGCAAGTTCGGAGCAAGTTGACCCCATTTGTCCATGCCGTTGCCCTCGACCGATGCTAGTGCGATCGGGCGCAGCCGAGAAGGGCGGTATGATAGGTCCGTTGGCGCTGCGCGGGCAAGGTGCTCGCCTGCGCCAACAAACTGCATGGATTGCTTTGACTGTTTGCAACTGGATTGGTGTCTAGACAGAACTAAGTCTTCACAATTTCGCGCATCCTGCACAGAAATATCGCGCTGGCCAAACGAGCGGGCTCTAGCTATGGCGTCACTGTGCGCGTATCCCGTGTACATTAAAAGGAAAATGAGACAAGCCAATGCGATTACCCTCGGGATCCCGCACATACACCGTCCACGGCGTGGAATGGACCACGTCCACCCCAAAATGCTGCAAATGGGCTAACCAGACTGGGCGATTTTCCCAATGAATTTCAAAAGACAACAGATGAAATCCAACCTGCGAAGACTGCCACGACGGCGGACTGGGCTCGCCATCGCACGCCTCCAGAGCCAACACACTGCCGCCCATTCGCAACCACACTGCTCGGTCCGATTTGCCATCGGCGGTCAGCCAACGACGATCGACGCGCAAACGAATGGCCCGCTCATAAAACCGCGCCATCGTTGATAAATCTCGGCATTGAACGGCAATATGATGGACGCCAAACGGCGCGATCGGCGGGACAGCCATTGCGGGACACCTCGCGCGATCGCGAGCGACCGGCGCCGCCGTTATCCTCCGCCTGCGCCAAGTAGGTCAACCGCGGATGAACGTCGCCACGGGTCGATTTTGCCACCGCTGCAGGTTGCCAAATCGGTCACGTCTGCTTAGGCTTGCCCGCGCGGCTGCGCCGTGTCACAGGGTCTTGCGCATGAAATGGCCTTTAGATCAACCAGTTGCTGTTGTCGCTGCGCGGGCCGCCGCCTGGCTGCTTGCGGTTGCGCTGACGTTGACCGCGGTGGGTTGTACCAACCCTGAATTCGAACATGTGCGTAGCTATAAGGAATTCCTCAATCGCGCCAAACCGCCGCTGCAGGCCATGAACAAGGTGCGGCAAGAGTTGTATGAAGCCGACGACATTGATGCGATGTTGGTTAAGTTCGATACCGGTTTGTTGGTTAATATTGAGGAGTTACGTCACTTGGCCGACAGTGAAAAAATGCCCGGTGGCAAGTTAGGTGAACTGCACGACCGCCTGCGCAAGGTCATGGACGATTACGTCAATGCCACCCAGTCGCTGGTCAAGCGCCTCAAACTTGCCAAAAAGACCAATAACGACGACGAAATTCAGCGGGCAATTCTGGACTGGGGCACCAAGGACAAGGAGTTCGGCGATCACATGTTCAAGCTGGTGACCGACCTGAACTACTATTTGGATCGGCTGGTCAAAGGCTAACCTTGGCGGCGTAAGCCACTCGCCATTAGTGGCACGCTGCGGCAATTCGCCTCCCATGATCGAAAGTTCACCGTCTCAGCTAAGGCTCGGCCATCGCCGGGGCCAGTCGCCGCGCCTGTATGTTTGCCTTTTCGCAGTGCGCAACCTGCTTTTGCATTTGACCGCGCTACTGGGGTCGCGCTACTTTGTGCAGTTCGGCCAGCGGGCCGCGGCGCGTTCGTGTGTTCGGGCTTAGCCAGTGTGTTTTAGGTTGGAAACTCAAGGTCTTGGGTTGTAATGGCGAAACATCCGACAATTTGGACAGTTGCTGCCCTAAGGGTCCGTGCAAAATCAAGTCGATTTTGCACCCCGGCCCAGTGCTTGCTTGGTCGGTCGCTAACTCGCGGCTTTGCAAGCCGACTCGACGCTCCGTTCCAGTCGCGGATCGATCGAGTCATTTTTTCACGAGCCCTAAATGCTGCCTTCCATGCCGCGCAGGTGTTGCCGGTGCTGGCGGCGCTAGCGGCTGTGGCGTCGGCGTGTAGCGAAAATCCGGGCCCGGCAGTCGCCGACGCTGTTGACGCCAAGGCGGATGCCAAGGGCCCCACGACCAAGGACGTTCCAGCGCTGCTTGACGGCCAGATTTGCCTGCCCGGATCGACCGAAAGCTGTTACAGCGAAAGCCAAGTCAAGCAATGCTCTGCCGACGGATCCGGTTGGCAAATCGTCAGTTGTCGCGACAGCTCCGGTGTGCTCACCCTCTGTTCGGAGCCCGGCATTTGCCAAGTGTGCGCACCCGGCAACGATTTTTGCGACCCCAAAGACAGCACCCATATCTTGAACTGTGACGCCAAAGGCCAACTGGCCAGCGGCCCGTTCTGCGATGTCAACAAGGGCCATGTCTGTGCCGGCGGCACTTGTGTGAAAGCGTGCGATTTCAACGCGAAGGCCAAGACCTATGCCGGCTGTGCATTTTGGGCCGTCGATCTCGACAACGCCTTTGTCCCCGGTGGCACCCAGTCTTACTACGACGCCGCCAACTCGCAATATGCGATCGTCATCGCCAATGCCTCGGACAAGCTGCTAAGTGGCGTCACCATCGCCACCAATGTCGGGGTCCAAGAGTTCGATTCTAAAGCAGAAAAACTCGACTACTCGCCGTTGCAACCGGGCGAGCTGCGGGTCTACAACTTGCCGCCGCGCAATATCGACGCGACCACTCAGGAAATGGTGGCGTGGCGGGTGACGTCAACTGCGCCAGTGGCGGCCTACCAGTTCAATCCACTGGAAAACGTCAATGTGTACAGCAATGACGCCTCGCTGTTGTTGCCCGATGAGGTTTTGGGTAAGTACTACATCGTCATGGCTCGCGAGCAGTCGTTTTCGATCTTGCGCGGGTTTGTCACTGTGATTGGCACTAAATTCGGGATCAAGACCAAAGTCACCATCACTTTTGGGCCGATGACGCGCAAGACTTTGCCCGGCACCATCAAAAAACTGAGCGCCGACGGCAAATCGATCGAAATCCCAATTAAATCGTTTGCCTCCAACGAAGCGGCCACATTCGAGCTTGAAGAACACGAAGTTCTTAATATTGAAACAGATAAGGTTGGATCGGACCTGACCGGAACCGTGGTACAGGCCAACCAACCCGTCGCGGTGTTTGCGGGCAGTGAAGCCGCCAACGCTCCGAACACCAACCACTGCAACGTCGACAAGTGCAGCGACGCTGCACACAGCCAGGGTGACAAGTGCGGCGTGTGCGAGTGGGACGGCAAAACACCGTGCAATAACAACGAGCATTGCCAACAATTCATCACGTGCTGCGCCGATCACTTAGAAATGCAGCAGTTTCCGGTCAAGTCGTGGGGCTCGCACTACGTGGCCATCAAACTCAAGCCGCGGGCGCAAGAGGCGGATTCGTGGCGCATTCTGGCAGCCAAGGACGGCACTAAGGTCGCCCTGGTCCCACCGCAAAAGGATCCTTACACCGGAAAGTCGATTAATATTGCAGTGCTCAACGCCGGCGAGTGGTTTGAGTTCGAAGCCGGTCGCGGTATCGGTCCCAAGTACGACAACACAGATGGCGGAGTCTTTGAAATCGTTGCTAAAGACGCCGAGGGCAATCCTGCGCCAATTTCAGTGGGCCACTTTATGCAGTCTCAAGATTCACCAGGGCCGGGCGCCCAACAAGGCGACGCGGCGACCGGCGATCCGGCGTATTTGCTCGCGATCCCTGTCGAGCAGTGGCGGACCAGCTACGTTTTTCTAACCCCCCAAAAATACAGCACTAATTGGATTTCGATTGCGGCGCCGATTCACCGCAGTTGTGGCATCAAAAGCGGCAACCCTGGCAAAGAGTGCACGACCGACGAGGAGTGCGCTTCGCCTGCTCGCGGCGTGCAGGCGGGCAGTTGCGTCGACGATGTGCAGGTGTTGTTCGACGGTGCTCCGCTTGCGCCCGATGCCTGGAAGCCAGTCAGCAAGAACTACAAGTTCACCTGGCAGAATGTGACCCCGGGAGTGCACAACATCAAGACCGTCACGGTCTACGACAACGACGGTGCCGCGCGCACCCCGCAGGTCGCCGTTGATGCCTACGGCTTCGATTCGTACGTGTCGTACGGCTACCCTGCTGGCCTCGATCTCAAAGATCTCACCCTGTTCAAGGAGCCCGGCGAATGAGCGCCGGCCGCGGAGGGACCATGTTCGCCCTGATCAAGCCCAGCCATTGGCTGGCCATCGTTGCTGCTGTATCCCTGTTTGTCGGCGGTTGCTCCGATGAGCCCACTGCACCTGTGCCAACCGCAGTGGACGCCAAAACCGCAACAGCGGACACCACCGCGACCAAAGTGGACGCCGGCGGCACCGACGCGGTGGCCCCAGCCAAGGACAGTACTGCCACGGCGGTCGCCACCAAGCTCAAGCTCACCAGCGTTGAACCGGCGCAATCGTCGGCGTCGGGCGGCGACACCGTGATGCTGTATGGCGACGGCTTCGTTTCCAACATCGGCGTGCTGATCGGCGGCACGCCGGTGCCCAAAGACAATATTTTTGTCGTCGACGCCAAAACGCTGGAACTGCAGACCCCGCCCCACGAAGCCGGGTTGGTCGACGTCACGGTCGTCATCCCGGGCGATCCGCCCATTTCGGCGCAGCTCGATGATTCTCTGCTGTATTTCAACGAACTGATTGTCACCAAAGTCGAACCGAAGGAAGGCCCCACCGCGGGTGGCACCCCGATTGCCATTTCGGGCACCGGCTTTAGCGGCAACACCCAAGTGCTGATCGGCGGCAAGCCCGCCATCGGTGTGCAAGTGGTCGCCGACGATCAAGTCATCTGCACGACCCCGCCTGGCACGTTTGGGCCGGTTCCGGTCCACGTCATCAATCAGCGCGGGGCAGGGCTGCTCAAAAACGGCTTCTTTTACGTCGCCGCACCGGTACTAACCGCGGTGGCCCCAGCTGCCGGACCCACAGCGGGCGGCAACACTGTCCAAGTTAGCGGCGTAGGTCTAAGCAAAGACAACGAAATTCGCTTTGGCGCTGCTCAGGCCGCCATTACCGAAGTCGGCAAAGGCTGGCTCAAAGTGGTGGCGCCGCCCGGAGCCGGGGTCGTCGATGTATCGGCTCAAAGCAAGTATGGCACCGCGGTATTGCCGTCAGCGTATGTGTTTACCGACGACAAGGGCCAAGCGGGGACTAAAATTCTATCGATTTCACCTGCTTCTGGCCCCATTGGCGGCGGCAACGTCGTGGCCATTGTTGCCACCGGCTTGGTGTCAGCTAGCGACTCGACGCTGCTAATTGGCAGTAAATCCGCAAAGATCACCAGTGTCGTCGTCAAGGATCACCTGTTACTCGCGGTGGTGCCCAAAGGCGTTGGCGCTGGCGCCGTCGACGTTCAACTGCTGACCAGCAAGGGCGCCGATCTCGCGGCTGGCGGTTACAAGTACTCCGATTCGCTAAGTATTGCCACGATTGCCCCGTCTTCAGGCCCACCGGACGGCAACACCAAAGTCACCATCAAAGGCACCGGATTTACCAAGGGATCGGTCGCCGTCAAGATCGGCGCGCTGCTCGCTGGCACGGTGGCGGTGGTCTCAGACACGGAGATTCAGGCGATCACTCCGCCGGGCAGTCCAGGCTACGTCGATGTGGCGGTCAGCACCGCAACCGACAAAGCTGTGCTCAAGGGCGGCTACGCGTACACCGGCAAAGAACTCAAGCTTTTCGTGCCGTACCCCAACACGGGAGCGCAGGCCGGTGGCACCTATGTCCACGTCCACGGCAACGGCTTTGGCCCGAGCATGGAAGTGCGTTTCGGTGGCAACCTCGCGACTCACTTTACGTTTATCGATAGCGGCCATGTGACGGTCAAGACCCCGCCCGGCAAAGTCGGCGCGGTCGATGTCGAAGTCGCGCTCAATGGCCAGAAATCGACGCTCAAGAATGGCTTTACCTACTTCAATCCCGCCAACGCCTACGGCGGCACCTGGGGCGCCGACATCGACGGGGCCCTAAACGTCACCGTGCTGGATGCCCAAAGCGGTGAACCGGTCGCCGACGCCTTTACTATGCTGTGGACCAGCCCAGCCACGCCTTACCAGGGCTTTACCAACGCCGCAGGACAAATCACATTCTCGGGCGATGACGTCTACGGCAAACAGATGGTCTCCGCCAGCAAAACTGGCTACGAGTCGGCCTCGGTGGTGTTGTTCGACGCCACTAATGTCACGCTTCTGATGAATCCGATTCCGCCACCGAGCCCCGGCAATCCGCCGCCACCGCCGCCCGTTCCGACTGTTGCCGGCAAGGTCGTCGGTTTGGACAAGTACGTCTTTGTCCCGGTCGGTTCGTGCACCGACGCCCTGAACAAGGGCCAAGCGACCGGCGGCCAATGCCAATCGTGTGCGATTGACAGCCAATGCACCGCTGGCCTGCAGTGCATCGACATTGGCAGCAACAACGGCAAACGCTGCGCTAAACCGTGCGCCGACGGCTGCGGTGGCACCTTCAAGTGCTATGCCTACGGCGAAAAGGCCATGTGCGCGCCAGCGGCCGGCGAAGTGACTTCGGTGTGCTACCACTCCAAGGCCAGCATCTTGAGTCGCGACAACTGGCCGCCTGAAGGCGCTGGCTTCGAGGCCAACGCCAAGACCGGCTATAACTACAAGATTGTAACTCCTTACGGCGAAATGGCCATCGTGTGCTTTGGCGGCTACAAGGTGCAGGGAGCCTTGCTGATGGCGACCGACAACGTCTCGATGCAAAAGTTCACCCCGACCGTGATGGGCGTCAAGCGCCACTTGATGGTGGTGCCCAAGGTAAAATACGAGACCGTTGATGTCCATTTGACGGTGCCGCTGAACACCAAAGCCAACGTGCGCCTCGATACCCCGCAGACGTGGCCCTTGCCCAACACCGGCAATGCCTACATCCTGACCGCTGGGTGGGCGCATTTGGTCTTTGGCGGTGACGGCGTGATACGCATGCCGGGTCAGGACCAAAAAATGCTGTCGCCGTACGCGGAAACGGATCCGGACAAGCTGGAAATCGAACGTCTGCCGTCGGCTTTGGCGGGCGATATTCACGACGCGCGCTTGTCGATCATTGCCCTCAATGTCCAACTGACTCAGATGCCAACCGGCGATACGGTCCAAGTGCCTGTTTCCATTACGGTTAAGAACGATCTCAAGGACTTCGGCAACGATTCGATGTTGCGCCGCCTAGGTGCCGCCGATTTCGAACTGCTGCCGACCGGCGTGCCTAAGAATATCTACGCCATTTGGGGCACGGCGACCGACAATGTGTACGCCGTAGGCGCTCAAGGCACGCTGGTCCACTGGAATGGCGGCGGCTGGACAGTGCAAAAGGCGATGGGCGACGGCAAGGCCGATCTGAAGGGCGTGTACGGCGCGGACGCCAACCACGTGTGGGCGGTCGGCTGGAACGGCGCCGCGGCGGGCTTCAATGGCACCGGTTGGAAAGAACTGCCGATGCTGTCTGGCCAAGCCAACATGAACAGCGTCTTCGGCTCGGCATCGGCCACCGCCCCCAACGGCTACGACGTGTGGATTGCGGCGGCACAAGGCATTTACCGCGTCGCTGATGTTGGCGGCCAGGTCGGCGTGACCAAGTTCAATCCGTCACCGGGCGGTAATTTCTTGGGTATTCACGGCAGTGACGCCAGCAACGTCTGGACGGTCGGCATGTACGGCTCGCTGGCGATGTGGAATGGATCGGTATGGAAGTCGCAGATTTCGGGCACCTCGATCGCTTTGCGCGCGGTGTGGGCGGCCAACGCCAACGCCGTGTTTGCCGTCGGCGAAAAAGGCCAAATCTTGCGCTATGACGGCACGGCGTGGAAACAGATGCAAAGCCCGACCTTAAACACGCTGTACAGCGTGTGGGGCAGCAGCGCCAGCGATGTGTGGACCGCCGGTAGCAAGGGCACTCTGCTGCATTATGACGGCAAAAAGTGGTCAGCGGTGGTGACCCCGCCGGTGGACAAGACGCTCAACGCGGTGTGGGCGACGGCCAAGGGCGACGTGTTTGCGTTGGGCGAACAAGAACTGGTGCTGGGACCGATCTTGTACCCGCCGCTGGCGACTATGCCCAAAGAAAGCGCAGTGTTGGTGGGCAACACCCTCAAATGGACGGTTGATCCCCAAACTGTTGAACCGCATTTCAATTACGTCACCATTGGCATTCCGGGCATGGGCCCCGATACGCCGGTGTGGAATATCATGACCAAGGGCTCGCTGAGCGAAGTGGAACTTCCTGATTTTCCGACAATTCAGGGCACGCCGGGCATTCCCAAGGGCAAACAACTGCGGTTGACCATTATTCGCGGCTACAAAGAGGGTTTTGACATTGACCACTACGACTTCAAGGATCTCAATACCTTGACCTGGCGGTCGTGGGCACTTCACACGTTCATGTTCACCCGCCAGTAGCAGCCGGTCAGGTTGGCTTGGCAGGTGCCCGAGTATTCCGACCCGCCGCTTAGGATCTGTCCCAGAATAAGTCATTCTGGGACGGGTTCCGCTTGCTTGCTTTGTTGGTCGCTAAGCTCGCGTCCCCAAAGGCCGACTCGCCGCTCCTGTGTTGCCCAGATCGATCGAGTTATTTGAGGACAGTACCTTAGGGCTCGTACATGAATAAGTCATTCATTTACCGTGCCCGTTTACTCGCTGGGTGGGTCGCAAGCTCATGTCTTTACAGCCGACTCGCTGCTCCACTCTTTTCGCAGATCGATCGAGTTATTCTTTTGCACAGCCATTTGGCTGCCGGAACTGGCGGGCCGCACTAGGTTCACTGGGTAGAACTGGATGGAGATATCGAATTCGTTCAATCTCCCACTGGCTTTTAGGGCCCGCCACTCACCAGCGGGCGCCTCTTCGGTGACCAAGGGACGAATGCGCATGAATTTGCTCAGCCATTTTGCCGCGATCGCAGCGGTTGTCTTTGCCATCAGCGCCGTTGGCTGTGACTCTGGCGATGGGGCTGCGGACACCTCTGCCGTACCCGTCGACGCCAGTATTGGCGATGCAGCGCCTAACGTTGATGGCGCGATCGGGGACAGCGCAGGCAGTAAAGACGGCGTAATTGTAGGGGATACTGGCCCGGAGGCCGCCGTGGACTCTGGTGGCGCCAAGGCGATCTTGACCGCGCGCTCGCTGCAGTACAGCGCCAACCTCAACGGGGTCTGGGGTGCAACCAGCGACGATGTGTGGATTGTTGGCGACAAGGGCATGATTTTGCACTGGAACGGCAAAGTCCTCGTCGCACGCGCGAGCGGCACCAGCACTGACTTGTACGCAGCGGGCGGCACCGGCAGCGACGATGTGTGGTTTGTCGGCGCCGACGGCATCGCCCTACACTGGAACGGCCTATCGTTGGTTGACCAGTCGCCTACCGACACCAAAGTGCCGTTACGAGCGGTGGCAGCAGCGGCTGGCATCGTCTATGTCGCTGGCGACAACGGCACGGTTTATCTGCGCGACGCCACCGGCTGGAAACTGCAAAGCAGCAAGGCTTCGTTCAACTTGTACGGCATCGCCGCCGCCGGTATTGGCCAAGTATGGGCCGTTGGCGAACAAGGCCAGGCCGTCAAGCTCGCCGGTGGTTCGTGGTCGGTGACGTCATTGCCCAAAGCCAACAAGACCTTGCGCTCAGTCGCCACCGCGCCCAGCGGCAAGCTCTTCGCTGTCGGTGACGCCAGCTACCTCGCCGGTACCAATGCCGGCACTTGGGAAGTCACACTGGCAAATGACCCTGAAAACCGCGACTTACTTGGGGTGTGGGCCAGCGCTGACAATCAGGCGTGGGCCATTGGCAAAAAGGGAGCACTGCTGCACTTGGTCGGCAAGAAGTGGCAGCTCGACCAGATTTCTGGCACATACATGAAACTAAAAGATTTTTCCGCCATCTGGGGGCCTGCCAACAAGCTTGCGGGCACGGACGCCTTTGCGGTCGGCCCTGAAGGTGCCGGCGTGCGCTACGACGCCGCTACCGACAAGTGGATGGATTTTCGCGCAGAAACCACAGCGGATTTGCGCCAAGTCGTCACCATGGCCGATGGCTCAGTCGTCGCCTGCGGCACCCAAGGCGCCGTGGTCAAAGCGGCAGACGCCACAGCGCCGTTTTATGACTTGGCGGCGCCGATTACGGGCAGCGATGTCTATGATTGCGCCGCCGTCGGCGAGACCTTGTGGATTGTCGGCGCCGGTGGCCTGGCCGCCGTCCACAACAAGACGGGCTGGAGCGTCGAAAACGTAAGTTCGATCGCGGATTTGCGCGGCATTGCCGACATCGGTGGCGCGGTGATTGCGGTCGGCGCCGATGGTAAAGCGTGGTCGCGCGGACCGACCGGGGCGTGGGCTGTCGAAAGCACTGCCACCCAACTGCCACTAGCCAGCGTCGCCGGACTGGGCGGCAAGGCCTTTGCCGTTGGTGCTGTGGGCACCGTATTGGCCCGCGACAGTGCAGGAAAATGGCTCAAAGAGCCGATCGCCGAGACCGCCGATTTGCACCGGGTCATCGCTTGGGGCGACGGTGAAGCGCTGGCGGTTGGTGACGGCGGCGTGATGTGGCTGCGCCAAGGCGCAAAGTGGCAAAAAGTCTTTGAGGCGCCAGGGTTGCCCCTGTACGGCGCCCTGCGCAGGTCGGACGGAACGCTGATTGCGGTCGGCTGGGCTGGAACGTTAGTGGTAGGCAAAACCGGTGCATCGTTTGTCAAAGTCGAATCGAAGACCGCCAACGTGCTGCGCGGGATTGCAGCGAGCCCCAAAGGCACCTTGGCGGTCGGCCTCAAAGGCGGCGTATTTGCGGTCGCGGAGGTATTGCCATGAAGGTGTTGCAATTTGAACCAAGTGGCCGCCTGCTGATGGTCGCCATGGTTGGCATCGCTGGGCTTGGCGCCTGCGGTCAAGACGGCAAGGCCGCCGCCGACACGGCCAGTGAAGTCGCCGCGGTCGACGCTTCGGCTGGCACGGCCGATGTAGCTGGCGCCGTCGACACTGCGGTCGTCGACGCTCAACCCGAGGACATCCAGTTCCCGCCGCTGACCAAGGGCATTTGGACCCAGGTTCAAGTTCCGGCAGATCCCAATACCAGCCTGCACAGCGTGTGGACCGACGGCACCACCCGCGTCGTCATCGCCGGCACCAACGGCACCGTGTTGCAAAACGCGGGCTTAGGTTGGCAAGTCGCCACTCACGGCAAATTCGCGACGCTCAACGGCGTAGCCGGCGGCCCAGGCGGCGAGCGCACCTTTGCCGTCGGCGTCGGCGGCACCATCATCGGCGCCAAGGGCCAAGACGGCGCGCCCGGCGACCATTGGGGCCCTCCAGGCGGCTGCCTCAAACCGGCAGACTGCAACGACAATGATCCTTGCACCGCCGATAGTTGCGATGCCGGCGTGTGCACCAACGAACCGGCAGGCTTATCCAAGTGCTGTGGCGGCACCCACTTTGCCGACAGCTTCGACAAGGGGCTGGGCAACTGGACGGTGAGCGACCTACAGCCAGCCCCGCAAGGTGGCATAGTCTGGAAAGCCGCTGAAATGACTGGCAAGGATGGCTCCAAGCGCGCCACCAGCCCACCCAACGCCGCCTATTTCGGTTTGACCACCGTGCCGTGTGACGGCGGCAGTGGGTTTTGCGGCACGTTTGACAATGGCAACACCGTGGCTTCGACCCTGCTATCTGGGTGGATTGTCCTGCCCAAAGCAGGCAGTATTGCGATTAATTTTCAACTGCTCGCCGATGTCGAACAAGGGTATTACGACCAATTGCAAGTATGGGTGTCGACCCTAGCCGGCGCCAAAGAGCTGCTGTGGGACAAGCAAAAGGTGCTGCCCACCGGTTCCACCAACGGCAAGTTTGCGCCGCAAAAAATCGACATCAGCAAATACCAAACGCAATCGGTTC
The DNA here is from genome assembly GCA_009692465.1 of Myxococcales bacterium. Classification (GTDB taxonomy): domain Bacteria; phylum Myxococcota_A; class UBA9042; order UBA9042; family UBA9042; genus SXRM01. The sequence continues at coordinate 11,963 of SHZD01000158.1, forward strand.
GTCTTGAAATTACGTTCAATTCAATCACCAAGACCAACAACGGCGGCGAGGGTGTGTTCATTGACGATTTGAGCGTGTCCTCGGTGTGCGCGCCGCCAGCCACCGGAATCAAGGCCCTGACTACTGGCACTTTGTTTTCCGTATGGGCTGCGGCCAACGATGACGTCTGGGCCGTCGGCGAAGCTGGATTTACCGCGCATTGGGATGGCCAAACGTGGACCGCGGTGTCCGGTGGCAAAGCGCGCGACTTGTGGGGCATGGGCGGCGTTGGCAAAAATGGCTTCGCCGTCGGCGATCAGGGCCTAGCCGCCCAGATTTCCTCTTCTGGTTTCAAGGTCGGCAGTGCCGGGCTCGACAAGACGCTCAAAGCCGTTGCGGTGGTGGCGGATGCCGAGGGGGCAGTGGTCAAAGCGCTGGCTGTCGGCAGTCAGGGCGCAGTAGCCGCATGGCAAGCGGGCACGTGGAAAGCGGAAACTGTAGCTCAATTGGCCTTTGCGGAGTTGACCGGGGTGGCAGGTTTTGCCAACGGCAGTTTTGTCGTCACCACCAACACCGGCCAACTTTGGCGGCGCAGCGCTGACGCCAAATGGACAATGGACACCATTATCGGCAAACCGCTGACGGCAATTGCGGCGACTGGAGTCGATTCGGCGTGGGCGGTCGGCAAATTGGGTGGGCTGGTCGAGCGCAAGGACGGCGCTTGGGTGGTCCAGCCTTTGCCCGGCAGCGGCAACGCCAACGCAATTTGGGCCGCCAATCACGACGCGGCGATGGCGGTCGGCGACGGCGGCATGGCGTGGCGACGCAGCGGCGGTGCGTGGACGCAGCAGTTCACTTCCACCTCGGTGAATTTGCAGAGCGTGTGGGGCGCCAGCCCGAACTCGATTTTTGCGGTCGGGCTACTCGCGACCATCATCTACTTCGACGGCAAGCAGTGGGAAAACATGACCGGCCCGCCCGGAGTCGACTGGAAATGCGTGTGGGGCACCTCGGACAAAGATGTGTGGATCGGCGGCAGTGGCGGCGCAGTGGCCCATTTTGACGGCAAAATATGGACCATGATGGTCGAGCCCGTTACCGCCACTTTGCGCTCCGTGTGGGGCTTGTCGGGCACCGACGTGTGGGCGGTCGGCGAGGCCGGTGCCATCTACCACGGCAATGGTGTCGGTTGGCAAGTGACGCCGATCGAGCCCTTTCAACCCGATCCGGAACAAAAGCCCTATCTAGTCAAGAGCCACTTGCTCGCCGTGTGGGGCGCCGCCCCGGACGACGTCTGGGCCAGTGGCGAACCGGACGACAAGGGGCATGGCGTCATCGTCCACTGGGATGGCAAGATCTGGAAATATGTGCCGATTTTGTACGACTTGCCGCGGACCATTCGGGCCATTTGGGGCTGGTCGGCGTCGGCGATGTTGATGGCCGGCACCCAGGGCACCGTGATGGCCTTTGACGGCAAGAAGGGTGAAGTGGGACTGATGGAAGTGCCTACGATTGCGACGCTTTTCTCCATTGCTCCCTATGGCAAAGACGTGCTGGTGGTCGGCGATATCGGCACCGTGCTGCGCTATAGTCCGCCACCGGCTCCGCCAGCGCCACCCAAGAAATAACCATTAATGAGAATGCCTATGCTTTGCGCGAGACAAAATCGATTGCTGCGGTGGTCCAGGTTGGGCCTGATGGCCGTGCTGGCGATGACCGGGGTCATGGGCTGCAGCGATTCGACCCAGCAAGGGTTTATTGTGCCGTCGGCTGCGGGCTCCCCCACCGATGGTTCTGCGGTTACTACCAGTAAAGATGG
>SHZD01000159.1 GCA_009692465.1 Myxococcales bacterium
CGTTTCGATCTCTTTGAAAATATTAGCTAACGATCGAGGAATCGCCACGCCAGAGCGCACAGAAAAGCACAATCCATGGGCCTGACCGGTGTCGTGATACGGGTCCTGACCTAAAATCACCACCCGAACTTGGTCGAAAGGCGTGTGCCAAAACGCCGCGAAAATGTCCTTGCTTGGCGGCATGACTTCGTGGCGGCGCTTTTCCTCGACAAGAAATGTTCGAAGGTTCTGCATGTACGGGGCGGCAAAGGCGTCGCCGAGCACAGCCAGCCAGCTAGGTTCGATTTGGGGTGACTTGCGGTCTTGCATGGGTTTTTCAGCCGTGGTGAGTGCTCTCGGCAGGCGCTGCAGCGACTTTTTCGATTGTAGTCGAAATTGCTCAGAATCGGCGCGGCCAAAATAGTCGGGCGGTCAGCGGTTTACTGTGAGCAGCCCCAACGCGGTCACATGTGCGCCGGTAAAACGATCACGAAAAAATAGCCGCTGTCACACGACCACTGGTTTGTCCGCCGTCGGCAAATTTCCTTCGAAACAGAGTAATCCCATGAATATAATAATTTATGCTGTCCGGTGAAAGGAGGCCCGGAGGTGCCGACAGACTCATAAATTTCGTACAAGTAAAGTATTTCCAACTTTGCATGTGGTCCCCAGTTACGCTCATGGATTGTGCCCCTGCGCGCGCATAGAGCGTGTAGCGGAGGCTCTGGAGTCTTGCTCATGCCGATCGCGCGAATTGTGGCTCATATCCGCCTGTTTTTGCGATGTTTGACCAAATCTTTGCCCGCTGCAACTCTGCTGTTGGTGTCCGCCATAGCGTGCACCGACGACTTGGCGGTGGGCCGCACCGAAGAAGGGGACGCCGGCTTCCGAAGCTTCGACATTGCGGTTGACGGCAGTGTCCAAGATGCCATCGACAATGACAGCGGTCTAGCCACTGACGCTACGCCGGCAGACGATGCTAGCGACGACGCGGTCGCTGTCGATGCCGCGAACGATGCAACTGGGGTTTGCGAAGTTGGCGATGCCTGCCCCTGCACCCAAGACGACCAGTGCCTGAGCGGCAAGTGCAACATCGACCCGGCAACAGGCGTCGGTACGTGCGCCCTGCCCTGTCAGGACGGCGCGTGCGCTGAGGGCTTCGAATGCGTCCCATTAATCGTCAACGGCATACCTGCTGGTCAAATCTGTGTACCCAAGCCGACTTGCACCCCCAAACCTGAGGTCTGCAACGGCGCCGACGACAACTGCGACGGCAAAACTGACGAAGGGTTTTGCTTTGACGGCAACCCGTGCAGCGATGACATCTGCAATGCTGCCGGCGCTTGCGGGCATCCCAACAACGCTGCGCCTTGCGATGACGGCAACGCCTGTTCTGCTGGTGATTTCTGCAAAGACGGTCAGTGCAATGCCGGCGGCAAGAGCGCGTGCGACGATGGCAGTGCGTGTACCAAGGACACTTGCGACGCTACTAACGGCACTTGCGTCAACCTCAAGCTGCAGGGCGGCTGCGAAGATGGCGATGCCTGTACCCTAGGCGATCAATGCTTGGACGGCCTGTGCATCGCGGGCGCCGGCCTCAAGTGCGACGATACCAATCCGTGCAGCGACGATTCATGTGACCCCAAAATCGGCTGCGTCAACCTCGCCAATTTGGCCAAGTGCAACGACGGCGATCCGTGCACAGTCGATGATGGTTGCGCCAAAGGGGTGTGCAAAGGCGGCGGTCAGTTACCTTGCGACGATGCTGTCGAATGTACCCTCGACGCGTGCAAAGGCGGTATCTGCATCCACTTGCCTATTGCGGCCACTTGCTCCGACGGCAACTTCTGCACCGAGGCAGACTTGTGCAAGAACGGTCAGTGCGTCGGTTCGGCCAAAGATTGCGCCGACAACAGCCCGTGCACCATCGACACCTGCGAAGCTGGGTTTTGCCTACATAAACAGGTCCCCGATAAGACCGTGTGCGACGACAACAACCCCTGCACAGCCAATGAGTTCTGTAATCACGAAGGCAAGTGCGACGGCGTCACCAAGGACTGTAACGACGCCAACCCGTGCACACTAGACAAATGTCAAGTCACCGACGGTGTTTGCCAGAACGAGCCGACTCAGGGAATTCCCTGTACCGACGGCAACGCCTGCACATTGGGCGATGCCTGCCAAAACGGTGGCTGTGTCGCGGGTGGCGCCAAAATTTGCGGCGACGGCAGCGTGTGCACGACCGACAGCTGCGATCCACTCAATGGCAGCTGCAAGTTCGGGCCAATCGCTGGTAATTGCAGCGATAACAACCCTTGCACTTTGAATGACGCCTGCGCGGCCGGGGCGTGCATGCCGGGCAGCAACATGGACTGCAATGACAAAAACCCTTGCACTGTCGAGGCTTGTGACCCTGCGGTCGGCAAATGTGCGATTCAGAACTCGGTGGCGGGCATCGCCTGCGACGACGGGGTTGCTTGCACCCAAGGCGAAGCGTGCAAAGATGGCCAATGCCAACCGGGCATTCCCCTTGCATGTGACGATGGCAATCCGTGTACCAAGGACAGTTGCAACCCCGGTTCGGGCGCGTGCACTTCAGCGAACAACGACAGTGTTTCTTGCGACGATGGCAACCCGTGCACCGCCAACGACACCTGCGCAGCTGGAAATTGCAAAAGCGGAAAGTCGGCCTGCGAGTGCGAACAAACCAAGGATTGCGCGACGAAAGAGGACGGCAACGCCTGCAACGGCACCCTTTTCTGCGAACAGAAGTCGCACACCTGCCAAGTCGACCTCAAATCGGTAGTTGTGTGCGATGAAACCAAGAATTCTGCCTGCTTGACATGGACTTGCAATGCAAAAGTCGGCAAGTGCACGCCTGCCAATGCAGTCAATGCCAAGGCCTGTGACGCAGACGGTTCGTTGTGCACTAAGGGCGATGCTTGCACCGCCGGAATCTGCGAGCCTGGCCCACCTGTGGGCTGCGACGACGGCAACCCGTGTACCAACGACTTGTGCGGAGCGGGCGGCACTTGCGGTTTTGTCGACAACCAAAAGCCGTGTAATGACGTCAATCCGTGCACGGAAATCGATATTTGCTGGAACGGCAAGTGTTTTGGCGGCGCCCCAAAATCGTGCGACGATGGCAATCCATGCACCACCGATAGTTGCAATCCTGTCAACAGCTTATGCTCATCACAGCCGCTGACCGGCACTGCCTGCAACGACAACAATGGCTGCACAGGCGGCGAGGCGTGCAACGCGGGTGTGTGCCAAGGCAAGACCAAGGTCGACTGCAATGACGGCAAGGTGTGCACTTCGGATTTCTGCAATCAAAACGACGGGACCTGTAGTTTCCCTCCTGGACCCAATGGCTTGCAATGCGAGGACGGCAACCAGTGCACGGTCGGCGACGCGTGCAAGAGCGGTGGCTGTTTAGCCGGCAAGGTGACGGATTGCAACGATAATGACCCGTGTACCGTCAACGGTTGCGACGTCAAGACCGGCGGCTGCGACTTCTTGTTAGCCCCGTCAGGCACGGCCTGCAGCGATGGCGACTCCTGCACAGTCGGCGATGCTTGCAAGACCGGCCTGTGTGTAGCCGGGAAGCCCAAAGTGTGCTCGGACGGCAATCCTTGTATTTTGCCAAATTGCGACCCAGGTAGCGGCAAATGCGTGCCCAAAAATGGCAGCCTGCCGTGCAACGACGGCAATGCGTGCAGCCAAAGCGACGCCTGCACCAAAGGCGTTTGCATGCCGGGACCGTTTCTGGTGTGCAATGACGGCGAACCCTGCACAACAGACAGTTGCAACACCAAATCCGGTAATTGCGAGTACGTTGCTGCCAACAAACCGTGCAATGACTTTAGCAAATGCACCTCGGCGGACACTTGCGCTTCAGGAACGTGCACCGGCAAACCGGTCGGCTGCAATGACAACAGCCCGTGTACGACAGAATCCTGTGACCCGGCGGTCGGTTGTGTCTACAAGGCCGCTAACAACGGTGCCAACTGCAGCGATGGCAGTGCTTGCACTTCCGGCGACGCATGCAACAACGGCGCGTGTCAGGGCCAAGGCGTTAGCTGTAGCGATGGCAATCCGTGTACTTCCGACACCTGCGACCCGAAAACTGGTTGCAAATTCACCACGAACAAAGGTCCGTGCAGCGATGGCGACCCGTGCACAGTCGGGGACTCGTGTGCGACCGGCGTATGCATCGGCGGCTCGGCGGCACTATGCACCGACAGCAACGACTGCACCGACGACGCCTGCAACAAAGGCACCGGCGAATGTACGTTTACCGCTGACAACAGTAATCCATGCAGCGACGGCAATGCCTGTTCCATTGGTGAAGCTTGCGCGGCCGGCAAGTGCAAACTCGGCGCTGGCACCAAAGACTGCGACGACGCCAATCCGTGTACCTCGCAGTGGTGCGACCCCGCGTCGGGCTGCAAAGTCGCCGCCGATCCGGCAGTTCCGTGCAGCGATGGCGATGCATGCACGCTCAAGGATGTGTGTATCAATGGGGTGTGCGCCGCTGGCACCTACGATTCGTGCGACGACAATAGCGTTTGCACCGCAGATACCTGTGATAAAAAAGCAGGTTGCAGCCACAACAATGTCAGTGTGCCGTGTGACGACGGCAATGCCTGTCTTGGCCCTGATTCCTGCACAAACGGCACTTGCGCAGGCGTCGCAGTAGTCACCTGCAACGACAACAACGTGTGCAGCGACGACAGCTGCGACCCCAAAATAGGCTGCGTATACACAGCTGTAGTCGGAAGTGGGGCAACCACCGACGTCCTGACTAGCGGCAGCGGAACTCAGGCCAGCGATAGCCAAGGACCCAGTGGCGGCGCGTTCCCGACTTTTGTCAATTTCAAAGGATCTGTCCCCACTTATATCGGCAGTGGCTGGACGAGCTTGCCGAACGCGACGTGGGTCTGGGTTGCCGCCAAGGTGGGCAAGCCAACCCAAGACGAAACCGCAGAATTTCGGCAGTCGTTCAACGTGATCGATCCGGCCAAAGTTTCGGCGTCCCTGCAGGTTGCCGCCGATAACACTTTGGTTTGTTGGGTCAACACCAAGATGGTGCTCAACGCCAGCACCGTGGACAACGCCAAGCAGGCCAAAACTGTTGACGTCAAAGTGGCATTGTTGGTCGGGGCCAACCTGCTGCGCTGCCAGGTGACGAACGCTGGTTTCGCCGACTCGACGCCGGAAACCAATCCCGCCGGACTGTTGTATCGGTTGGAAATCAAGACTTTGGTAACCGGCGCCCCGTGCAACGACGGCAATGATTGCACCACGGTTGATGTTTGCTACGGCGGTTCGTGCACTGGTGTCGTCGGCCAGACCTGTGACGACGGCAATGTATGTACAGTGGACAAGTGCTCGACCGGCAAGGGTTGCACCAATACGACTCAAGACGGCTTGCCCTGCGAGGATGGCAATCCTTGCAGCAGTGGCGACCTGTGCACCAGTGGTAAGTGCCTGAAAGGCAAAGGTGTTTCGTGTGATGACGGCCAAGCGTGTAGCATCGATTTGTGCGATCCACTGCTCGGCTGCAATCACAAGTCGACGTCTAGCGGTCAATTTACTGTGATCTCAGTGCCTTCCGATGCCAAGACCATCATCACCAGCACGCCGGGTAACCCACCGTCAATGCCGGCTTGGAACCAGCACCCAGACTGGACGCAGAGCGTGTCGGGCGCTTCGTGGCGGTGGTCGACCTTCAAAGTCGCCGACCCCACAGCCAACTCCACTGTGACATTGCAGCGCACGTTTGACGTACCTGCGGGCTTCCAAAACGTCGTAGGCTCAGTGACATTGGCCGCAGACGGTGCGTTCATCTGCAAGTTGAATGGCAAAACCATCGGCGTAGAAACCGCGGAGAACAGCTACCAGACAGCCGTCAAGTTGTCGTTAGTTGGCGGCCTGATTGCCGGCGCCAACGTGTTTGTGTGCACCGTAACCAACCCGGGCAAGGGCGGCAGCACGCCGGAAAGCAACCCCGCAGGCTTGGTGTTCCGATTGGACATGCAGTGGTATGCCGCAGGCTCTGCAGTGCCCTGTGACGACGGCAGCGCGTGTACGACGGGCGATTGGTGCAAGGGGTTCTACTGCCAAGCCGGCGCCGTGCTGGACTGCGATGACAACGACGGCTGCACAACCGATTTTTGTGACCCCAAAGTTGGCTGTGGCCATCAGGATTCTGGCGCCGCCGCGTGCGATGACGGCAACGCTTGCACCGTCGCCGACGTCTGTAAAAGCGGCAAATGCAGTGGTGGCAAGAACGCGGATTGCAACGACTACGATCCGTGTACGGCTGACACTTGCAACAACCAAACCGGTTGCGCCCACACCGCGGTCGACGGCGCGGCCTGCGACGATAACAACCCGTGCACTGTCGGCGACGCATGCAAGGGCGGTAAGTGCTCAATCTCCAACATCAACCTGTGCAACGACAACAACGGGTGCACCAGCGATGCCTGTTCGACGTTGCAAGGGTGCTACCACAATCCGCTCAATGCAGGGGCGTGCGACGACGGCAACACCTGCACGATCAACGACTTGTGCCAAGGCGGTCTATGTTTGGGCGCCGCTCAGAATGGCTGCAATGACAATAACTCATGCACTACAGACAATTGCGACCCGCTCAAGGGCTGTGTGAGCAGCGCCGTCGTCAGCGGCCCGTGTGACGATGGCAATCCATGCACACTCGACGACGGTTGCAAGGGCTCAGTGTGCGCCTCAGGCACGAGTAAACCCTGTAAAGATGGAAACTTGTGTACGTTAGACAGCTGCGACCCCAAGTCTGGCCAATGTCTGTTTGTCCCACTAGCAGACGGCAACCAGTGCGAGGATGGCAACCCCTGCACAACCAGCGACATCTGCGGCAACGGCAAATGCGCTGCTGGCCCGCTGCGCGAGTGTGGCGACGGCAACCCGTGCACCGACGATGCCTGCGACCCGACCACTGGCAACTGCGTCAACAAGATACTAATCGGCACCTACAGTTGCGACGATGGCGACGCCTGTAGCCTGAATGACAAGTGCAAGACCGGCGTCTGCGGCGGCACCCTCAAGGCTTGCGATGACAGCAATCCGTGCACTGTGGACAGTTGCAATTCGGGCACTGGGTTGTGTTTCTTCAAGGTTCTTGCGGGTTGCCAACCGTAGCGCTTGGCGAAACGGACGTGCGCGCCCAGACCCAGCGGGACAGCACGCTTGCCCACGTAACCGAAATACTAGGGCTTAGAACTTGCGCTCCAAACAGGCGTCGAACCAGCTGCGGTCTGTCAAACATTTGACCGCAATGGAGGCGTCATGCACTCGAAAATGTTGTCTAAACTGCTACTTGTGGCCAGTATTGCGGTGGCCTGTGGCGCTGCCAATCCCCCAACTGCCATCGCTAGCGATCGACTCGCGGATGGTGCTTACAGCGTAGCGGTGGTCGATGCCTGGGGCTCATCGCTGCGCAGTTTTGAACACAGTGGGCGCACTTATGTCCTTGGTGCCGAAGGCCAAAAGTACAAAATTGTCGTTCGCAACCACAGCGGGCGGCGCATTGAAGCCGTCATTTCGATCGATGGTCGCGACGCCATCGATGGCCGCCCAGCCAATTGGGCAAAACCGGGATACATTGTCGCGGCCTATGGCTCTGTCACGGTTGACGGCTTTCGGGTATCAATGCGCGATGTTGCCGCTTTTCGCTTTGCCCCCGTTGCCGACTCGTATGCCGCGCAGATGGGCAGCGATCGCAATGTCGGGGTGCTCGGGGTAGCCGTTTTTGCTGAACGCTACGTCGCAGCGCCACGCCCAGTCATTCGACGCGATCGCTATTACGACGATGACCGCTCGCCAGCAGACGAAAGTCGTGGCGCAGGTGGACGAGACGGCGCCAGCAACGATTCTGCCCGCTCTGCGCCCAAAAGTGAGGCTGCGGGAAAGTCGGACAGCTCCAGCGGTCGTCCAGCGGCAACCGCAGAATCTTCTGAGCGAGAGCGGCCGCGCGAACGGGCAGGCCTAGGCACGGCGTTTGGCGAACGCACCCACAGCCCGGTGGTCCACGTCGATTTCGTGCGGGCACGAGCGCACAGCCCAGACGCACTGTTGGGCTGCCGGTACAACGATCGCGGTGGCTTACTGGCGCTGGGTATCGACGTCGATGGCAGTCGGTGGCGCCGCTACCACTACGATGCTTGGCAGCGCGAGACCGCGAGACCGTTTGAGAATGTTCCGCCGAGTTTCAGCGCGCCGCCCCCAGCGTGGGTCGAATAAAGGTCCAACGCGAAGAGCTTGTTGGAGTTTTCCGGGACCGCTAGCCATCCAACCAGAATCGCTCTGCATTGCCACGGGCAACCGCGGTAAAAGCGCTATCGCTCAGCACCGACCGCGCCAACACCCTAATTTCACGGTCAATAGCGTAGGGAATGATCGGGAAATCGGTGCCGAAAAGCACGCGGTCGCAATGGGTTTCCACGCGCTTCAAGTCCGGCTGCTGGGCAAAATAGTCGGCGCATGCCATTGCGGTGTCGAGGTAAAGGCCCTCAAATTCACCGAGCAATTCAAAATACTGGTCAAACTCATCGGCGCCCAAATGCGGCACCACGAGTTTCAGATCCGGCACTCGGCGCAATACGGTTCGGGTGCGCTCTGCACTGCACAACTGGCGGGTATCGACGCCATAGGCGCTTGAACTCGGCTCACGGCCCGCATGAACTACAGCCGGCACCCGCAACTGGGCGCAGCGGGCCAAGACTGCGATAACGCGCTCGTCATCAATCGCCAACTTACTGACGTGACAATGAATCTTGATGCCGCGCAGACCGTGGATCTGGATGGCTTCGTCTACAATCGCCAAATCATCCGGTTCGCCCGGCAACACCGCGCCAACCCCCACGATTCCATGATGGGCTCGGGCCATATCGCCCAGGTACTGATTGAGGTACCGAGCGACCCCAGGCTTGTGAGCGAACACCAACGCCGACAGCCGCGTCGATCCGGCCTTATGCAAGGCGTCAATGGCTTTTTCCGCGTCGCCGCGAAAGGTGATCGACCACGCGTTGGCGTCGAACCAGCGATGCAAGGCAGCGTAGAAACTGTCGGGGAAGAGGTGAACGTGGCTGTCCCACACACCACTCAATAACCCTGCTTGCCTTCTGCTATTTTCGCGCGTATCGGCGACCGGATCGAAAGCGAATTCACGGGGTGCCGGCAGAGAAATGGCCGAGTGCGAACCAACCACCGAACGCATCAGTCGACTCGATGGCGTCCGGTCGCCCATACAAGCCGCGCAGGGCAAAATCTGCATGTGTTGGTGCCGCAAGGATGAAATCAAATGAATGCCTGTGGCTGCAGACGGCAAGTGCCGGGAGCCGGCGTCGCTTTTCGGGCTTTTCCAGTGCAGCGAGCCCCGGCGCGCGGTTCCACCGCTTTACCGCTCATCGCAACCTTGGGAACTGTCCTCAAATAACTCGATCGATCTGGGCAACACAGGAGCGGCGAGGCCGCCTTTCAGGACGCGAGCTTAGCGACCAACAAGGCAAGCAAACGGAACCAGTCCCACAATGACTTATTCTGGGACAGTTCCTTAGTTCGGCGCGGTGGCACTTCACGGTAGATTTTCTTCGGGAACAACCGAACCAAGGAACTGTCCTCAAATAACTCGATCGGTCTGGGCAACACAGGAGCGGCGAGTCCGCCTTTCAGGACGCGAGCTAAGCGACCGGCGGGGCGGGCAAACGGAACCAGTCGCACAATGACTTATTCTGGGACAGTTCCTAACCCTATAGAAACTCAGGCCTTTGGCAACGACACGGAAACCAACTGTACGGGAATTTCGTTGGTGTCTTCTGGAAAAGAATCGCCCATTTCTCGGCGTACCTCCAGAGCCAAAGTAATAGCCTCGTAGGCAGATTCTTGCGCCTCCCGCAAGGTGGTGCCAGTGCCACAAACCTCGGGCAATGCGGGGACAAAAATCGTGAAGCCGCCGCCCGGTTCCGGAAGAAAAACAGTAGTGTAGGTGAAGACGTCGGCGGGCTGCAGTTCGCTCATCTTGACCTCGCTTCAGTAGGTGCTGCGGCCGGGCACGCCCAGTGATTCCTTGCCGCAAGTGTTGCTGCAAAACGGCAACGGGTCAATGGTTGGTGGGCCCACCGACCAAATTCGTCGTAATTGGAGAAAGAGACAACTGATCGCGGCATTATTCATCGGCCAAATGTGGACTTGGGGTCGCTTCGGCGTCACAATCCGCCGCGCCCATGGGCATGACTTTGCAGTCACATGCGACGAGACGCTGAAGCTCCAATGATTGCGGCCTATACCTACTTCGATGCGCCCACCGTGTCCCCCGATCGGGATGCTGCTTTTGATTTGCGCCTGCTTGCGCCTCTTGGGCGCTGGCCGCTGCGTCTAGTGGCCTTGGTTACGATGCTACCCTTGCTCCATGTGCAATGGGGTGCGTTTTTTTTGGGTGTCGTCGCCTTCGGTTGCGCCTTGCAAATGCTGCCCTCGCTGTGGCTGGTTGGTTGGGGCAAGGCATTGCGACAGCGCAGTCAAGCGGCTGTCAAGGTTGGCAATCGTGCCGGGCTAGGGGCGCTGCACGGTACTGCGATCGCCATGGCAATCGCGATGAGCTTGTCGCTTGGGTTGCTGTTTTGGTTGTCAGCGGATTCGTTGGCAGTGTGGCTGTGCCCTGGGCCGTGTCAGCAAATAGATAGTATTTTAGCGTACTTGAAGCTTGAGGCTGTCCAGGTCGCTTGCTGGCCGCTTCTCGTTACGTGGACAGCACTGGCCGAGGGACGGCAGTCGGACAATGATCGCGCCGCTTTTCGCGGAACCGTTGTGGCTATCGAATCCATGGCCGCATTGAGTGTGGCAATTTTTCAATGGCCACCGACGGCTTGGCCGCTGGCCATGACGGCGGCTCACGCAACACTGATAGCTGTTTCTGTTCTAGTTTTGTGGCGCGACAGGGTTCTAAGCGGCAAACCGCAATGGTCGACTGCCGAAGCCAAAGATTTGATCTGGGCCACCGAGCCGATGGCTTCGGCTGAACCAGGCATGCTGCCGGTAGTTTTCGCCTGCGTCATCCTGCCCGCCGCCGCGCAACGACCACAGAATGCGGCCGTGCCTGCCGCCCTTGTCGCAGTCATTGGGGCGCTTTGTGCAACCTGTTGGCAAATTGTGGGGCGGTTGGAACCCGTTACCGACATGCCGGACATGCATGCGGACCCCTATCGCGCGCGCTGGCGGTTTGGTCGCTCTTTGGATGCTGCGGTACTCATGGCTGTCGGCGTCGGATTGATCGTCGCTGCCTACGGAACCAAGTTGACCACTAGTTGGCTTGGTCTTGGCGCGACAGCGACGGTTACCGCCGTGCCAATGGCGTGGTTGATGGTGGTGTCGGCTCCTGTTGCGGTCAGCGCGCAATGGTTGAGTCGTGGCGACCACCAACTGACCGTGGCAGGCGTGCGGATCGGCGAAGCAGTAGTCGCTCTGACCGTTTCGGCCCTGTTGTGGCCCGAGTTTGGTTGGGTCGGCGCCGCTTGGGCAGTGGCCCTGGTGCGAACCTTGACGACTGCCATGTGGTTACCGATACGTGTATGTAACCACTTAGGAATGTCCCCGAATGTCGTCTTCGGAGGCTTGGTTTGGCGGCTTGGCCTAGTCGCCCTGCCGGCAGGGGTGACAGCATTGGCCTTTGCGGCACTTAAGCCGCCGCGCACCGGCCGTGAATGGATTGTCCAGTTGCTGATTGTAATGATTTTGTATGTGATTCCAGCATTTGCAGCGTGGAGTCTGATGGACACTCGCCGTGACCGCGACTAACCTACAGAGGTCCGCATGCCGCCAAATCGGCACCCACGATGCATGAAACTCCTGGAGCGGCATGTGGAATGTGGGCCGCAGCTGCGGACCACCGCGGGGGTTTGGGGGCGGCGCGCCCCCAAGTTTCTAGTTAGGTCCGCTGGTCGTACAAGTCATGGTGTCAGGTTCGCTGTGCATTTTTGCAAAAAATTCTTATTGCTTTCAGCCCTATTTGCTGTGGTTCACCAGTATACTGGGGAGGCTTCTGGCGTCGAAGTTGGGCCGCGGCAACAATTAGCGAATGATGTAGAGTTCTTGCGATTGAAGTTCAAGACTCTACGCGCGATCTCGCAGGCTGATCAGCTCTATTGCCTTGCACTGAAACGCTCCACCGGTAAGCCCTGCCCTGCGACAATGGCCGAACTTATCGTGGCGGTCGAAGGAGTAGCGCGCGCTTGCGAGGACTTGGCCCAGCGCATCCTAGAGCGTTTGCTGATGATTCCGGCCGCCCAACGAGCCGCTGACGACAAGGCCTGTGCTGGTGGCGACCTAGAGGCGTGCCTGCGCCAGAGACAAGACGTGATTTCTTTGGCAGGTTTTTGCGAGATGTTCGCTGTGCCTGCCCGCGAGCGCCTTGTTCACGACGTCGAAGTCGCTGAGCGCAATCTGGCAATAGCTAGGGCGACCCACCGCTCAGCAACTGCCAAACTGCCAAAAACGGGCGCCGCGGTGCAAGAAGGACCTTTGCGTCAGGATTCAGTTGATGCCGCGAAGCTGCCGCCGGTGGCAATTGTTCAGGATGACCGTAAGGTTGATGCCCAGCCCCTACCCAAAGCCCCCACCGCAACCGAATTGGCAGGGTGCAAGGCGGGTGACGGGTTCCAATGCCTTGCCGTTGCCGCCAAGTATCGCGCGCGCCGGGAACTCGCTTCGGCGCTGGCTTGGCTAAGCGTGGGATGCGCGGCAAAACGGGCCGATTGTTGCGCCCAGGCCGGCGTGGTCCAAGACGAGGTCGCTCGTGTGCAACCTTCAGCCAAAGCTCGCGCGGCCGCATTGGCGTGGCATGAGCGTGCTTGTTCTGCCAACCACGGTGGTGGCTGCCATCGCGCGGCGGCTGCGTATCAAGTGCGCAACCAAGAGCACAAGAAAATGCTAGCGCTGACGCTCAAGGCCTGCCACTTAGGCGAGTGTAGCGATTGCCGCGCATTGCACGGAACCTACGCCAGCCTGCTTGCGGCTGCTCAACAAGCAGAGGTGGCGGCTGCAGTTGGGCGATGCGCTGCCGTCATCGACAAATAGGCTCCAGACATGGGCAATTGGCCCGACCGAGCGCTGACGGGCGCGGCGGTCCATCGGATGCGGCGTCGCCGGCCTAAATGGTTGACGGGGCAGCCGTGCTCCTAGGAGCGTGTCGGAGTATTCCGACTCGCTCCTAGCGCCGTCTGGCTAGACGGAGGCAACTGTCTGAAACTACATGGATTTGCTCCGAGCAGTTCTTGGACAGTTGAGAATATCGGAATGGCTAGGAGACTGTCGGATCGTAATAGATTCATTGTGTATAATCGGATAGACATTCAAAATGCGTTTGATTTCCGACAGGCTCCTAGTCCGCTGTGCGTGGCTCTTGATTCAAGCGACCAACGCGCTGCGCCCACCTCGTCGCTCGATCGGCAACTACATAAAAACACGGAACAACAAGCAACGACAATGCGGTCGACACCGTCAAGCCACCCAAAATGGCCAACGCCATCGGGCCGCGCATTTCGGCTCCCGGCCCCAACTGCAGTGCGCTCGGTACCGCCGCCATCATGGTCGCCACCGTGGTCATCAAAATCGGTCGAAATCTGGCGTCCCCGGCTTGCAGCATAGCTTGCTTGGCGCTTTGGCCTTCAGA
>SHZD01000160.1 GCA_009692465.1 Myxococcales bacterium
CCAGCTTGCGACCCAACCAGCTTGCGACCCAACCAGCTTATCTAAGGGCCCTGTGAATCAACGATCGGTCAATTCACAGTTCCTTGCCGCAACTGGGTCAGCTCAAATGGCTTACTGAACCTTGATTTGGCTCTTGGAGCCGGTGTGCGTGCCTAAGCTGACGAGGACCTTGCCGGCTTCCTTGCCGACCCACACTTCGTATTGCTCGGCGGTGCACACGCAGCTGGCCGCAGCGATGCCGTCGGTCGACGTCTTGCTGCCGGCCTTGTAGCTGCCATCGACCTCGTAGACGTCCAGTTCGTCGCCGGCCAAAATCGGCACGTCGGCGCCCGCGCCATCGCAGGTCTTGATGGTGGCGCCCGCTGTCGTGCACGCACCAATCTTGAGTTCAACAGTGCCGCTGCCGATGCCGACATAGCCGACATCCGGTTTGGCGTCGGTGTACATCACGGTGTTGAGGCCGCCACAGGCGTCGGCAACGTTGTTGTGGCATTTCGGATCGGCGGTGCCAAACGAGCACTGGTCGGTCTTGCCCCACTTGGCGCACTTGGGCGCTGCGCCGGCCTTGTAGGTGCAGGTGCCGGGTTTGCCGACGCCGATCAGCTTGCCGCCGCGGTACAGGGCGATCACGTCCAAGTCCGCACCGGCGCTGCTGGTTGTGCAGTCCGGATTTTTTTCTGGAGCGCCGTCGATGGTCACAAACAGGTACCCGGTCGGAACTGCAGTTGTATCGCTAGTGGCGCCGGTGTCGGTGGTCGCTCCGGCATCGGCAACGACAACGGCATCTGAAGCCGTGCCATCGCCAGTTGCATCGCCGGTGCCGCCAACGGTGGCATCGCAGCCGCCCATCGCCAAAACGCTGGCCAGACCCAAAGCTACGCTAAGATTCTTGATCACTTTCATTGTTCCTCCAAGATACGCCAGCTACCCCAATGGTGGCCGGCTTGGTTCATTTCCGCGAACAATTTCGCGCATTTAGTACACTAATTGCCACGTCGCAGATGTGGCTTGCCTAGTTGGCGATTGCCAGCGAACGGCCCTCTGCCGATGCTTAGGTGGCGGCACAGGGCTTGCCGCCATCGAATTGCCTGTGTTTTGCCTTGGCGGCTAGTCCCCAGCGGGCGATAGGATAAGGACTAATTTGCCGACGTCAACCCACAAGGCCTGCCAACGAGCAATGAACGGCACCGATTCAGTGGCCCCGCTCGGTTCGCAGCCGGTCTTGTGCGCGCAGCCACCGGCGGCTATGCTCGCGCCACGGCCCACGAATTGCTGCGGAGATTACCATGTCGAGCTACAATAAAGTCATTCTTATCGGCAACATCGGCAACCAGCCGGAGATTCGCTACACCCCCGGCAATCGCCCGGTGACAGAATTGCGCCTCGCTGTCAGCCGCAGTTGGACCGACAAAGCGGGGCAACGCCAAGACAAGACCGACTGGTTTTCGGTCGAATTGTGGGACAAGCAAGCCGAGTTCGCCGAACGCTATCTGGCCAAGGGCAAGCCGGTGTTGATCGAGGGCCGGTTGGCCACCGACGAATGGACCGACAAGGAAGGCCAAAAGCGCACCAAAACCAAGATTGTAGCTGAACAAGTGCGCTTTGTTGGCGCTCGCACCGACGGCGAAGGTGGCGGCGGTGGTGCCGGTGGTGGCTACGCGCGCGCTGATGGTGGCGGTGGCCGATCGCCATCCGGGCGCCCCAATGACGCAGCGCCTAGCGGACCAGGACCCGAGGAGTTTAATCCGCCAGAAGACGATATTCCGTTTTAAGATCTAGCATTTGGCCGATTGGCACCAGCGCAATTTGCCGTTGCATTGACGGCGAGTGCACGATATTGGTCGTGCCCGCTTGCACGCTTGGTGGTCGCTGGGCACTGCCTAATTCGGCCCGTTTGCCACTCCGATCGCCAGCAGAGTCGGGCAGTGCCTCTAGTTCTAGCTCTAAGATGTGCGGTTCAAGCCCCAAAGATGTGCTCGGGCAGCGCAGAGGTAGACGATGTTCAAACTCGGCGACTACGTTGTTGAATTCCGCTACCGCGTCGATCCGATTGCCCATCCCCAGCTGTGGCCGTTGCTGGCGATTATGCGCGACTATACGGACCATTTGGGGTTGGCTGCCTTTGAGGTCTGGCAAGACGACGAGGACCCGTGGACGATCGTCGAGTGGCACGCTTATGACTCGTGGTCCCATTGGCAGCGGGTGGGCAAGCAGCCTGAACTACCTGAAATGAAGCCGGTTTACGAAGGTCTGGACCGAATCATTGAAGGTGGGCTGCGCGGGGTGCAGTCGCGGGCCTATACGCCGATCAAGCTGCCGGCCGCGGTCCTCTAGAGAGCCCGAGGCGTAGCGCACAGCGTCCGCGTCCGCTATGGTAGCCACATGATCGCGGTGACCAACCATGCTCAGCCGACGTCGATTGTGCCGTTGAACTGGTTGCAGCGCTGCGGTTGGGCTGCCACCAGTTTGGCCTGCGGGCTCATCGCACTGCTCTCGAACTGTGGCGACGATTCCTTGCTGGTCGGCGTCGGTAAGGTCTCCACGCCAGACACGCTGACCGCCGGCGAAGTGGCAGCCGCCGATTCCGGAACTGTGCCGCGCGACATCAGTTTGAACGAACCGTCGCCGATCGAAGTGGAACCTGCGGTGGACGCCAACGTCGAGTCAGCGGCGCCAGACTCCGGCCCCAACGCGGCCGAGGTGGATGCCCAAACCGACGGCGCCACCAGCGACAACTTGGGCGCGCCAGAATCTGAGCCAACGGTCGAAACTAGCCAAACTGACGGCTCTGGAGCCGAAAACCCGTTGGATACCGACGATTCATGCCCATCTTGCCCGTCAGGTTACAGCTGTTTCGATGCCCAAGTTGGGGCTAAACCTGTGTGCGCGCCCGCCGCCGAATTCGCCTGCGCCAGTTGCAAGGACGACAGCACCTGCTTGGGCGGCCTGTGCGTGGGCGAAGAGGGCGGGGCGTTTTGCCGAATTCCATGCGCAATTGGCGCTGGTGGCTCCAGTTGCCCCTCTGGATTTGGTTGTGTTTTTGATACGCCAAGCCAAAAACAACTGTGTACCCCAACGACCGGCATTTGCAGTTGCACGCTGGCTACCAAGGGCGCCGCCAAAGCCTGCCAAGTCGTCAACGCTGTGGGCACCTGCGCGGGCTTGGCCAAGTGTGGAATTGCTGGCTGGTTGCCGTGCAATGCAGTCGCCGCCGTCGCCGAACTGTGCAACGCCAGCGACGACGATTGCGATGGCCTGACCGACGAAGGCACCAGCGGCAACCCATGTACACTAACGGGAATTGAGTGCGTGGGTGCCACTTTGTGCGACCCCCAAAATGGTGTCGTTTGCCAAGTGCAAGGCAAGCCCGAAGTCTGCGACGGCAGCGACAACGACTGTGATGGCTTGACGGACGAGGCCATTAGCGGCCAGCCCTGTGCACTGGCTAGCTCGGCAAATTGCCAAGGACTTTCAGTGTGTAACGGCGCGCTGGGCCTGGGTTGCCCGGTGACCACGACCGCCGAAGGGTGCAATGGGGTCGATGACGACTGCGACGGTCAAACCGACGAAAACCTAAGCGGCCAGCCATGTTCGCTGGGCAAAGGTCCCAACTGCGCGGGCTTGACCGTGTGCAATGGCCTTGAGGGCGGCTTTTGCGACGTGATTTCGCCGCAAGAGACTTGCAACGGCATCGACGACGATTGCAACAGCATCACCGATGACGACATCGACGCTGTCGGCGAGCCCTGCGCTGTGACCAACACCTTTGGCACCTGCGCCGGCCTGTGGTTGTGCGACGGCAAGGCGTTGCAGTGCAGCGGCGGAGTGCCCAAAGCCGAACTCTGCAATGGCAAAGACGAGGACTGCGACGGCGACGCCGATGAGGATTTCACTAGTGCTGGTGCGTACTTGTCGCTACAAAACTGCGGCGCCTGTGGGATCCAATGCCCGCTGCCAGTCGGCCTGCATGCCGCGGCCACCTGTACGGCGCCCCAAGCCAGCCCCGGTTGCAGCATCGGCTGCGAAACCGGCTGGGTGGACATGGGCGGCGGGCCGCAAAACGGCTGTGAATGCCAGTATGTCGGGCCAATCGACCAACCGGACGGCTTTGACCAGAACTGCGACGGCATCGACGGCGAACTGGCCAACGGGGTTTTTGTGGCCAAAAGCGGCGCCGACGCCAACCCGGGCACGCCACAGTTGCCGGTCGCCACGATTGGAAAAGGCATTGAATTGGCACTGAAATTCACCAAGCGCGACGTCTACATTGGCGGCGGCGTGTATCCGGGTAATGTCGACTTGGCCGTTGGCGTGTCCGTGTTTGGCGGCTATGGGCCAGGCTATACCGTTCGCGATACTGTAACGTACCAGACCGCGATCGTCGGGCTGGCGCCGGCGGTCGGACCGGCGTGGACCGTGCGCTGTCAGGGCATTAGTGGCACCGGCGATAAGACCCGTTTGGACGGCGTCACCGTTTTGGCCGCCAACGCCAAGGCTGGCAGCGAGTCCAGCTACGCCCTGCTCAGCGTCGGCTGTGATGACCGCCTGCAAGTGACCTATTGCCAGTTCCTAGCCGGCGACGGCGCCAGCGGCGCTGTCGGCGCGGTGGGCAGCAATGGTGCCAGCGGTGCAGCGGGGCAAGTAGGTCTAGCAGCTAAGGATATTGGCAAACCTAGCTGTGCGGCAGGCGACGCCAATGCTGGCGGTGATGGCGGCGGGGGCGCGTGTTTGGGCCAAAAAACCGATGGTGGCAGCGGCGGTTCCGCGGGCTGTCCAGCGATGGACGAGGACTCTCCGTCGCCCCTGTGCCCCAACAAGCCTTATCTGCAGATCACTAAAGTTGCCGAACTGGGAGCGTCCGGCGCCGGTGCCATCGGTGGCAGCGGCGGGGACGCTGGCGCCGACAGCTACATCGACTCCAATAAGGGCACGGCAACCCAATGCAAGGGCACGATTTCGTGCAATACCTGCCAAGTTCCGGTCAAACCACGCGACGGTCAACCGGGTCAAGCCGGCGGATTGGCCACAGGGGGGACGGCTGGCGGTGGCGGGCAGGCCGCAGCGGCAGGCGTGCTCAGCAACGGCCTATGGTCAGCGAACAGCGCCGGCAGTGGCGGCGGTGGCGGTGACGGTTCGGGCGGCGGTGGCGGCGGCGCTGCGGGCGGCGTCGAGGTTCACGATTGCGCAACGTCTACCAGCGCGTACACCGATATCGGCGGCTCGGGCGGCGGCGGCGGTGGCGGCGGCTGCGGTGGCAGCGGTGGCGGCGGCGGCCAAGCTGGGGGCGGTTCGTTCGCACTGGCCTTGATCGGCGCAGCAGACGCCAACTCGCCCCTACTATTTGGCAACATCATCAGCGGCGGCCAAGGGGGTACCGGCGGCGGCGGCGGGCCAGGCGGATCTGGCGGCGCGGGCGGGGCTGGCGGCGGCGGCGGAGCCAGCGCAGAAGGGCAACAGAAGACCTTTTGCACTTCGCAAGGCGGCGCAGGCGGGGCAGGGTCGGCCGGCGGTCACGCTGGCGGCGGCGGCGGCGGTGCGGGCGGACCGGCGGTGCTGGTCGCGGTCGCTGGCTTCACCGATGTCAGTGAAACCGCGCTGAGCAAGACCAATGTGTTCAAGGTCTCGGGCGTCGGCGGTGTTGGCGGCTACGGTGGGCCCGCCATCGGCAACAGCGGAAAAAGCGGTCAAGTCGGCGTGGTCAAAACGGTTTGGAAGCTCCAGTGACCTGACTCATGGAGGCAGAACAAGCGACAACGGCCACTCAATAGAGCAGCGACCTGACACTCCGGGACCTACCTCGCGACTCCGGAAAAAAGCAAGGAGTCACCGGGCTAAGGAACTGTCCTCGAATAACTCGATCGATCTGGGCAACACAGGAGCGGCGAGTCGGCCTTTGAGGACGCGAGCTTAGCGACCAACAAAGCAAGCAAACGGAACCAGTCCCAGAATAACTTATTCTGGGACAGTTCCTAACGTAATTTGTATCGGCTCGCTGCAGACTCAACCCAATGGGGCATTACCGGCAACAACTGCCAAGCACAATCGGAGCGGCGTGACGCCCTGAGCGCACGCTCGCGACCCACGAAACCAGCCACGAGACGCAGGGCAAATCCCATTTGCTCGGCTCGCTACGCCCGCGGATGGAAGCGGTCGTAGACCTCGCGCAGCCGGTCGCGCTGGACATGGGTGTAGATCTGGGTAGTCCCGATGTCGGCGTGGCCCAAAAGCGCCTGCACTGCACGCAGATCCGCGCCGCCAGCCAGCAAGTGAGTGGCAAACGAATGCCGCAGCTTATGCGGCGAAATCGGCTTGTCGATGCCGGCTTCATTGGCATAGCGCTTGACCAGCTTCCAAAACCCCTGCCGAGTCATAGCCTTGCACTGACTGGTGATGAATAATGACTGCGCTTGCGGACCGCGCTTGTTGTGGTTGCCATTGCGCAGCAACTGAGGTCGCCCCACCTCCAAGTAGGCAATCAAGCCGGCCCGCGCCACTTCGCCGATCGGTACCAGCCGTTCTTTGCGACCCTTGCCGACGCAGCGCAACAAGCCGCGCTCTAAGTCGAGGTCGTGCAGGGTCAAGTGCACCAGTTCGCTGACCCGCAAACCGGTGGCGTACAGGGTCTGCAACATTGCTGTATCGCGGACCGCCCGCTCGTGGCGATCGCCCGGCATCGCCAACAGGCGCTCGATTTCATCGCGGCTTAGCACCTCAGGCAAACCCGGATTCCACTTGGGCGTGTCGAGCAGAGCCGCCGGGTTTTCCCGCACCAGATTGCGATCGAGCAGCCAGGCGCAGTAGTTGCGCAGAGTTGATAGGTGTCTAACAATACTACGAGGTTGCAGGGCATCGCCGTGCAGTTCGGCCAGATAGTCGTGCAGCAGGTCGCGGTCCAGTTCGGCGACGTCATGCACCCCGTGCTGGTCGTCGAGGTAGGCAGCAAAGCGCCGCAGATCGCGCCCGTAAGCCGTCAACGTATTGCCCGCCATGTTGCGTTCGAGCTTGAGATGGCGCAGGTAGCGTTCGATGGTTTGCATCAGGATGCTGGGCGCCGACGTTGCGACCCCAGACGGTGAAGAAGCGGCCGGCGCCGCCAAGCCTGGTCGAGCCGTTGCGGCCGCCGCAGCGAGCGCGGACTGAGTGTTTGCAAGATGTTGCGGGCGGGCTGGCAAGGTGGAACGCATCATGAAGCGATCGTGCCGCAAGACTGGCTACCGTCAAATTCTTTGGATCCTTTTGACAAAGCGCGAGCTTAGCTGTCGATTTCCATAGGCATCGCTTGCGCGCGGCGCACCAACTCGTCCAGCACGGCATGCGCTTGGCGCGGGCTCAGGGTCTCGGTGTCGAGTTGCCGAATCGAAAGCAGCAACGCCTGCACCAGTGGATCCGGTTCAGCACGCACGGTCAGGTGCGCACCACCGACCGCGGCGGGTTCATCGGCGGCATCATCGAAAAGATCCAGTTGCCGCGCCGCCAGCGCGTGGAGGACTTCCGACGGCGTCTTGCGGCCAGCACGCTCAAACTGGTCGAGCAATTTGCGTGCGCGATCAGTCACTTTAGTCGGCAGTCCCGCCAGTCGAGCCACGGTCACGCCGTGCGATCGCGAAGTGGGTCCCGGCTGCAAACGGTGGACAAACACCACATTCTGACCGACTTCGCGCACCGCCACATGGACGTTGCGCAGGCCCGCCAGTCGATGGGCCAAATGGGTCAATTCGTGGTAGTGGGTGGCACACAGGCACAATGCCCGGGCCTGATCGTGCAGGTGCTCGACCACGCCCCACGCGATGGCCAACCCGTCCCATGTCGAGGTGCCGCGGCCAATCTCGTCGAGCAGCACCAACGTTCTTGGGGTAGCTCGCCGCAATATTTCAGCAGTTTCCCGCATTTCGACCATAAACGTCGAATCGCCCTGCACCAAATCGTCGCCAGCGCCAATGCGCGTCAGTACTGCGTCGCACACGCCCAAGTGGGCCAGCTCAGCCGGCACAAAACTGCCGATCTGGGCCAGCAACACAATCAGCGCGACCTGGCGCATCAGCGTCGACTTGCCGGCCATGTTCGGGCCCGTGATGAGCAACAACTGCGCCGGTTCTACTTCCAGCGGCGGCAGCGGCGGCAGCGGCGCAGTGGTCGAGGCCAAAACCACATCGTTGGGCACAAATTGGCCTTGCGCCATCAGCGATTCCAGCACAGGGTGCCGACTGCCTTGCAACCACACGAGCGGCTGGTCGTGCAGGTGGGGACGAGTCCAGCCTTGACTGGCGGCACACTGGGCCAACGCGGCATGCACGTCGTAATCGTCGATAGCACGGGCAATTCGCCGCAATAATGCGCCCTGCGCCGCCACATCTGCCAGCAATTTGCGGTACAGCAGGGACTCACGGGCCAACCGCTCTGCTTGCGCCGTCTGCATTTTGTGCTCAAAATCAGTCAGTTCAACCGTCGTATAGCGCTCTACATTCTTGAGCGTCTGTTTGCGCCGCCAGTGCCCAGGCACGTCGTCAGCCCGTGAGCGGCTGATTTCAATGCCATAACCAGTCACGCTGTTGTACGCCACCCGGGCGGTGGCGAGCCCCGATTTTTGGCGCTCGCTGGCTTCGAAGCGCGCCATCCAGTCGTGACTTCTCTCGCATAACTCAATAAGTTCATCAAGTTGAGCGTCAAATTCCGCCCGCAACACCCCGCCATCGGCGACCTGCGCTCGCGGCGTGTCCGCCAGAGCTCGCTGGAGCAGGGCATACAAGTCGACGCTGCCGTCCAGATCAGCGGCAATGGCCGCGATCGCCAGCGAGGTCTGACCCAGGTGGTTGGCAGTGTCGATAATTTGCGGCAGCAGCCCCAACGACTCACGCAAAGCCGCCAGCTCGCGCGGTTGCGCCATTGCAGCGGCGCAGCGGGCGGCGATGCGGGCAATGTCGGCCATGTGGCGCAGCAGTGCGCGGAGTTCTTCGCGAGCGACCCGATCGGCGTGCAGCGCCGCAACCGCGGCCAAGCGAACCTCGATCGCGCGACGGTCGGCGAGTGGGGCCAACAACAGGCTGCGCAACAGGCGAGCCCCCCCGGCTGTCTGCGCGCAATCCACCACTGCCAGCAGCGATCCCTCCCGTTTGCCCTGACGGGTCGTCTGCAGCAGCTCCAGATGAACCACAGTTTGCGGCGGCAACTGCAGGTGGGCGATGGCGTCAATGCGCTCAGGCGTTTCCAACCAGGACGGGCTGTTGGGGCGCACTTCGGCCAAATAGGTCCGCAGCAAAGCCAGCGCGGCCTCTACTTCCGCGCCCGGCTTGACCGCAGGCGCTTGGCGCAAGGTGATCGCGCAGCCGCGCGCCGCCGATAGGCCATCGATCCAAGCCTGAGCGGCGGGCGTGACTACCAGTTCGCGCGGCTCCAAGCGCACCAGCAACACCGAAAGCGCCGCCGGCACACTGACATGCGCTGCTCCACACCAGCCGGTCGTCGCGTCGGCCGCGGCCAGACCCAGCCCACCGCGCGGCGCTGCCACCAACGCCACCAAGTGATGGCTGCGGCGGGTGTCGAGGGCCTCACTCTCGAGCACCACCCCCGGCGTAATCACATGGGTCACCCCGCGCTCGACAATGCCTTTGGCCTGCGAAGCCTCTTGCAATTGCTCGACAATGGCGCAACGGCGCCCACTTTCAATGGCGCGCTGAATATGACCAGCGGCGGCGTGCCATGGAAAGCCGCACATCGGGATCGGTCGCGAGTCGTTTTTGTTGCGCGAGGTCAGGGTCAGGTCCAGCAGTTTGCTGGCTTCCAAGGCGTCTTCGAAGAAAAGCTCGTAAAAATCGCCTAGTCGAAATAAGACCAAGGCATCGGGATGCGCACGCTTGGCAGTGAGCACTTGGCGCATGACCGGCGAGACTGTGTCGGGGTGCAGGCCCTGCGTTGTCAACCAGTTGGGGCCGGCGGCTGCTGGGATGGTCACCGAATTTGAGCCCATTTTGACCTGCCCGCGCCTCTTCATCCTGTCGGGCTAGCCGCCTCGCAGTCCCTCAATCTATCAGTCTCTTGGTTTACGGCCCAGTCGTGCAATTAAGCACCCGCACTACCGTCACCCCTTGGCTATCGCTGGGCCCGGCGGGCGGGCAGGCAATATCTTCAATCCACTGCCACGAAGTGTCGCTGCGGGCGTGCAGTGGTAGTACTTTGCCGCGCTCGATAGTGGCACAGGTGCGGCGCGGGCTGCCGATTTGAACTATCGCCGGTTCCAGCTGACCGCCGAGCAGCACTTCGACCTTGGCGACCTTGCCGGTGCACGACTTCTGCGAGATTTCCACTTGCAAATCACAGACGTCGACTGGACATGGCTTGCCAGCCTCACATTTGCAGACCACCGCGGGTACTTTGTCTACCGGCACACCGTCGATGCACGATGCACCTAAGAACGCCAGCAATACCAAGGCCAACAGCCTACAGCGACTGAAGTTTGCTAGTTTTTGCACCCGTTCAAGCATAGCGCCCAACCCGCGCGATAGGCGCAGAGCGGCCAAGAATGCCCGCAACGGCGGTCCGACGTCAATTGATCCGCGTCAGCAACTGAGGTACAACCCGCCGGTTTGATGCGCTGGTCCACCGTGACTTGCCGCGGAGTAATCGATGCACACTCGGCTAGATCGTTACAAATTCGCCCAACCAGTTATCCTAGCTTGCACAGCGGCGCTCTTGGCTGGGTGCGGCGGCCCGTCGGCCCTGACCAAGCTGCTGACGACTCATGAAAAAGTCGCCTACGGTGCGACTTGCCGGCAGGCCAATCAGCAGCAAACCGACGCCCTGATGAATGGCGACTACATTCCGGCCCGCTTGTTTGTGCATACCTGGCCCAAAGGCACGGCACCGACAGACCTTTTTGTGTCTGAAGCGCGGGTAGCGGCGGCGTTGGCCGGGGGCGAAATCAAGCGCGTGTCGGTGACGGCCCGCGGCGGCCTAGGCAAGACCAGCCTCGCTGAGTCACTTCGCGGTCAACTATGTGGAACCGTCCCAGTATTTTTCTTGAATCTCATGGAGTTATCAGCTAAGGGCGACCAAGCCAACGAAGCTGCAATTGGCGAGTTACTGGCCAAACACGCTGGCGTTGCCGCCGATCCTGCGTTGCTTGCCGAGTTCGCCGCTGAGTTGCTCCATGCCCCGTTCGTTCTGTTTGCTGATTCGATTGAAGAAACAGACATGGTGGCGCGCCCTCTGGTGAGCAAGGCCTTACAGGCCTTTGGCGCACGCTATATGCAAGCGACGGTGGTGCTGTTGGCGCGACCGCCAGTACTTGATGAGGATTACGGCTTTGTCGCCGAGACCAAACTCGAGATTCCGCCACTGGAATGCAAAGTGACGGACGAGTTTTTGGCCAAGCAGCTTAAGAACGAAGACGAGCGCGAGGAAGTCCGGGCCCTGCTCAAACGTTACGGTATGTACGAGCAGACGCGCTTTGGCGTGCAATGCGTGCTGCCCTATTTGTCGACGTACCGCGACGTCAAAACCATGGTCGAATTTTTCCGCAAGGCTAAGCAGGGCGATGTATTGACTAGCTATTCGGCCGTGTTCGAGGCGTTAATTGCCCAACGGCTCAAGAAGGAATTTGACAACCTGCGTTGGACGGCTGGCGATGCACTGGACATGGGCGACCGCTTGCTGCGGGCAGCGATGGCGACGGCCGGGCAAGCCAATCTGCGCTTTGACTTGGCGGTGTGTGATAAGGCCATCGATCCGCGGTGGGGCGTGTCTTCGGTCGACGCAGGAGTGGCCGGCAGCGCCGCCGAACGCAAGCGACATGTGTGCGAAAAAACGTTTCAAAGTGCGATGTTCCAGAGAGCTGAAGGTTCTGGAACCTACGTGTACGCCGACCGCTCTACTCAAGAGCTATTTTTGGCCCGCTGGCTCAATGGCGAAATTGCGAGATCAGGTGGTCAAGAGTGCTCGACCATGGACAAATCACCAGATTTACTGGCCAATCTTGGCGTTCTGCGCTTTTTCGTCGGTCAGCCGTTCGGCCAACGGTGCTTGGGTTACACGATCGCGCATAAATGCGCCAAAGCGCCCGAAGGCGTGGTGGAGTTTACTGCCGCCATTGAACAAGGCATCGCCACCGGCAAAGCCCGGGCCCAGATTGTGCAGGAGGCGCGCGCGGCGGCGTCCGGATTGCAACCTAAGGCCTGTATTGATCAGGTGTTGGGCGATCTCGATCGGACGATCTCAGACTAGCGGGCGCTCCGTCACTGCGCTCCGTCACTGCGCTCGACCACTGCGCTCGACCACTGCGCTTGGCCACTGCCCTTGAGCGCTGGCGGCGAATGCCAGTTGAACCGCAGCCCCACAGCCTATGGCCGCCCGAACTGCGCAAAAACAGTTTGCGAACGCACCTTGCGCGGCTTACAGCGTCGCCCCCAATAGGTGGCGCGGCGCGCAAGGTGCGCTAGACAAGGTTTGTATGAAAATCAACCGAATTGGCCCCAATGCGTGGGCAGCGGCGGCGCTGACTGCGATGAGTGCGCTGGCTGCGGCCGCGTCGTGCGGCTCTCCCGAAGCGTGTGATGGAGTCACATTTCCGACGGTCAGCGGCCGCGTGCTGCGGGTCAGTTCGCAGTGTGGTACCGCCAATGGCACGGGTTCTGCCACCGTGCCGTTTGCCACCATTTCGGCGGCGCTGGCGGCGGCGCAAACCGGTGACACCGTCGTGGTGGCGGCTGGAACGTACACTGAAAGTCTGGATGCCAAAGCCGGCGTCAATCTGGTCGGCGCTGGCGCAACAGCCGTGCGGATACAACCGAAAGCCGGTGCCGCAATCGCGATCAAGGGCAGTGGCGCCACCAAGATCAGCGGGATCGGCGTCTACAACGCCGTCGGTTTCGGCATTGGCATCAGCGAAGGCGCCGAAGTGGTGCTGCAAGGCGTGCGGGTCGAAAAAACCGTAGCCGCTGCACAAGGCACGCATCTGGGTTACGGGGTCGCTGCCACCGGAGCCAAGGCAGTTTCACTGGAAGGCTGCCAGCTTGTTGGCAATTCTGCGGTTGGTTTGGTTTCTTCCGGCTCGGGGCCGATTTCGATCATTGACCCGCTTTTCCTTAAGAATCCAATCGCTTCTGCCCGCGGAGTCGGCACGGTCGGCATTATGGACCCCTTGTTTACTCCGCAGAGTCAAATCACCGGCAATCAAGGCGGCGGGGTGGCGATCATTGACCAGGGCTATCGCAAACTCCATAACCCTATGATGACTGGTTAACCTAGCCTATTTATTTAGGATGAATCACCTGGCCCGGACGCTTGCCTCGCACAAGACGCTTGCCTCGCACAAGACGCTTGCCTCGCACAAGACGCTTGCCTGCCACTGGTGACGTCGACTTGGCGGCATTGCTCAGGCTGGGCGCGTCGCCGAGGCGGCGACCGGTCTGCAACTTTTGGCCGCGGCGGCCAAAAGTTGTGGCCCGGTGTCGGCGCCGCGCCAGCATTCGCCAAGCAGCGCTCCAACTGCCCGCTGCGCATGACCTATTGGTTTGTGACCGCAGCCTTGAACCGACCGGTTGGCGTTACCCGTGGTCGCTTCGGGTCCAACGTACGTCGAGTCG
>SHZD01000161.1 GCA_009692465.1 Myxococcales bacterium
GCGGGCTGCGGCTTGACAGCCCGCACCCACGGCTCCATCGCAAGCATCCCCAATGGTTCTGACGTATTGGCATCAACGGCGAGAGTCAGATGCAGCAGAAACCCCTGACCCCCAGTCCGAATCGGCGCCAGACCTTCCCGGGTGTTTTCACCCCTAAAATTCACCTCGGTCGTATCTGAAATGCACAGCACCGTCCCGGCGGACCTCGACCGTGCCACCGTCTGCCTGGCATGGGCGTCAAAAATCACCGCCGGCACAACCCCACAATGATTCAGAAATCGATAAGTTCCCTCCAGCCCGGCATCGGTCACGGCCTGACGCGGCAGGCTCGCCGCTGGCTTGGCCAGTGCCGCGTCGGCAATCAGCAGCAGCCGTCGCCGCAGCCGCGGATCCTCAAGCTGCGCATCACCGAATTCACCGGCCAGACTTTCGTTCGCCAAACTCTGTTGCGGCTTTTTCATGGCGACGTTAGATCGCAACGGCCATGCCATGTCAAGATGCCTGCTGGCAATTTCAAGGTTGTGTAGAATCTTGAGACTACAAGTGCGTCTCAGTCGTCAAGCCCCTTGCTCCTTGTCGAGCGACAGCGAGCAACAGCGAGCGACAGGGCACTGGCATCCCAAATCGGGGGCCGCGGAGAATTTCGATGGCGAATCCTGGCCTCAAAACCGCAGCGCCAGCCCAATCCCCACCGGTGCCGGTCCAAGTTCGACGTCCAACCGCCACGCCGACGATTTTGCCGCCATGCTGCGCGCGCGGCCGCCAGTGTCAAACCGCCGCCAGTACGCCAAGTTGGCCATCCCGATGCCAATCAGCGACCCGGCCAGCACGTCGGTCGGATTGTGACGGCCATTTTCGACCCGCGACCAGATGACAATTCCAGCACCGGCGTAGACGGCAGCTTGCAGCGCCAGACCAGCGATGCGGCTTTGCTGGGTCGCGTGTTCGCCCCAGACCATGCGGCCGCCTGTCACCAAACCGGCATAGGTGGCCAGCACAAACGAGGTGGCGGCATGACCGCTTGGAAAACTGCGCCGCCCATCGGCAAAGATCTTGGCGGCCTTGGCCGGATCCGCATCCAAGGGGATTTCGTTGCCAGTACATTGAATCTCTGGACTCTTTTCGGCGGTGCAGTAGTAGCGGCGAACGCGGTCGGCAAAATCGGGGCGCAAGCGGCCAAACTGGTACTTGGCAAGCTCGGTGACCAGCAAGGTGGTGGCCATGCTCTCAGCTAAACCGACAACCGTATCATGGGCTTGTCTCGCACTGCCGTCCGCGGCGAATCGCTCTTGCAGGCCCAGCCACAGGCCCACCGCCGGCACCGCTAGGCCCACATACGAGGCTGGCACGGTCTCCTCTTTGTCCTCAATCAAGTGCCTACGGCCAATTACGCCGGCGTGTTTGGGATCCAAAATGAGCCCGGGATGCTGCGCATCAAACGACGGCCCGATCCCCGAATCGGCCTTGGGGGTCAGGCTGTGCAGGGCGTAGAATCCACCCAGCGACGCGCCAATGATGCCGTAGTCGACCCAATCGCGGGTGGTCGGCCACGGGGCACCCTGATCGCTAGGTGTAGTCGCTGCGGGCAATTCCGCCGTTTGCGCCCGAGCGGCTCCTGGCCACGCCCCGACCAGCGCGCAGACGCAGCCGACGGCCATCTCGGCGACGAAACACGACGATAGCGTCGCCAGTTTTCCAAGTAGTGTCATGGATTTTCACCAGAATCAAGCGGGCTTATGGCTCCGTGATTGCGGGTACCTTATCGCCATTCGGCAGGATCGCCCACAAAGGCGAAACAGGGCTACGCCGACCATGCTCGCCAAGGCCAAGCGCCTCACGTTGGCGCCGCGATTTCGGGTGTCGGTGCGGGTTGAAGTTGGTGGCAAGTCGCATGCTGAGCA
Source organism: Myxococcales bacterium (assembly GCA_009692465.1). Taxonomy (GTDB): domain Bacteria; phylum Myxococcota_A; class UBA9042; order UBA9042; family UBA9042; genus SXRM01. The sequence goes on from SHZD01000161.1 coordinate 1,902, forward strand.
AGTTCTGGCCTAGCCAACAGATCAGCGCTCAAGTTGCGCCCAACGGCAATCGTTTCGTGTGCTCGGGCGGGGAGGGCATCGATGAATATTTGTTCAGTTCGGGCACCTGTACGGGTGTTGCTGCTTGCCGTGCTCGGAGGTGCCGGTTGTGGCGATGCGGCCACCGCGGCGGTCAGCGATGCCCTTACGGCCTCCGCCGACATCGTTTCCGACTCAGGGGCGGGTATTGGAGCAACCAGCGACGCCACGGCTGCGGATGGCGACGCGGCTGTGCAAGTTGGGGCGGACGGCGATGCCGGGGCCGCTTCGGCAGCGGTGGACCCAGCGCCACTAGCCGACACCTCAGAAGCACAGGACATGGACAGCGGGACCGTCGTGGCCGCCGATAGCGCGACCGAACTCGGTGCCGACACCGCAACCAGCAAGTGCAACCCCGCAAGCCCGTGCCCGACGCCGGCCTCGGTCTGCCAGTATGCGGCGTGCGAACCGGCCGTCGGCTGCCTGGCCATCGCCTTGCCCGACGGCACAGTTTGCGATGACAGCAACCCGTGCACTGCCGGCTCGACCTGCGGGCAGGGCGTGTGCAGTGGCGGCCCACCGATCAGCTGCGACGACAAAACCCATGTACTAAAGACAGTTGCGCGGTGGGCGCCTGCGTGTTCTTGCCGTTGGATGGCACCCTTTGCGACGACGACAGCCCGTGCACCATCGAAACCGCGTGCAAATCTGGTCAATGCGGCGGTGGCATTTCCGTGTGTCAGTGTCAAAAGAGTGCGGACTGCGCGGCGCAAAACGATGGCAATTTGTGCAACGGTTCGCTGTTTTGCGACCAAGCGTCGCATGTCTGCAGCATCAACCCGGCGACCGTAGTGGGGTGTGTGCCCGGCGACAACCCTTGCGCGGTCAACAGTTGCAACCCGACAACTGGCACCTGCGCGGCCGTGAACTTGGGCGACGGCGCCACCTGCAGCGACGGCAAAGCGTGCACCGTCGGCGATGCGTGCAAATCCGGCAGCTGCGCGGCTGGGGCGTGCAAAGGCGCGACAACCTTGGATTGCGGCGACGCCAACACCTGCACCCAGGACACCTGTCAAGCCAAAACCGGTTGCATCCACCTGCCGCAATCCAGCACCTGCACCGACGACAATGTGTGCACCATCAGCGACACTTGCACCGGCGGCGTGTGCAAGGGTGGCTGCAGTTTCGACTGCCAAGACAGCGACTTGTGTACGACCGACGCTTGTTCGCCGACCAAAGGCTGCACCCACACCTTGAGCACCGGTCCATGCGACGATGGCCAGTTTAGCACCGTAGCCGACACCTGCGGCGCCGTCGGCGGCTGCTCGGGCAAAGCCCTTGATTGCCAAGGTGAAGTGGGCGGCGCTTGCGCCAACGGACTGTGCGATGAAAGGCCGACAAGTGTTTCGCCAGCGAGTTGGCCGATGGCAGCGGCTGCGACGATGGCTTTGAGTGCACGTTGCTGGACTTGTCCAAGAAAGGCATCTGCACCGGTGTCAACGATGTCTGCGTCGACGAACAACTGAGCTCGGCGGGCACCGCCTTTGCCCAGCCGTCGGTGGTAGCGCTGCCCGCTGGCGGCTATGCGGTACAATGGGTAGGCGGCAACGCCAGTTACGTGCGGTTTGTCGATGGCAATGGCAGCCGGTTTGGCGAAGAAATCCGCTTGGACGACGGCAAAAGCGGCCTGCAATATGCGCCAAAATTGGCGGCTAGAGCGGACGGATCGGTCATCGCTGCGTGGTGGGCGGGCGTGGACAAGCAGACCTGCGGCACCAGCGGTTGCGGCCAAGGCTTCAATGCGTTTCGGTTTACCACCGTAACGGCCACCGGCAGCGTGGCTGTTTCGACGGTGGTCGGTAGCCCAGTTGATACCTGCGCTGCGTGTACCCTAGAACTAAGCCGCTGGCGCCTACAACCACTGGTGCGCCCCGATGGCGGCATCGCGTTTGCCCAGTCGCTCAAGTTCAATCCCGCATCGATTGGCCCCACTGCCGTTTTGCTGCAAAAAGGGGAAACGCCGACAGCAACGGCCGTCAGCTTTATCAGTTACGCACTCCCAGAGTTTGATTTCGCCCCCGCCGCCGACGACCTGTCGCGGCCGTGGGTGGTCATGCCAGTTGGCTACAATTTAGGGGCGCGGCGTGTTCAACTTCCAGAAATGACAGAGGTAGGCTACATTGAATTGCCAAAATTCTCAGTCGACCCCCAACAAGACCATATTCACCGGGCGGTAGGGTTGGCCACCGGTGGGGTCGTGGTAGCGATGTCCGGCATCGCCAAGCCCGGAGGATCGCGCGACGTGGTACTGATGGCCGCCACCGGCATCGCGGGCAGCGTGACCCATACGACCATTGCCGGGACGGCGAGTACCGAAAATGCGGCAGATCTCGCGCAGTTCAGCGATGGTTCGCTGGTGGCCACCTGGTCGGATAACGCCGGCGACGGCTCCGGTGCGGCGGTAAAGGCGCGGCGTTTTTCCAGCAAGACCTTGGGTCCATTGGGAGATCAGTGGACAGTCAACACCATCACCCAAGGCGACCAGCGCGATAGCGGGGTGGCGGCGCTGCTGAACGACGAATTCGTGTTCGCCTTTCACGACACGGCCGGGATTCTGTGGACCCGCGTCTATGGCAAGGACGGCAAACCCGCTGGCACCAAACTGGAAAAGCTCGCCGCGCAAATCACCCAGAGCGACCAAACCCAAGGCGCGGTCGCTGCCCAACCCGATGGCACTCGGGCTTTGATTGCGTGGTCGGGCCCAGTGCCGGGCAGCGACCCGCCGGACGTGCGCGGCCGGCTGGTCGACGGCAATGGCAAGCCACTTGGCCCTGAATTTGCGATCGCGCAAACCACCGACGACATTCAATCGACCCCGCAATTGGCGGCGGGCACCGGTCGTTTCGTCGCCGTGTGGCAAAGTTACGGCCAAGACGGCTCGCAAGACGGCGTAGTGGGTCGGGTGTTCGACTACGATGGCAAGCCCAAGACCAACGAAGTCTTGTTGGCGGCGCAAAAAGTCGGCTCGCAGCGGCAACCGGTGGTGGCGATGTTGCCCCAAGGTCAATGGTTTGCGGCGTGGATTGGCGACGACCCCGCAACCGGCTTTGCGCTGGTTAAGGGTCGGGCGTTTGACAAGTCGGGCGCCGCATTGACCGACGAACTGACGTTGTCGGCGACGACCGACTTCAAGCGCCAAAATCCGGCGATTGCAGCCATCGGCGGCTCTACTGAATTCGCGGTGTTGTGGGATTACAACGCCAACGGCCCCCACGTCATCAATGGCAGGCGGGTCAGCATTTTGGGCAGTATGAACACGTTACCGCAGTTTTCCTTAACCGGCAGTGGCGTGCATCTGCGGCCCACGGTGGCCTCATCGGCCAGCGGCACCACCCAGTTGTGCTACTACGGTAACAACATCGGGCCCATTGCCATTCGCTGCGCTACGCTGGCCACTTCGAACATGTCGCATGGCCTCGACACCGCCGTCGTATCGGCGCCAACGGTGTCCGTGCCTGGTCCGCAGTCTGCCCGCTTGACCGCTTTGGCCGGCGGGCAGTTTGGCGTCAGTTGGACGGCCCAAGGTGTCGATGGCAGTGGCACTGCGGTTCAATACGTGCGGTTGGACCCCAGCAACAAAGTCGTGGGCAATCGCACCTTGGCCAATCGCACTTCGGCCGGAAATCAGGACTCGCCGTTTGTCGCTGGGCTCAGCGGTGGCCTGTTCATAGGCTGGGAATCGGAAAATCAGGACGCCGGTGGCCGCGGCATTGTGTATCGGGTGTTGCCGTAGAAGAAGTCACTAGCCAGCAGTCTTGGTGGTGTCCTATAGGCCTTACCAATGTCGAACAGAACCGCATTCAACAACTGGCCAAATCGACTGGGCTGGGGACTCCTTGGGCAATTTCGCGGTTCGGCAGCTAACCCCTGCGCTCCGAGCCTTTTTGGCCCTTGACCGCACCGAACAAAAGCGCAAAATGCTGCGCGCGCCCGCTGTGGGCCCCATCCACGAGCAAAGTTATGAATTTCAAGCGCTTATCCATCGCCATTGCTGCTCTCGTCGCGCAGTGTTTGGGCACGACCGCCATCGCCGAGCAAGGCGACAAGAAGGCGTGGTTCAGTGAATTGCGTTGTGCATTCGTGTCCTACGACAAGCCAGGCCGCAAGCTCACCGTCCGTTTGCAGGGCTTGCCGGACAAACAGCATGTCTACGTCGCCGCCTCACTCGATCGCGGTCCCGAAGGCGGTTTGTGGGTTCAAGCCGGCAGCGATCTCACCCGGTCTGGTGACGTCGAGCTTGAAGCCTATGATTTTTCAGGCAAGGCGATCATCTATGCCGCCAAAAACGGCGGCGGGCGCGGTTACCTTGAAAAAGCCCAAAAAGGCTCAGCCAAGGGCAAGCCCAGTTCAACCAAAGCAGCCAGCAAGGCCGCCGTGTCGCCCATTTGCGAGTTTGACATTAACTAAGCGGGTCAGCTGACCCGACCGGGCGTTGATTCCGCCGTCAGTCTGCCTAGTTGGCTAAACTACAGCGTAATCCGCCGACACTCCAAGTAATAGCGCTTCTCCCACGCCTCGCCCATGGAAAACGTCTTGCGCGGCAGGGCGCCGTCGCTGATGACGCTGGCAAACAGCGCCGACTTGTCGATCGCCGGCAGCAACAGGCCCGCGTGACCCGGTCGCTGACCTAAGTCCAGGGTCACGTCGGCCCCGTGCACGTAGTCGATGCCGGTCGCCCCGCCGCTCGCCAGCCAGCCGTCCAGCCAGCGCTGCAACGTCGCCACCGTCAGATTGGCCTGCGGTCGAGTGAATTGCACCAGCCACGCCCCGGCAGCACACACCAACCCCAGCGCTTGGCCATCGCCAAATCCAGCGACTTGGGCTGCCAAACTGGCGGGCTCAGCCGGTTGTATGCGCAGGTCGTCGCCAAAGTGGCTGTGCATCGCGGCCAGCACGTCGCCGGTCACCCCAAACAGCACGCGGTGAATCGGCTCAAAGTCGAGGCCAGCGTCGTGAACATTGCCGATTTCGACCAGCGCCCAGCGCGCCGGATGATGGTCGCGCTGTTCATTCGTCAGCGTTTCGCGGACTTGCAACCACCACGTGCGCGCCGTTGCTAGCGAATGGTTGCCGTCGCCGACCGCAAACTGCAACGGAGCTGCGCCGCCAGCGTGCGGATACTTGGCCGCAAACGCCGCCGGATCGGTCAGTTGGCCAATGGTGCTGAACAAATGCGCCTCAGCAGCGCTGTCAAGCGCCCAACCGCACACCTGACCGCCATTTTGCATCAGCTCGATGGCGTACAGTGCCTTTAATTCGGTCTTGCGGGCCACCAGCGGCCCGAGCACCGCATGGTCAGGATCATCGAACAGCAGCAAAACATGGGGCAATTCTAGCGGCGCCCCCGCCCGCACCCGCAGGCGCGGCGGAATGCGATCGACGATGGTGCCCTCGGTGGCGCGAACCAGACTGGTCGACCCTTTGCTGAAATCATAGGCATCCAAGTCGACTTCGAGTACCACCCCCGTGCGGGTGTGGCTGCCGTGCGGTCCCTGCGTAGTGCGTTGCACCAGAATCGCGCCGCGGTGGGGCACTAGCAAGCCGGCCTGCATAACGCTGTTCATGGTGGCGTGGATGCGCTCAATGCGCGCCACATCGCCAGCGCCCAAATACACTTCGGGCAGGATTAAGTGCAGCGTGCTGGGTGAATCCCCTACAATTTCAGCAGTTTTTCGCCAGTATTCCGGTTGACTGGTGTACTGGTCGCAGGCCACAACAGGCCAAGAGGCGATATCGACCGTTGCAGCCGGCAACAACAGCGCTGGTGAACGAATGGCAAGCTGAGTCATGGATTTCCTTGGCGGTGACCACCCGAGTTCCTCGTTTGGCCATAGGCAATTGGCGCTGACTGGGAGGCGGTCGGACTAGTGGGACCTGCAGCTAAGGAACTATCCTGAAATAACTCGATCGATCTGGGCAACACAGGAGCGGCGAGTCGGCCTTTCAGGACGCGAGCTTAGCGACCAACAAGGCAAGCAAACGGAACCAGTCCCACAATGACTTATTGTGGGACAGTTCCTAAGAACCACCTGTAGAACGCCCGCTTGACCTGCGCACCAAGCACGTTGCGGCGAGTCGGCTCACTAGACGCGAACGTAGCGACACGCCAAGCAAGCTAGGCATAGCGTACGCGAATCGTCTCCACGGCATGCTTGAGCCCCCACCGCACTCGATCTTCGTCTTCGTGCTTGAGCACCACGTAGCCATCGCCCTCGTACGAATCGCCTTTGGCCGCGCCGACTCGCGGCATTTTGGCCTCGACCACCATGTCGCCAAATTCCTTCCACGCCAAGTCCAGGCCGTCCACGCCAGCCACCCGACCGTCGCCCAGGCCGCGCAAAAACGCGGTGCCAGCCGAAAACTGCCGGCGCCACGGTCCGTCGAATTCGCCGTCCACCACCGCGCGCGCCCAGGTCCGGTAAATGTCGGCGCCGTGAACAATCCCTGTCATTAGGCTCAGTTGCCCACCGGGAGGCCGGGCTGCCACTTCGCCTATCGCCACGCTGCCGTCGTCGCGCAGGAACCACTCCAAATGCGCAATCCCATCACGCAACCCGAGTACATCAATGACTTTTTGGCCAAGCGCCAACACTTGCCGGTACTCGGGGCCACCCAGGTCGCGCGGCAGCCAGCACACCCACTGCATCCATGGATTACGCAATACTTCCAATGGGCTAGGTAAATAACGCGACAGCGAGTGGGCGACAACTTGTCCAGCCAAAGCGACCATCTCCAGTGAACCTTCGCGGCCGCGCAGAAATTCTTCGGCCAACACCGGACGCTGCGGGGTTGGGTTAATGTCGCGCATGGCTTCAGCCAGGCTACTCAATTCGTCGATCCGCCACGTCGAGCGACAACCCGCGCCCGCTGGCGGTTTGAGCACCACCGGCAGCCCGACTTTGCGCGCAAAATCAACGCCATCTTGCGCTGCGGTGCACAGCTTGTGGCGCGCACACGGCAAGCCAGCCGCGCGAAAAGTGTCCTTCATCAACGCTTTGTCGCGAAAAAGCAGCGCCGTGTTGGGATCGGGGCCCTCAATGTTTAGTAGCGTCCGCACTTCCGCTAGCGGCACTTGCAGCGGCTCTAAAATGCCGGTGATGCGCGACAGTGGCCCGTAATTCTTTTGCAATTTTAGACACGCTTCGGCAATAGCCCGGCTGCTCAGGCCGTCATCCACCAACTCGACGTCGTCAAACGGACTCGCATCGCGCGCCGGAGCTTGCTGCATGACGCCCAGCAGGCGCACTCCGTGCAACCCCGCCAAACCGCGAGCAAATCGCAAAGTGGCATCCATCGGAAACGGGGCGACGTAGACGATATTGCGCATGAACTGCACGGGCGAGCCACCACGGGCCGGGCGCGCATGGTGGCTGCGCCTGACACAAAAGTCACCCGCGCTAGGTAAAAAGTTGATCAACTCCGCATGCGGCCTTAGTTTTGTCCTGTGGCGCCCCAATGGCGCCGGTTGGACCATGCAGCTACACGATTTGACGCATAAACTCCGAGACTTGACCGCTGATGAGCTGACCGCGATTTTTGAAGTCGGCTACACAGTGGTGGCAGATGTGTTCGCTTTGTCCGCTTTGCGACCGCTGGAAGCGGCCTGCGAACGCTTAGAAATCATGGCGCAAGAGCTGTTTGCCAGCGGCCAGCGCGGCACTGTCATGCACCGCGGCAGCCAGTTTGTGTTGGGAGAAATCGCCGACGGCCGCCGTGCGGGCCAAGTGCGCATCGACCGCGTGGTTTGGGCAGGGGCAGCGGCACCAGAACTGCTTGAATTTAGCTCACATCCTCAACTGTTGCGCTGGGCGGCCCAGGTGTTGGGGTCGTCCCACATGGAGCAGTTGATCAATCAGGTGCATTTCAAGCTGCCGGGCGACGGGGTGACGTTTAGCTGGCATCAGGACGCCCAGCATCGGCGCTATGGGACCGAGCACTGGCAAGACCTCAATGGCAAAGGGAGTTTTGTTGAGATCGCCACATTGTTGGATGACAATACCCAAGACAACGGTCCGCTGCAATTTGTCCGTGATTCTTGCAGGTTAGGTAATCTTCCGCTGGGTCCGGACGGCAATTTACCCAGCGAGTACGTGCTGGCGGACAAGATCGAGTCCGCGGTGGCGCCGGCGGGCAGCGTGATCCTGTTTGGGCCGTTTGCCATCCACGGCAGCGGGGTCAATCGATCGCAGCGCAAGCGGCGGCTGCTACTCAATGGGTTTTGCCTGCCGGGGGCCAATTTTCGGCAGTATCCGGGGCAGGGCAGTGGGCGCCAAGTGGTGGCTGGCTGACCGCGGCTTGAACCTCTAGAATCGGCAATTCGGCGACAATTTCACAATAATTTGCCAATGTTGTTCAATGTGTTGTTCAATGGGTGCCTACGTTCATTTTCAGGATGCGGCCCAAGCACAAATCAGGCAGTGGCTGGCAGCGTGGCGCAGGGCCGGGCAGTGTTCGCGGCCAAAGTAAATAATCTGCAAATGCAAGAGATTCCAAGTCGACTCGGCGAACAAAGCCTTGCAATCGCGCTCGGTCGTTTCGACGTTTTTGCCGCTAGACAGGCCCCAGCGCTGCGCCAACCGATGAATATGCGTATCGACCGCAAACGCCGGCACCCCAAACGCTTGGGCCATGACCACCGACGCTGTCTTGTGGCCGACCCCAGGCAGTCGCTCCAATGCAGCAAAATCCGCTGGCACGGCGCCTGCGTGTTCGCGCACCAAGATCTGCGACAGACCGGCAATCGCTTTGGCTTTTTGCGGCGATAGGCCACACGGTCGAATCAAGTCGCGGATGTGCTCGACCGGCACCTCCGCCATCGTTTGGGGCGTCCGCGCCCGCGCAAACAGGGCTGGCGTCACCAGATTGACCCGCACGTCGGTGCACTGCGCCGATAACACAACCGCGACGAGCAGCGTAAAAGCGTCACTGTGCTGCAACGGGATCGGCGGCGACGGATACAGTTCATGCAGAATCGCCGCGATTTTGTTCGCTTTTTCCTGAATCGTCACTGTTTGTCGACCTCAGCCCGCAATGCGTTCTGACTGCGGGCGAAGCGCAAGCCCTCGTCGAAGGCCACGGTACCGGCGCGAATGTGCTCGCCCATCGACCGCTCCAAGGTGACCATGCCGTCGCGAAAACCGGTCTCGATGATCGACATCAGCTGAAAAGTCTTGCCTTCACGGATGATAGCCCGCACCGCTGTGGTCGCCGTCATCACTTCAAAAGCCGGCACCCGGCCGCGACCATCGGCGCGCGCCAATAAGCGCTGTGAAATCACCGCGGTCAGGCAGCCCGACAGCGCCACCCGAATCTGCGACTGCTGAAACGGCGGAAATACATCGACAATGCGGTCAATCGTTTGCGGCGCGTCGTTGGTGTGCAAGGTGGCAAACACCAAGTGGCCCGTCTCTGCGGCGGTCAGCGCGGCGGCAATCGTCTCGACGTCGCGCATTTCGCCGACCAGAATCACGTCTGGATCTTGACGCAAGATGTACTTGAGCGCGGCGGCAAAGCTTTTGGTATCGGCGCCAATTTCACGCTGCTCGATGGTGGCGCTGTTGTTTTGATGGACGAATTCAATCGGATCTTCCACCGTGATAATGTGGCAATTGCGACTGATGTTGACCAAGTGAATCAGCGACGCCAGCGTCGTGCTCTTGCCCGATCCGGTCGGGCCGGTCACCAGCACCAAGCCCTGTTGGCGCGAGGCGAGATCGACGATAGCTTGCGGCAGTCCCAGCGAGCGAATATCGGGAATCTGCATAGGAATCAAGCGAATAGCCATCGCAATCGTGCCGCGCTGGTAGTGGGCATTGACCCGACAGCGGTGCTTGCCGGTCAGCGTGATGGCAAAATCGAGCTCGCGTTCCAGTTCAAAGGTCTCGCGCTGGGTGTGATTGAGCAAGCCAAACAGCAAGCGCCGCGCGTCGCCAGTGCCGATTTTTTCGGTCTTGAGCGGCCGCAGTTCGCCGTTGATGCGCAAGATCGGCGGCGAGCCGACGTTGATGTGAATGTCACTGGCGCCGTTTTTGATGGCCAAATGCAGCAAGGTCTTGAGATCGACGCTGCCCACCGATGGCAAATCGCCGTGCTCAGCGGCTAGCGCTGTCACCCCGCGCTCAAAACCTTGGGCCGCCAGCCGGAATTCTTCGGGGTTACTCGAAAACGCCATCCCGGTTTCAAGACTAATCGCTGTAGTTTCCAGCAATTGCAGCATCGCGCGCTGAAACGACCGCACCCCTTCGCCGGCTTGCAGGATGTCGGGCAGTTCTTCCAGGCGCATTTCACGCAGCAGGCGCTTGACGGCGGGGGTCGTCGGCAGCAATTCCACAGCCGCCACCCGGCCTTTGCCATCGTTGCGCGGCAGCAGGCGCTGGGCCACCACTCCAATCAGGCAACCGGCCAAATCGACGCACAGTTGATGGCGGCCCGAATCGGCGTACCAACTGAGTATGCGCGCAATCGCTTGCACGCTGTCGGCAGTGTGCAAGCTGGCGATCACCAAATGCCCGGTCAGCGCCGCCGACAGCGCCACCGTCATCGATTGCAAGTCGCGCAATTCGCCGATCACAATCACATCGGGGCTTTCGCGGACAACGTGGCGCAGCGCCGTGTGGTAATCTTGCGTATCTACACCGATTTCGCGCTGAGTGACGATCGACATCAGGTCATCGTGGATAAACTCAATCGGATCTTCGAGGGTGACAATGTGGCGGGCCGAGCTGCTGTTGATGTGGTGGACCATCGCCGCCATGGTCGTGGACTTGCCGCTGCCGGTCGCGCCGACCACCAACAGCAGACCGCGGCGCTCATCGGCCAAAGCGCGCAGCGACGACGGTAAGCCCAGTTTTTCAAAAGTGTGCTGGCCACCGGGAATGCGGCGAATGACCAAGCCCAGCACGCCGCGCTGGGTGTGGACGTTGAGCCGAAAGCGCCCCAAGTCCGGCAAGCTGACCGCCAAATCGAGATCGCCGGATTTTTCGAAGCTTTCGCGCAGACCTGCGGGCAGGACCTTGCTTAGAAACCCGTCGATTTCACTGCGGGTATTGGCGTTGTGCGCGGTCGCGACAATGGTGCCATCGACCCGATAGGCCGGTGGTCGACCCTCGGCGACAAACAAGTCCGAGGCGCGGCCTTGCACCATAAAGCCTAGCAGCGCTTGGATTTCGGGCATTGGCAGCTCGCGGACGCCGGTCGGGGCACCCACAGTGGCACCAACAGTGGCATCGGCGCCACCATACCACGGTGGTCGGCGCAAGCGCAGTCAGTCGGCCCGCGATCCCCCGCTTTGGGCGCATCTCTGCGTCGCTGCCGCGCTTTCCTCCTAGGAGCGTGTCGGAGTATTCCGACTCGCTCCTAGCGCCGTCTGGCTAGACGGCGGCAACTGTATGAAACTGCACGGATTCACTCCGGGCAGTTCTCGGACAGTTGAGAATAGTTGACTGGCTAGGAGCCTGTCGGATCGTAATA
>SHZD01000162.1 GCA_009692465.1 Myxococcales bacterium
TCTATTACGATCCGACAGTCTCCTAGCTTCTCAGATATTCTTAACTGTCCAAGAACTGCCCGGAGTGAATCCGTGCAGTTTCGGACAGTTGCCGCCGTCTAGCCAGACGGCGCTAGGAGCGAGTCGGAATACTCCGACACGCTCCTAGGAGGAAAGCGCCGCGACGCAGAGATGCGCCCAAAGCGGGGGTCGCAGGGGCGCCAAATTCACCACCCAAATTCCCCGCGGCCCCCGATTTGGGATGCAGATCAAGGAGCAAGGAGCTTTTCTGTCAGGGGCGTACTCTCGTACGTCCCTGACAGAAAAGTGACGCAGTGACGCCGAGATGCGCCCAAAGCGGGGGATCGCGGGGCGCAGCACGCTTGCCACGGGACGGCCTCAAGCGCACACTTAGCCGCGCGAGCGCGACCACAAGGGCCACGTTCGTTACGCAAACCCACCCAATTGTGAGGTTTCCATGTCCCTTCGAATCGGCGACGAGGCCCCGGATTTCAGCGCTTCTACCACCCAAGGCCCACTGCATTTTCACCAGTGGATCGGCGACGGTTGGGCGATCCTGTTTTCGCATCCCAAGGATTTCACGCCCGTGTGCACCACAGAATTGGGCGCAGTCGCCCGATTGCTGCCCGAATTCACCCGCCGCAACTGCAAAGTGGTCGGCCTTTCGATCGATCCTGTCGAAGATCACTTGCGCTGGCTTGGCGATATCGAAGAAACCCAAGGTCATGCCGTAACTTATCCACTCATTGGCGACAGCGATCTGGCGGTGGCCAAACTGTACGACATGCTGCATCCAAACGCCTCGGGCGCCGCGCCGCGCACCGCCGCCGACAATGCCACGGTGCGTTCGGTGTTCCTCATTGGGCCCGACAAGAAGGTCAAAGCGTCACTGACCTACCCGATGAGTTCTGGTCGCAACTTTGACGAGGTGCTGCGGTTGCTCGATTCGTGTCAGCTCACCGCCCAGCACAAAGTCGCGACACCGGCGAACTGGAAGCACGGCGAAGACGTCATCATCGTGCCAGCAGTCAAAGAAGAAGAAGCGCGTCAGCGGTTTCCCGATGGCTGGCGGGCGCCAAAACCGTATTTGCGTTACGTCGCACAGCCCAAGTAGTCGACACTACAGGCTTGAGTTCGTTATAATTTTTGCTGCGAGCCCGTAGACTGGACGCTGCACTTTGTGGTGCCACTAGGCCGAAAGCGTAGGCTGGGCGCGAGGTCGAATGCCCGACGATCCACAAGATCCGCAAGACATCGCCCAGCGCACCATCGCCAATTACCGAGGCCGCGCCGACGCATTTTGGGCTGGAACCCGCGACCACGATGTCAGCCAAAACCTGACCGCGCTGTTAGGAGCAATCGAAGGCCCCGCGCCATGGACGGTTCTCGACTTTGGCTGTGGACCCGGCCGCGATCTCAAGGCGCTGGCAGACTTGGGGCACGTCGCCATTGGGTTGGACGGCACCCCGGAATTCGCGGCAATGGCCCGCGACTTTAGCGCTTGCTCGGTGTGGCAGCAGGATTTTTTGGTGCTCGACCTGCCGGTTGGCCACTTCGATGGCATCTTTGCCAATGCCAGCTTATTCCACGTGCCGACATCCGAATTGCCACGCGTTTTAGCTGAGTTGCGCACCAGCCTGAAGGCGAACGGCGTGCTATTTTGCTCCAACCCGCGTGGCGACGACGAAGAAGGCTGGAATGGCGACCGCTACGGCGTCTTTCATTCGCTGGCCGGCTGGACACGCTACGTGCAGGCTGCTGGCTTTGCCTTGGTCGATTACTATTGGCGACCCACCGGCGTGCCCGCGGAGCAGCAAAATTGGCTGGCAACGGTGTGGCGCCGCGTCGATTCAACTGCTGCCGTTCCGGTCTGAGAGGCTGCATCGTCATCGCTGCGCTGCTGGAAAATTCGGAATAATCCACCACCGTGCCTATACTCGATCGCCCAAGTCCGGCACCATGTGCCGGATCGGCGATCTCGTGCTTGCTGGGTGGGTCGCCAAGCTCGCGTCTGCTGTGCAGCCGACTCGCGGCTCCGATCCAAGGTTGATCTCGAAATTGGCAGACTGTGTATAGTTGCAATCCAAGGCCCAATGGCGCAATTTGCACTGGTCGCAATGCCCCCTAGCGATCGCTGAGAAACATGAAATCAAACTGGAAACTCGCATTGGGGCTCGTCTCAGCTTTGGCCGTTGGGACTGCTGCGTTGTGGTGGACTCAGCAGCAACAGGCGGCGGTCGGCAGTGCTGGCCCCGCGGCCAATGCGAGCGGTAGAGCTGGTGCCGACGCTCAAGCCGGTCCGAACGACCCGTCGCCTACCGTACAGTTGGCCGAAGCGTGGACCGCCGTTGCGCCGATGGCGGCGCCGACCATGACTGCCGAGGAGTTTCAACTTGGCGGACCCATGAAAGAATTTCGCGTCAACACCGTTGCCGACGCTCCCAAGGCGCTGGGGATGGCCGTTGAAGCCAATGGCGGGCCCAAGGCGCTTGGTCCGCTAAAACGTGCTACTTGGCGCGTTTTTGTCGGCGGTGGCATGCAATGGTCGGGCCAACTGGTGGCCGATTCGGCGGGCAGCGCGTTGCTCAAGGACGACAATTCCGGACAGGAAATTGGCTGGCACGCGGGAACATGCTGGCTTGCGCGCAACGGCGTGGTGGTGCCTTGCCATCGGTCCGCGAGCGCATTTGTCTATTCCATGATGTGGTTGCACCGCATTTCGACCGTGCAGAGCTTGGCAGCGGCGCCGTGGCGACCGCAATCCGTTTCGCAGACGCAGGCCAACAATCAGCTCGTCAACTCCTTGCACATGGGCGGCGGGCCAGATGGGCAAGTAGCTGTGTTGTTTCTGGATTTGCGCAGTCGCCGCATTGTGGGTGCCGACTTGCGGGTCACCGAATCCACCCAGCAAGCCACAAACAACGACTCGGCAATGGCCCGCGGCGAGATTTGGCTTGAGAATTTGCGACCCTTTGGCTCGGCAGTGCTGGCGGCGACGGCGCGGGTGACGGTCGATACCGAAATGCTGCAGGCCAAAGAATTGCTCGTGAGCGTGTTGAGCGTGCAGAGCGGCGAGCACGGCGGCCTGCAGGTGCCAGTAAAAGTGCCCGCTTTTACGGTTGGGGTGCCGCTCAAGCTGACCTCGCGACCCGCTGGGCTGGGCTTGGTCTTCGAAATTGGCCAGCACGCCAAGTTTGAACCGCGACTAATGGAAGTGCTGAAAGGTTTTAACAGTTTTTGGATGGAGAGCCAGTTCGACATTGTGGAGGCCTTTGGGCCACTGGGAACCCCCGCCGATAGTGCGATTCAAGCGTGGCTGATGCCGCTGTCGCACACTGCCATGGCCATGCCGGGACTTGAAGTGCACACCAAACCGCTGGCCGCGGAGTTGGCCGTAGCCCGCAAGGTGGTTCAGGTGCAGCTTGAGCAGTTGCCGGCTGCGCTCGCTGCGTTTTTGAGCGAAGTGGAGAAGGCAGGTCACATCCCGGCGCCGGATCACCGGTCGACTGCGCGGCTGTTGGCGGTAGATGGCAGCCACGCCGAACTGGCCATTGTTGAGTTGGACGTGCCGATTTTGCCAAAACCATAGGCCATCAAGCTGGTGCCGACCGCAGTTGAGCATGCCGCGATTCCCCGCTTTCGGCGCAACATGCTCGGTTGAGTCGGCTTGCACAAATGCAAGCCTGCTGCGTCGGCGCTCCAGTCCCCAGCTCCATACTTAACTGGTGGTCAACGGCCGCGAAGGCCGTTTCCGTGGCGCGGGAAATCAGTTCGCAGGACTGATTTCTTGAACCGCGCCCATTGGGCTTCACTTCTCCTTGTCGAGCGACAGCGAGCGACAAAGCACTGGCATCCGAAATCGGGGTTCGCGGTGATTTCGGTGGTAAATTTCGGCATGGGCCCTGCCCTGACGAGCTCCGGCCAGCGCCTGTTGCTGCCAGCGGTGCCGAACCGCCGGCGATACCGCTGGATCGCATTGAAATACCATCACTTGCGGGCCATCGTCGCCGCGGGCCCAGCTTAGGATTTGATCCGCGCCAGCGGCGCCAGTCACCGCTGCGGCGCTCAGGCCAAAACCTTGGGCAATCTTGGCTAGATCGGCGGTGTGCGGCTGGGTGAAAAACGTCCGATGCAGGCTCGGATCGATAACGGCGGCAGCGGGTAAATTGTCGAAAATGGCGCCGCCGCAATTGTCCAAGACCAGCACCTTGAGTTGGGGTCGCAGGCGAACTAGGGCCAGGCTGTTGATATCATGCAAGAAAGCCGCGTCGCCGAGCGCAACCCACGTGGGACAATCGAGCGCCAGCGCGCGACCGTAGGCGGTGGCCAAGGTGCCGTCGATGCCATTGGCGCCGCGCGAAAACCCGATCCGCAGCCGCGGCGGCGTCGTCACTAGTCCATCACCGTCGCGAATCGTCATCGAATTAGCTAGTTGAACCGGCGAACCCTCGGGCAACTGAGACAAGAACTGCGGTAAAAGACCCGCCTCACAGACCTGAATCGTCGCTTGGGCGGTGAGTTCGAGCAGCGCAACTTGGGCATAGGCCTCGATATCATGCAGCACATTGAGCCAGACGCTAGGCTGGCGCGGCGCAGCGGGCGGCGTCCACCGGGCCAAGGCTAGAACTGGCGGCAAAAACGACAGGACTCGCGCTTGCTTGAGCGGATCGGACACTCGGCCCGGGGCGACGACATCCACCGGAATTGAGTGGTCGCGACAGGCTTCCAGTAGCAATTGCAAGCCCTTGGAAACCGGCCATTCGCCTAAGCGCACCACACGGTCGGGCAGCGCAGCCAAGCGCAGTTCTGGGTCGCGCAGCCAAGCGTCGTAGCTACGAAAGGGCCCAGGCTGCGAGAATAAGTGTGCTAAATTACTTGGAATTTCAGCGAACGTGGCCGTGATATTGGCATAATTCTCCAACAGCGGTTGGACTGCGAGCGCCAGAGCCGCCGGCAAAGGTCCGGCGATGACCAGCACGTTTTCACCGGCTTGCGGCGGCTCGATGGGCGGACCGCTGTACGCATTGGCGACCGGTGCAAGCTGCGGCAGCGGGTCCGCCTGGGCTGGTGTGGCGAGCGCCAATGGCGTATCGAGGGCGACGTTGAGGTGCAGGGGGCGGCCGTGCTGAATCGCCAACGCCAGTTCCGACTGCAGCTTGGACCAATCGGGCTGCAGGGCACAATCGATATCGATACTGTCGGCGTAGTGAGAAAAAATGCCCAGTTGCAAAATCGCCTGCGGAGCGCCGGTGTTGCGGGACTCCACCGGGCGGTCGGCTGTCACCAATAAGATGCAAGTGCCTGATTCTTTGGCTTCGATTGCCGCCGGCAGCAAATGGGCCACCGCGCTGCCTGATGTGCAAACCACTGCGGACAGTTGGCCTTCGCGACTGGCCCCCAACGCCACGAAACCAGCGGCGCGTTCGTCCAGAACCGGCCACATGCGCAGGGGGTTCGCTTCGTCCGTCCCCACGGTCAGTTCGGCGGCTGCTTGAACCAACGGCGTCGATCGCGACCCCGGCGCGACAAAAATGTGAGCCACACCGTGGCGGACCAGCAACGCCATCAGCGTGCGGACCGCGGTCGCTTGGCGCGTAGATTGAGCTTGGTTCACGAGGGTTGCAGTCCAAAGCACTGGGCGATGGCCGCATGCTTACGCTCGATTTCTTCAGTTTCGGCGGCGACATCGCAGCCAGCGACCAGACCCGCACCTGCCCAACTGCGCCAGCCGCCGCTAATGGGCTCAATGCCGCGCAGCAGCACCGCAAACTGCCCAACTCCACTGCCATCGGCGGCGACGACGCCAGCAAAGCCGCCGTACCACTGACGCGTTTCGCGCTCCACCAACGGCAAAGCCTGCAAAGCTGCCAGGCGCGGGGTGCCCAACAGTGCCGGGGTCGGATGCAGGTGCAGTGCAGCACTGAGCATGTCGAATCCGGCTGGCTGCGGCGCCACGAAGCGCGTCGCTCGATGGATCAGCGGCCCATCTTGATGGTCTTGAGTAGTCAGTTGCGGGGTAGCAAGGCCTTGGTGGCGCCAGCACGCGGCAACAAAATCGACCACAGTCGCATGTTCATCGCCATAATGCGGACCGAACCGACCATCGGCCGACTGGGTGCCAGCGAGTGCCAATGCCTCGACATTGTCCCCATCACAGCGCACCAGCAACTCAGGCGACGCGCACACAAACGAATGATCCGGGGTCTGGACATCAAAAATCCAAGCGTTATTCCGGTTTTGCAGTGCATTGGCGACTACGCGCCGCCGATCAGTGGCGGTGGGCCAAGAGTGCGGCCAACCAGCGACGATTTTGCGCAGCACGACCTGAGAATTACTAAGCAGAGTCGCTGCTTGCTGTATGTCGGCGCGCCAATCGGTCGCCACTGCCGCAATTGTTCGATGATCCGAAACCGCATGTTGCAGTGCCTGCCCAACCTGAGTGGCCGCCTGAGTGCTTGGCACAGAACGATCAATAATTGCACACAGATCCAGCCCATCGTCATCGGTCGGATCGGGATCGGCCAACCACACGCGCGGCAACCAAACGGCGATTGGCACCCGGGCGCCAGTCGCGGTCAACTGCGGAAAGCCAGCGACGACAGCACAATCGACGGTCAAGTTTAGGTCGTTTAGCCAGTTGCGAATCTGCGCGACTTGGTTCAAATCCGGGGCCAGACCGCTACCGCCGCTGGCAGTTGAGCCATAGTCGTCGGCCGGATGCAGATCGATACTGTGAACCGGACACCTATGCACGCAGCCAAGTGCGCGGCGGAAGCGACCGTGAGGGGCCCGCCAGCCGAACTGCCACGGTGCAGCGAACTGCAGGCCTTCCATAGGCCAGTCCAGCCGCGAGCGGCACACTACGCGCTGGCTGTGCTTGCCCGGGCCGATGGCAAAAACTGTATCAATATGAGCAGTTAGACCGTCGAGCGTCCAGCCACGCGGGCCCATGCGATGGCCAGGGGTGGGCAGGTTGGTGCGCTGGGGGTCGTGCAAGCGTTAGGCCTGTAGCGGCTGCGGGCTGTCGTCTCCGCTTGGCACCGCAATCCACAAATGCGCAACACCAAACAGCAATCGACGAACCTCGATCACGTGCAATCCAGACGATTCCATGATTTCGGCAAACCGTTTCGGGGCCGGAAACGCCGCCACCGACTGCTGCAAATAGCGATACTGCGGGGCTTTGGCCAACAGAGCGCCGACGCGCGGCACCATGACGTGCATGTGAAACTTGGCGCCCAAACCTAGCCAACCGCTGGGTTCAGTCGCCTCCAAGACGACGACGCGCGCCCCGGGCTTGAGAACGCGGGCAATCTCGCGCAGCGCCTTGGCGCGGTTTTGAACATTTCGAATGCCAAAACCCATCGTTACGCCGTCGACGAAGTGATCGGGGACTTCGAGTTGGCAGGCGTCACCGTGGCGTAAATCGATGCGCTTGATCAGCCCAGCGGCTTTGACTTTGCCGATGCCGACCGCCAGCATCCCGACCGACGGGTCGATCCCGACCACAGTGCAGCCTTCGATGCGCCTGGCGGCCAGAATGGCCAAGTCGCCGGTGCCGGTGGCCAAATCCAAGATCTTGGCCCCTGCTGGTGCCTCCAAAGCGTCAATCGCCAGCCGCCGCCAGCGCTGGTCGATGCCAAAGGTCATCAATCGATTGATAAAATCGTAGCGCTCGGCGATGGCGTCAAACATCGCGCCCGACCCGCCGACGACGCCAGTGCCCGCCAATGGCGCGCCAACCGGTCCATTGCTTGCCGTTGTCGCCGACAAACCAGTGGTGGCCAGCGCCTCAGCTTTGCCGTATTTACTTGTGTCCTGGTTGCGTTTCGAAGACATCCGACTTGCGTGCGTGTAACTTCATGTGGCCGTGTTGAATGCCCTCGCCCGCGAGTGCCCTCAATGCTGCCAAATTACTGGCTAATCCAACTGCAGCCATCACCACGGATAGTTCGCGGGCGCTGTCTACTTTAACGATTTCCATGGCTGTGCGCACCCCTGGGTGGGCTTGGGTCGAGCCGCCGACGGTGCCGATCGCCAACGGCAATTCCATCGAGCCACGCAGGCCGGTTACGGTCCGCGTCCATGTCGCCAAGGGTCGATAATCGCTACCTAAACCAGCGTAGGCATGGGCGCCAGCCTCGACGGCCCGCCAATCTTGACCTAAAGCGACTGCCACGGCGTCAATCCCGTTGAGGATCCCTTTGTTATGGGTCGCCGCCCGAAACGGGTCGACTTGGGCAAAACGGCTGGCGCGGGCAATTCCATCGGCTAACGCTGCGCCGCCCACGACCTCTGCACCGACATCGCACTCCACATGAACCAGTCGGCGCATCGGCAGATTGGACAAGATGCGCAAGCCGACCGTGCCGCCAATCCAAGTTTGCACCAGCGGCGCCACTTTTTCAGCCACCGTGTCGACCACATTGGCGCCCATGGCATCGCCGACGTCGACGTACAAGTGCAGCACCATCAGGCCGTCGTCCTCGGTCAACACCCGCACATCGATGTCGATGCAACCGCCACCGCGCGCGACCATGCGCGGAATCGCACCGTTGGCCGCTGCCATCACCTCGTCGCTGCGATTGCGAATTATTTGAGCGGCTTGTGCAGCATTTGCGACGTGGTCAAACTGAACCTGAGCGGTCATCACGCTCGCGGTAGCGTCGCCGCGAAAGCCGCCCGCCAGTCGCACCATCCGCGCTGCGTTGCTGGCCGCTGCGACGACGCTCGGTTCTTCGACGACCATAGGCACTAGGTAATCGCGGCCGTTGATGCGAAAATTGAGCCCGAGCCCCATCGGCAAGGCGAAGGTCGAGATGACGTTTTCGCTCATCTTGTCGGCGATCGCTAAGTCCAGCTGCCCGCTGCGCAAGTATTTTTGGGCTTCGAGCGACAACCCCAAGTTGGCGATCACCGCTTGACGGCGCTCGGGCACGGATTTCTTGTAAAATTCTGGATAGCGCGACGTGTAAGGCGGCAGCGCGGTGTTGGCCGGGACGACCGGCGGCAGGCCAAAATAGTCGCCAAGTTCTTTGAGTTGGGCTGGCAAAAGTGCCTGCGGTCCATCGCTTTTGGCCTTGGCTGGCTCCGGATGGACCTCAACTAGCACCACACACGCGCCGGCAGCCACCCCGGCCTTGGCCATCGGCACCACCAGATCGCGGCGACCCGTACCATGCGACGGGTCGACGGCCACCGCTAGGCTGTGGGCGTGGCGCAACAGGGCTACAGCGGCCAAATCCAAGGTGTTGCGGGTCTCACCGGCCAGACCGGCCACCCCGCGCTCGCAAAACAGCACCCATGGGGCGCCGTGAGCCAGCAAGTGCTCGCCCGCCATCAGCCATTCTTCGGTATCGGCACCGCGCCCGCGCTTGAGCAACACCGGCTTGGCCTTCTTGCCCACCGCGGCCAGCAAGGCGAAATTTTGCATGTTTCGCGAGCCGATCTGAATCATATCAGCGACTTCTGCGACGGCATCGACGTGCAACTCGCTCATCGCCTCGGTGACCACGCCCAAGCCGTGTTGGCGGGCGGCGTCGGCCAGCCAGCGCAATGCAGCAATGCCTGAACCCGCAAAACTATAGGGAGAAGTTCGCGGCTTGAAGGCCCCACCGCGCAACAATCGGCCGCCAGCATGGGCAACGAGCGCCGCAGTTTGGCTAATCGTTTCCTGCGATTCCACGGCGCACGGCCCAGCGATGAGCACCGTATCGAGGCCAAGCGTCACCGCGGTGCCACCGGCAATCGGCAATTCGAACGTGCGCGCCATCGCATCCACGCGCGGATGCGGCGAAACCCGCGAACGAACCTGAGCAACGCCTGCCACGGCGAGCAGTTGCTCCTCGGTCACAGCCGCGGAATGGGATTCAATTTCAATAACTACTGGCGATCCGCCGACCATCGGCCGTGTCCACAAGCCTAGACCTTGCAGGGCGGCGCTAACCGCCGCGACATCGGCATCGGGTTGCAAAAGCACAATCATATGAGCCTCTAGCGCCATACCAACCCGACCCCTGCGGCCGCGAATGAGTGGCGAAGTGTTGGCACCGTGCATCGCAGTTCCGGACCGGGCACCAGCGCCCAGCCGCAACGGAGTCTACGCGCGTCTGCGCACTAGTGCATCGGCGACCGTCCGCAACGCGTCCACTTCGGGGCACGGGCGCACCAGCAACAATGAGGCCAGCGCTCGCTCGCAGTAGTGCGACGCCTGTTCGCGCGCAGCCTCCAATGCACCACAATCAACGACTGCCGCAACGATTCCCGCGCACTGATCAGCGACTGAGCAGTCTGCACGATTTTGCACAACGGGTGTGCCGCTTTGCTCAGCCAAGTGGGTCTGTTTGCAAGTCAGAATTTGTTCGCGGAGGTCGGGCTGCCTGTGCAGCGCAAACGCAACTGGCAAGGTTATTTTGCCCTCGCAGATGTCCGCAAACAGGGCCTTGCCGGTGTGTTGAGGTTGGCCGCAGAGGTCCAGCACGTCGTCGGTGATCTGGAAAGCGATTCCAAGATCGCCGCCAAAGGTCTGCAGCGCCGCTGTCGCCGCACAATCCAAGCCGGCAGCTGTTGCCCCAGCTTGCATCGCCCAGCGAAACAACGACGCCGTCTTGCCTTGGGCTACCCGCAGATAGCCTTCGACATCGTCCGCTAGCACGCTGGCGCGCTGGGCCTGCTCCACTTCAGCGGCAATCATCGCCTCCAAGGTGTCGAGTGCGCTGCCGACCAAGTGTGGATACCCCGAAGCGACAATGCGGCGCAACGCGGCGACCAGCACCCAATCGCCCGCGAAAATCGAGACTTCGTTGCCGTGCAAGGCGCGGCTGGTCGGCTGGCCGCGGCGGGTATCGGCCATGTCTACGACATCGTCATGCAAAAGTGTAGCGTTATGAACAAGTTCAACGGCGATGGCCAGATCGCGCAGACCTGCAGGCACCGAACCGTCGCTCGCAGCCCCCATACGGCCGACCAGCAGCGTGCACAGCGGGCGAATGCGCTTGCCACCGGCTTGCAGCAGGTGCCGCCCTGCCCGTTCAGCCAGCGTCGAACCGGTCGGGGTGCGCAAGGCCCGTTCAACCGCGGCCAAGTCGTCGGCAAGCCATGCCTGCAAGTCAGCGAGCTGCCTAGCCAAAGCGTCGAGGTCGTGGCTATGGGCGCGGTCGCTCAAGGTCGGCAGGACGGCGGAACCGCTAAACACGTGCGATCGCTGGCTTGGGCCTGCGGGGTCAGTGGCTACGTGGACGGTCGCCGCCGGGTGCGTTCTGGCGTCCAAGTGAGCTGTAGCGCCCGAAGGCAATGGAACGGCCAAGTGCTCAGTCGCTTCCAAGTGCGAAGTAGTGGCAAAGGCCGAGCCAGATTCTGACATGAGGTACCCCACCGCAGCCCGCCGCGGCGGCGACTTGAAATTTCAGTCGCCACTGAAATAATGGGATGCAAGGGGCCGGTTGTCAAGGGCGGCCGGGAATTTATTCAAAACCGAGCCTGCCGCCTGTTGCCGCCGAATCATGCGCCGCCACGAATTGATGCCATGCTCGCCCTGCTGTGCCGACAGTTCTTGCGCATCGCCATCATCGCGGTAGCACAAAAACGCGTCATCGCCTCGCAGAGTTCACTTCACTGACAGCTGCCACAAGCCACCCCTTGCCCGGGCGGCTGGCACAGCGCTGGCTGACACGCCACGCCGGCCGGACACTTCAGTGGCGTACCGACACAGACGCCCTTGACGAGGCAGATGGCACTCTTCGTGCACGGATTCTTGTCGTCGCACCCAGCACCGGGCTGGATCAGGTGGCTGCATTTGCCTGCTTTGGCGTCACAGGTGTCGAGCGTGCAAGTCGCGCCGTCATCGCAGTTGGGCTTGCCCGCGCACGCGCCGCCGGTGCAGGTGTCGCCGCTGGTGCAGGCCACGCCGTCGTCGCAGGCCGCGGCTGGCCCGGGTCGCGCAGCACCGCCAGCGCCGATTCGCCGTCCTCGGCTTCCACGATTCTGTTGAAGACCTTGTTGCGCTTGAAAACGGCCCGCACCAGAGCCCGGTGCATCGGGTCGTCGTCGACCAGCAGGATGTCGGCGGCGGTGAGCATCATCCTGCACCTCGCTTGTCGGCCCTTGTCTCGGGCAGCCAGAACCAGGCGGTCGTGCCTTGGCCGAGTTGCGAGCGGATGCCGACGTGCCCGCCGTGCAACTGCACGACCCGCTCGACGATCGCCAGCCCGATGCCGGTCCCTTCGTACTCCGAACGCGGGTGCAGGCGCTGGAAGATCGCGAACGCCCGGTCGGCATAGCGCGGGTCGAACCCAACGCCGTCGTCCTCGACCTCAAACCGCCAGCCGTTGTCCACAGGCACGGAGCGGACAGAAATCACCGGCGATTTCGTAGGCTTGCGATACTTGATGGCGTTGGACAGGAGGTTCTGGAACACCTGGGACATCGGGCCGGCGTCGACGCTCAGGAACGGCATGGCGCCCTCGGTGCGGATCGCGGCCTGGGCCTCGACCGCCGACTGCGCCACCGCAAAGGTCGCCTCCTGCAAGATGACGGCCATGCTCACGGGCACCCGCGACCCGTTGGGTACGGAGATGCGGGCGTACGTGGTCAGGCCGTCGATGAGCTGCTGCATCCGCGTGGCCCCTTGGCGCACGAAGCCCAGCGACTCCTGCGACTGTTCGTCGAGTCCGCTAGAGTCGATCAGCGACAGGTGGCCCGAGATGCCGTGCAATGGCTCGCGCAGGTCGTGTGACGCCGCGTACGCAAAGTGCTTCAGGTGCGTGTTCGTCTCCACCAGCGTCGCCAACGCCTGCTTGTACGGCGTGATGTCGATCGCCGTCGCGTAGTAGGTGCCGCCCTCCAGGACGCTCACCCAAGACAGCCACACCCACGAGCCGTCCTTGTGGCGGTAGCGGTTCTCGAAGTGCACGGCGGGCGCGCCCTCGTCCATCTTGGCGATGACGGCGAACGTCGACGGCACGTCGTCTGGGTGGATGAAGTCGAGGAACGACTTGCTGCAGAGCTCTTCGCGCGACCAGCCGAGCGTCCGTTCCCACGCCGGGTTCAGGTTCTCGAACGCGTTGCCGTCGCGCCGGGCAGTGCACAGCATCGCCAGCGTCAAGTCGAAGAACTTGTCCATCAACCCCGACATGCCTCACCTCCCTTGCCCACTCAATGCTGCCAGTGTACTAGTGTACTACTGTACTACTCCGAGTGTACTACTGTACTACTCCGACGGCAGAAAAGGCTAGGGGATAGTAACCGCAGGCTAGGAGCGTGTCGGAGTATTCCGACTCGCTCCTAGCGCCGTCTGGCTAGACGGCGGCAACTGTCCGAAACTGCACGGATTCACTCCGCGCAGTTCTCGGACAGTTGAGAATAGTTGACTGGCTAGGAGCCTGTCGGATCGTAATAG
>SHZD01000163.1 GCA_009692465.1 Myxococcales bacterium
CCAGATGCGCATGATCTTAAAAAACAAGGCCTTTGGCGGGGTTCTTGAGCCGAGAGCGCATCTTTAGGCTCAACGCGGACTCGCCTCCTTCAACAAGGAACTGGGCGCGGCCGGCGAGCAAAGCGTAGCGCGCCACCCCTGGAGTCCACGGCAGCAAGTCGCGGCGGGGGCCGAGGGTATACGGCTTGTGAGTCGGGGCGGGCGGCATGGCCCCACTGTGCGCCCTGCCGGCGTTGCTTGTCAACCATGCCTTTTCAGATGCAAGGCTAGGCGCGTTTGTACCAAAACTCGCTTGAATTCCGAGATGTTGTTCAATGGGTGCCTACCGTACAGCCGCCCGAGCCCAGCGTTGCACTGGCAGTCCGCGGCTGTGGTAGGGGTTAGGCTGGGCAAGCCCAGACCTCGCTCACAAATCGTGCACTTTTCCAGAATAATCGCTATAATTCAAAGACGTTGTTCAATGGGTGCCTACTGTCAAAACACCCTATTTCAGCGCCCCCTGCACTAGCCCGATGGCTTTCTCATCAGCTGTGCGGCCATCCGAGCCGGCGTCAAACAGCCAATCGTCCAGTTTAGCTTTGAGTTCCACTACCTTAGCCGGATCGGCGGTGATCGCCTCTTGAGCCGCTCGATCCACCGGCCCGCGCACGGCCTCAGGCAGCTCGGTGAACTTTTGCATCGCCTCGGCCAGCCCGGCGCCCAGTTCGAAAGTGCGGCCGCGATAGGCCAGCGACCACGCTCCATAGGCCTCGGACACAAAGCCAGCCGCCAAGCCACGCCCCAGTTGCCCAGCCGACGCCGCCGACTGCCGAAGTTTGGCGTCGTCTTCGGCCCTGCGTTTGCGCGCCTGCTCTTCTTCGAACGCTTTCTTGGCCGCCTCCCATTTGCGGCGCAGGCCCAGCGACAGACCGGGGATGCCCAGCGACTCGTTGCCATGAAAACCGGTGTTTTCCCAGCGGGCGTCGATTTGCATGGGGTGGCCGCGGCCCGATTCACCGGCCTCATGCTCGTAGGCGATCGCCAAATCCTCTTGGACGTCACGCCACGCGTACAGCGGAACCCCAATCGTCGCCTGATAGAACGTCAAAATATCATGAGAGTTCCAGTCCTCAAGCATCGAGAATCCCGAAGCCGCCGACTTGAGCGCCGTCGCCACCATCGCCGAGCGCTCCAGCAGCTTGTCATCGACCCCATAAAACCGCGGTCGATAAGGCTTTTTGCCCGCCCCCGCCAGCACCGCCTCGTCAAAGCGCGCCAGTGGAATCGACATCCCGGCCACAAACGCCAGCTTGTCCTTGATGTACGGCTCGAGCGCAATCGGGTCGACGCGGTCCATGTCTTTGGGGGTGACGTCGGCGCGGTTGTTGAGCAGCGTCAACTTGGCTTCCATCTCCAAACCGGTGAAAAGATTGATTTCACGGTCAACATCGACAAATCGCTGCATCTTGTCGCGCATCTGCTTGTCGATGCGGTCGATAATGCTGTTGAGCACATCGTCGGAGCCAGAAGTCCCCGGTTGAGAAACCGAATTGGCCGAAGCCGCTTGGTCCAGCACTGTGTTGACCTCGGCCAGCACCGCGCCGATATCGATGACCAAGTCCTGTTCGACCAGCAAGCGATACACCAAGTGCCATTGGCGCACCTTGTTGCGCGCGTCGTGAAACACCTCGTTACCCAAGTGAAATTCCGCCGCCGCCTCGTCAGTGCGCCCAATATCGGGCACCGTGCCCCCGCGCTCGCGGCAATTTTCGGCTTGAGCCCGCAGGTGTTCCACCGCCGACAGGCCCTTCTTGGCGATCACCCGGAACAAATCTAGGCGCTTTTCAACATGTTGGCGCAAAGCGCGGTTGGTCTGGTGCCAGAAATCGATAATCAGCGCATCGCCGCAGGCTTGCTCCAGCCGTTGAAACTCGCGCACCGCGCCAATCCGCGCCTCGTCGAACTTCTTTTCCTTGCTGATCAACGCCTTAGATGCGATGCTCAGCCGTTCCTCAGCCGCGGCAATGCGCTTGCGCACGTCCGGCAATTCAACATCGTATTCCACAGCATCGGGCGGCTTGCGCGCCAAATAGCCGACCGAGTCAATATCCGCCGCCGGCAAAAAACACCAATCGAGCAGCGACGCGTCCTCTTCCTCGACGCCGGTGCGCAGATCGGCGTTGAGCGCCAACTGGTTGATCTGCACCAAGAAATACCGTTGTTGCAGCGGACTGGCCTTAAAATCGCGAAAGAACTTCGACAGAAAACCGCCGCCAGTAATATCGCGCGCCAACAGCAGCGCTTTCTTGTCCACCGTTTGCTTGCCGGTCTTGTAGTCGCGCGCCAAGTTGACCCGAGCGTGATTCAGCGTCGGATTCTCAGGCGTAATCGCCGGTGCGTTGATGGTCGCAATCACCACTTCGGACTTGAGCGCCTCGATTTCGGCGTTCAGTTTGGCCCGAAACTCGTCCATCAGATTGCTCTGACCGACACGCAACTCAGCGATGTCAGTGAACAACCCGCGTTTTTCGACCTCTGCTTCTTGCTTGGCCTCGTACTGGACAAAACGCTTGAACGCCTCGTCAATCCGCCGGTTCTGCTCACTTTCCGCCAAGTCGAGAAATTCGCGACCGGAAAGGACCAAATCGTCGGCAATCCCCGAATTAGACGGCGGTTTGCCGACCACCAACCGCTCCACCAGTTCCACAGTCTTGCGGCGGGCGAAGTAGCGCACCAAGCGCTCGCGCGGAAACTCCAGCACCGACGAGCCCATTGAGCCGTATTGCACCGCGAAATAGCCGTCGCTCGGTTCGCTCTGCAGCTGGGCAAAGTTGTCGCCTTCGCGATCCTGAAAGGCCATGATCGGGCTGAACAACTGCAAATACGCCGACTCGCCCGCAGCTTGGTAAATCTGGTCAATTGCCATCTTTTCGGGCTTGTCGACGATGTAGACCCAGTCAAACGGCGCGCGTTCGACGCGGTCGTGCTTGGTGACCTTGGTCCCGGGCGCGCGGCGGGGATCGAAGACCATCTCCAAACCGCCTTTGGGCCCGCATTGGTCGTAGCGCATCTCCATGCACCACTCGATTTCTTTGAGCGCGGCGTAGCCGTTGGCGTTGATTTTGGGCACCAGCGCCGACTCGATGCGGTCGCGAAAAACGCTGGGCAAAAAGAACATGCCAAAGACTTCCGCGGGGATACCCGCGTCAATGGCCAGTTGGCGGCACAAATAAGCGGTAATCAGCGATGCGCCAGAACCAGTGCCGCCGGCAAGGGATCCGTAGATGAAAAACCGGGCGTTGGCGCCTTTTTGGGCATTAATATTGAGAGCATCCATGGATTCGCGCAGCTTGCGGGTGATCAAGTCGCGGACATTGCCCGGCAAGCCGTCGGCGATTTGGCAATGCTGCGAAAACCGCGATTCCAATCGGATTTGCCCCGCGCCCTTGCCAGCGACGTCACGAAAGCCGTACCACGGATGGACCCAACTGGCGACGCGCTGATTGGCTTCGTGGTCGAGGTTGCCGCGCAACAGCTCGATGCGGCGGCGTTTATCGGAAATCGAGATGTTGCTGGTCTCGACTCGGCGGGCCAAGCGCGCCAGGTCGTTGGCGTCGGTGTCGATGCACACAAAGTGCACCAACTTGCTCAGGCGCGGCCAAAAGGGCTCCGATTTGAGGCGCTTGGCCAACACATCGACCACACGGCCGCCTGAGCCGCCCATGCCCAAGAAAAAGGTCGGCGGGATGCCCTTGAGGTCGTCCATGCCGAGGGTGACGTTTTTTTGCGGCGCGGTTGGGTCTGCCATGAGGTGCTCCTGCGAGAATCTGTTGCGAAAATGAGTCTAAAAATCAACGGTAAAGAAGTACTGACCGTTGACGCGGTATTGGCCGCCCGAGGCCAGCGTGCGCTCGTTGAGCACATCTTTGCCGGTCGCGATGGGGTCGACTTGCTTCCAAGTATTGCGATCCCAGCGGTCCAAGCTGCCGCCTTTCTTGACGATCAGCACCTGGCGATCCGGGCCAGCTTTGAGTTGTAAAACATACCCTTGCGAGCTTTTGACCGTGGTGCCGATGTCGGTAAAACACACGGTCGCGGTGCGGTAAAACCCGCGCTTACCGCCCGGTTCGCGGCGCAGCGGCCGCCCTTGCTCACGGGCTAACTGCCTTTGATTATTGGCAACCCGCAACAGGGCCGCACTGCTGAACTGGGCCGGCGTGACGATACCGGCGATAATCAGGATCGCGAGCAGCACCCCGGCTACGATCAGAATCCACCACAAATTGCAGTCAATCCACGAGTTTTCGATGATCTGCGGCACCACCAGCGTGGTCGCGGCGCGCGGTTTGTCGCAGGCAAAAGCGCGCGGGTTCTTCTTGCACTCGTCGTCTTGCTCGGCCAGGCAAAAGTGGACCGGCTTGATTTCGATAAGCTCTTGGGGATTAGTCGGTGGGGCCGTGCAGCGCGGCGCAGCGTAGCAAAGCTGTAATATTTCAGTCGGTTGGTAGCTAAGATCGACGACTTTATCGCGCAGCAACTCAATCAACTCGGCGCCGCGTTTCAGGTGCATCGGGGTCTGAGGCCAGCCGTCGCCGGTCGGCGGCTTCTTGCGCACCAGTTCGAGCTTGAGCCCCGGCCACAGCCCAATCGATTTGCCGAGATCCAGCGGCACGCAGCGCGCATCTTTGGCACAACCGCCTTCGATTTCAGTGATCGCGGTTTGGGTCAGCAGTTGTATGCGGGCGTCGTTGGCGACAAAAATGGCTTGCTCTGGGCCGTCGACTGTGCCCTTTTGGCTGACCAACCGCACCGCCAGCTGGTGGGCGCCCGGCTGGTCCGGAGTGCGCCACGCCATTTTGAAAGCGTTGCCCTCGCGCGGCGATTCATGGACCGTTCCGTCAATAAGCAACTGCACTTGCAGCTTTTCGGCGACTACTTCTTCTTCGGTCAGGGTGCGGCCAGAGGTGCGATCGACCAGGGTCAAATTGACTCCCCAGTTCAACGACGTAGTCTGGCACCGCCCCAGGGAACTGAGCTTGACCGGGTCAAAAATGCGCCCCGCCGAAGCCGCCGCCGGCTTGGGCTTGTCCGCAAAAGCCATACCGGCCGTGACGGCGAGCGCCAAGCACAGGATGAGTTGCAGTATTTGCAAAGGCTTGCGCACTAGGAGCCTGTCGGAAATCAATCGGTTGTGAAATGTCTATCAGGTTATACACAATGAATCTATTACGATTCGACCGGCTCCTAGCCAGTCAAATATTCTCAACTGTCCGAAACTGCCCGGAGTGAATCCGTGCAGTTTCGGACAGTTGCCGCCGTCTAGCCAGACGGCGCTAGGAGCGAGTCGGAATACTCCGACACGCTCCTGAAGACGCGACCAATTAACGCCGAACCTCCAAGAATTCCCAAACAAAACGGAGCGGCCTGACGCCTCGGGCGCAGGCTCGCGACCCACAAAGCAAGCACTGAGACGCCGAGCAAATCTCATTTGATCGGCTCTCTAGAGAAGGCCCGTTCCCGACGCGCTCATCGCGCATCGCCAACCGATGCTAGTGCCCAGCCGGTTCAAGGGTCAAGACGAGAGCCCACGGGTCGGAGATCCGCAACTGATCCCACGTCTTGAGTGCCACCTCTTGCTGGGCCGCCAGCCGTTGCCAATTGCCTTCGCCGACGCGCAACCACGACCCATTGGCGCCGCCACCGTCGGCCACTTGCACGCCCTGCCGGCTGACCGTAAACACCAAATGGGTGCGGCTGACTTCATCTGAAACCACCACGACGTGGCTCTCGGAGTGGCGCCCCAGCTTGATTTGCGCACCGGTGGGCAGCGGGACGACGCCTTGGCGTCCATCGTTCATTTGCCAATGCAGTTGCCAAGCCGGAAACGCCGGATCGGCGGACGGGCCCAAGTAGACTGCATCGGGACCGCGCGGCTCAGTGGGCACCGGTGCGGCAGCGCTTGGCGGCGAAAAGGGCAGTGGCGGCGCATACGGTACAGGTGCAGAACTGGCGGCGATGGGCGCATACGCGGCGGGCGCCACCGCGACCGGCGGAGGCTCGATCAGCATTGGCATCACAGTTAGCGGCAGCATTGCGGACTGCGCGTCGGTGACCGGCACCACTTCGGGCGGCACAAAACGGGCGCGAACACCGTCCAGGCGACTGCGGCCGGCCGTTGCCGTCAGCCACGCTCCGCCTAGAACCAGCAAAAATGCCGCCGCGATCTTGGCCGTATCTGGCAATCCGGGGACGGCCAACACCGCGGCGCCGGCCACAGCAGGGACGGCACCTCGCAGCACTGCCGAAAAGGGCGCTAGGCTTGCAGTCATCGTTTGGGCTCCGTGGGCAGGCTGATGGCGCGGGTGGCCAAGCCATCGCTGTTGGCGGCATGAACGCCCGCAGCAGAACCAAGCGAATCTGGCACTGCCGGCACCGACGATGAGCGCACAGGCGCGCTTGATGGCGGCACCGCCACCGAGCGGACAACGTCCACATAGCGCGTTTGCAGGGCATCGCCAGCCGCCGCGGCAGACGCAACGGGCACCGAGGGCACGCTGGCCTGTGGCAATTGAACCGAAAATCCACCATAGCGAGTCGCCAAGGCATCATCGCGATTGCCGCCGGCTGATGCGACTGCCGGTGGGCCGCCAGCAGGACCGGCGACCGCGCTTGGAACCACGGCGCGGGTGGCATCGACGTTGGCCAACTGGCTGCCTGGGGTGCCATGGGCGGCAGAGCCCAAGCGGACCGGGCAGTGCCGATAGCCGCACTGGTTGGACGGGACATCGAGGCACTCGCGGCAAAGGTGGGCGAATGGGCTCATGGGGGTGATTTGGCCTTGCCGTCGTCTTTTGGTTTGGCCGCCTCTTTGGGCTTGTCATCAGACTTGCCGGCGCCTGCGGCACTCGCTTTGGGCTTGGCGTCGTCCTTGGCGTCATCCTTGGCGTCATCCTTGGGCTTGGCGTCGTCCTTGGGCTTGGCGTCGTCCTTGGGCTTGACGCTTTCGTCGGCGGCAGGCGCTGGTCGGCCACTGGCAGGTTCGCTGCCGGCGCTGGGAACTTTAAGCCCCTTTTCGCCGGTGCTTAGGCCTTTTTCTTCCTTGCTCGGACCATTTTCTGCCGAGGTTGGGCCCTTTTCGCCAGAATCCGCACTCTTTTCGCCAGTTGATGCCGGCGCCGCGGGCTTGCCTTCACCCTTGTCGCCAGCGCCCTTCAAGTCTAGCTTGCCTTTGGGCTGGCCACCGACCGGGGCCCGCACAGGAAGTGCCACCGGCATCGGCGCAGCCACACAAGTCACCGCAGTCAGCTTGGCCGCTTGGGCCAAAAATGCCTGTTTTTTATCCGCATTGAGCGCACCCGACGCCGCCGCCTGAATATGACCGCAGGAATCGAGCAACAGATTGATCGGCAGCGACACGCGATCGCCACCGAGCACCCCAAGTTTGCCCATCGCGTCGCCCCAACTCGATTCAATGTCAGCGCGAAACTCGACCCACGGCGGGATCGCCAGAGGCTTGGCCAGTTTCTTGAACTTGGCGTGTTTTTGCACGAATTCATCGCGCACCTCCGCCAGTGGCCACTCGTCGGGCACCCCTTGCAGCGCAAACAACAGGCCAACGGCGTCGTCGCCGCGGTCGCCATGGACTTGCTTGGCGAGGTCGACCACGTCGCCCAATTCCTCGCCGCACGGCTTGCACCACTTGGCGCCGATGGAGACTAGAATTGGCCCCGCGCCAGTCAATTTTGCCGGCCCTTTGCGCGCTCCGGCTGGTTTGTCGACCCCGCGCAGTGCGACTAAGCCATCGAGCAGACTGGTCGCGCTTCGCGAACTAGCCTTGCGCGAATACAGGACTGCGTTTTCGCGGCCACGCTCTGCCGAAAATCCGCGGTACATGGCCAAGGGTTGCGCCGGGTCCTGCGCGACTCGGACCTCGACCGCTGGGCCACTTGGCGCCGCTTCGTCGTCCTCTGCGGCTGCGGGCACGTTTGCGGCAGCAAGTTCCGGCTCGGCGGCGGTCGCGGCCGCAGGCGGCGTGGGCACCACTGGCGGTGAGTCTGGGTGCTTGCCGCAGCCCGCCCCAGCAGCTAACGCAACAACGGTCGCCAGCGCAAGGGCCAGAGCGGGCCGCGATCCCCCGCTTTGGGCAAATCTCGGTGTCACTGCGTCACTTTTCTGTCAGGGACGTACGAGAGTACGCCCCTGACAGAAAAGCTCCTTGCTCCTTGTCGAGCGACAGCGAGCGTCAGGGCACTGGCATCCCAAATCGGGGGCCGCGGTGAATTTCGGCGGTGAATTTCGGCCGGATTTACTCGATTGATCCGCGCTAGGATCGGAGCGTGCAGGCGGCTTGCAAAGCCGCGAGTTAGCGACCCACTAAGCCAGCAATGGGCCGAAGAGCAAAATCGACAAGATTTTGCACGGGTCCCAACAACGGCCGCAACGGCGACAACAGCAAACCAGAAGCGGTGGCAGGCAAGTGGCACTCGGCGAGTTGAAACCGTTTTGGCGGGCCTGTCAATTCAAGTTGACCACCGCGATTGTGGGTGTTTTTGGCCCGCTGCAGTGGCGACGACACGGGGCGCCTCGCAGGTGCCGATGCCCTCGCCACACCCGTCCACATACAAACTCACAACTTGTTGACCTAATTTGCCGAAGCTGCCATGCTGCCGCTGTAGCTGTCATGTCGGTCCAATTGACGTCATCGGTTTAGGGCATCTATGCGAGTTTTAGGCATTTCTGCCGGCAACAAAGAATCTGCTGTGGCCTTGGTCCAAAGCGGCCAACTGCGCATGGCCTTGCTCCAAGAGCGGGTGTCGCGCGTGCACAAAGACAGTGCAGTGCCACTGCAGGCGCTGCGTTCTGTGTTGACAGCGAGCGGACTGACCCTGGACGACATCGACGCCGTGGCTGGCAGTGTCAGCGCCAATCAACTGCGGGCCGCATTCGGGCTGGCGCCGCGGGCGGCGGCGACCCTACCGCGCACTAGCGATGCGCCTGAGGTCCACGGCCTGCACCACCTAAGCCACGCCGCCTTTGCCTATTACACCAGTGGTTTTGAGCGCGCGCTGGTTGTGACCATCGACAACAGTGGCGACAACGACACCCTAGTGGCCTTTGCCGGCGAGCACGGCAACCTGCGGCGGCTGCAAGCGATTGCCCCGCATCCGGTGCCCATCGGCGGGGTGTATGAAGCCGTCACTAGGCAACTGGGTTTTGGCGAGTTTGGCGAAGGCAAGCTGAGCGGTCTGGCCGGTTATGGCACCAGCGACCCGGTGGCCGCCCGCGAGTTGTTGGCCGCCGTCGAGCCATTCGCGGTCAGTAGCGCCTACTTGAGCAATCCGCACCATCCGCTGCAACGGGTGATTCGACCGGCTTGGTTGCCGTGGCAACAGGCTCACGCCGACTTGGCGGCTACGGTTCAAGCTTCCTTTGAGACCACGATTTTGCAGCTTCTGCGCCGACTGCAGCAGATCTATCCGTGTGACAACCTGTGTCTGGGCGGCGGGGTCGCGCTCAACTGTGGTCTCAATGGCCGAATCGCCCGCGATGCCGGTTTTGCGCGGCTGCATGTGCCGCCTAGTCCAGGCGATCCGGGCAACGCGGCTGGCATTGCGCTGTTGTGGGCGGTCCGCAGTCAGCAGTTGTTGGCCCCAGCCGGGCAGTTGTTGGCCCCAGCCGGGCAGTTGTTGGCCCCAGCCGGGCAGTTGTTGGCCCCAGCCGGGCAGTTGTTGGCCCCAGCCGGGCAGGGGCAGCTTACAGCGTTGCACTCCGCGAGCTTGGGCCCCGCGTACCCAGTCGCGGCGACTGCCGGCTGGTTGCGCGGGCTTGGACTGCCGTTCGATGATTTCTCCGTCACGCATCCTGCCGGCCTTGCCGCAGCCGCTGCCGCTGACATCGCCAGCGCCAAAGTGGTCGGCTGGTTCAGTGGAGGAAGCGAATTTGGCCCGCGCGCGCTGGGGCACCGTTCACTGCTGGGCGACCCGCGGTCGATCGACGTGCGCAACCGCCTAAACGACGCCAAACAGCGCGCCCATTGGCGACCGGTGGCGCCGTCGATCGCTGCCGAACGGGCCAGCGAGTGGCTGCTCGATGCGGTCGACTCGCCGTACATGCTCATAGCGATGCGCGCCCGGCCGCGCCTGTTGGAGCTGGCACCGGCGGCGGTCCATATCGACGGCACCGTGCGCGCGCAAACAGTCCACCAGCAGGCCAACCCTGCTTTTCATGCACTGTTGATGGCGTTCGCCGAGCGCACCGGCCTGCCGCTGGTGCTCAATACCTCGTTTAATCAGGCGGGCGAGCCGATTGTCGAAACCCCGCAGGATGCCTTGGACTGTGCCCAGCGCTGTGGGCTGGATGTGCTGTATCTGGATGGCCTGCGGGTGCCGTTGCCGCCACGCCCGCTGCAAGTCGCCGCACCCATCGACACCAAGGTCGCGATTATCGGCGAGATTGCTGCCGGTTGGCGCACGGAATTGGTGCGACAGACCGCCATCGAAGTCGCGCAGGTGCTCAACGCTAACGGTCAGGCCGTGGACGACCCGCTGTGCACCGGAGCGCTGGTGGATCCGCTGCCGTTTGCGCTGCAGTTTTGTGCCAGTGTAACGCCCCCCATGCACGACGCAACGGGCACGGGCCCCACTGCCGACAGGCCGGCCGCAAATCGGCGAATGCTGTGCACCGAGCTGCCGCGCGCTGGCTACTTGACCGTCGCCGAACTCGAGCACCACACCATTGTGTTGCCGTGGCTGGGCACTGCTGGCATGCGCGCCTTGCGGCTCAATTTGGCGCCGATGCGGATGGGGTCAGCCCGTGAAATTACGCTGAGTGTGCCCGGTCAGCCGTCGCTATTCGATGGGCACGGGCTGAGCACCAACCGGTGGCAGCGGCATCAGCAGCGCTTGACCCAAGGGCTGGTGGGCGCACTGTGGCTGCTGCGGACGAATCAAGTTGCGGATGTGACGGTCGATGGCGATTTTGGCCACTGGCACCTGTCGGCGCTGAGCGCGGGGACCCGCATTGAGGTGCGCATCGACGCCAGCGCCCAGCGCCCCAGCGTGGTCTTGCAAGCCCAGCGCGGCAGCCTGAGCTTGGACTCCGACGGCGAGTTGGCGCTCAATGTCGTGCGCAGCGGTCAGCCTGAGGTCCGGCGCGTGCACACCGGCCGCGATTGGGCGCCGTTTTGGCAGGCGGTGACTCATTGGCGGGCGGGCCACTCGGTGACCGGCATCGACCCCGCGCTGGCGTTGACGGTGGGTGAACAGGTGCACAGCGCCGTCACTCGGTGGGCGCAGACGCAGCTCAGTCCGCGCTGCCAACCGCCGCAGTCGCCGCAGTCGCCGCAGTCGCCACAGTCGCCACAGTCGCCACAGTCGCCACAGTCGCCACAGTCGCCACAGTCACCACAGTCGCCACAGTCGCCACAGTCGCCACAGCCGCCAAGCGCTGACCAGCAACGCCTCGTGCAGCCGGCCGACGAGAGGCTGGCGCACCAGACGCGCAAGCAGTTGCAGATCCAAGATTTTGCCCTGCGGATGTGCGCGGTGGCTGATGGCCTACAAGCCGCCGCCAGTTACGAAAACGCCAGTGCCTCAGCCGCTCAAGCCGTGGTCGACACCGCTGGCCGGTTGGGCCTGCGGGCCCAGATTGGGCAGGCGTATAGCGCCGCGTGGCCTGCAGTTCGCCACGACGGGCCTGCTGACCGCTGTACGGTGCATGTCGCCGCCTCTGCCCGCGACCTGCAGGCGATCGTTGCCGACAACGTGGCCTACGCCAGCGCGACCGATGCCAAGCAACGCTCAGCGCTGGCCCGCGCCTTGGGCCACAGCTACGGCTATCCGCCGTGTTGCGTGCAGCAGTTCGACGTGTGGCAGGCGTGTGCGTTGGCCGCGGCGTATTATCCAGCACTGGCCCTGAACACCAGCGCAGCGTTCTTGGCCTTGACCAATAAGCGACCGCCCGGGGCGCCGTTGCAGCATGTGCCGTGTAGTTTTGGCTGTACAGCTACGGCGTTCGGCGCTGAGCAAACGCTGACTGCGGCGCTGGCTGATGTGCAACGGCTGCGGGCACTGGTCCAGCCGCTGGCGGCCGCCGCTGCGTTTGGCGACGTCACCACCGCCGACGTCGAGGCGTTTTGTGCCCTGGCGCATCGCCCTACCGCGGTGACGCAAAGCCTAGTCGCGTGTAGCGCGCCCTTGCTGTATGTCGATTGGCGGCGCTATGTGGTGTGGCTGCACGGTACAGCGGAGGCCCATGGTGTGGATCGCTTCAGAGTGCACGGTGGTGTTGCCGTTCCTGCTGCGGTTCTTTTTGGCGACGCCCCGTCGATTGCCGCGGCTTGGCGCGGTGATCCGCAACTGGCAGCGCTGACCACCGCGGCCGAGCGCGAGGGTCTGGCCGCGCCGCAGTGGACGGCCGAGGCGGTTGCGCAGGCGTGGCTACTGCCCTTTGCAGGCGCTGATTCTTGAGCTTGCTCTGCGCTGATTCTTGAGCTTGCTCTGCGCTGATTCTTGAGCTTGCTCTGCGCTGATTCTTGAGCTTGCTCTGCGCTGATTCTTGAGCTTGCTCTGCGCTGGCTAGGCCGCCAACAGGTCTTGGGGCCGCACCGCGCGGTGCGTGCCCGAGTCGCTCGCGACCAGCGGCACCACCAGCACCACCGCACCGGCATACACATGGCGCGTCATGCGCTCAGTCGCCGCTTGCCAGTCGAGGCTGGCGCCGAGATCCAGTTGCACGTCCTCGGTGGGCGCTGTCGGACTGCGCAGCGTCATGCGCGCATCGGTGCGTTGCTCCGGGTCGTCGCCCGCCGGGGCGAAGCCCAACTCGGCCATAATCCGAAAGAAACACTGCTGATTGGCTGGGCTGGGCTCGAGCCACAGGTCGGCATGGTCGACGAAATCCTGCGACTTTTGGGCGATGGCCCGGCCCAGTGGCCCCGCCACCGCAAACAGCGCGCCGCCAGCCGTCAGCGTGCAAATCAGCCGACCAAAAGGGACATTGACAAAATCGGTGCTGTTGCAGTTCATCATGGTTGCACTTAGGAACTGTCCCACAATAAGTCATTGTGGGACTGGTTCCGCTTGATTGCTTTGTTGGTCGCTAAGCTCGCGGCCCCAAAGGCCGACTCGCCGCTCGTGTGTTGCCCAGATCGATCGAGTTAGTTGAGGACAGTTCCTCAGGACGGCTCCGGTCGTCCCAAGCGCTCAAGCACGGCATTGGCCGGTCCATGCCTAGGAGCGTGTCGGAGTATTCCGACTCGCTCCTAGCGCCGTCTGGCTAGACGGCGGCAACTGTCCGAAACTGCACGGATTCACTCCGGGCAGTTCTCGGACAGTTGAGAATATTTGACTGGCTAGGAGCCTGCCGGATCGTAATAG
>SHZD01000164.1 GCA_009692465.1 Myxococcales bacterium
CAGTGTGCGCCCGAGTGGTTGTCTCGTCCGCCTGGCGAAACGCATCAAAAACAAACCCTTGCTGGCTTTCGTGAATGCCAATGCCAGTGTCAGACACCATGTAGAGCAGCGTCACTTCGGTCGAGTCGACGTCGGCTTGGGCATCAACGTGCAAGTCGATTCGGCCACTATCGGTAAATTTCAACGCGTTGCCGACCAGATTGACCAGAATCTGGCGCAAGCGCAGCGGATCAGTCCGGACTGAAGCGGGCACCGCTGCGGAAGAAGAAACAGTCAACTGCAAGCCCTTGGCAGCCGCAGTGGGCCGAAACATGCGCGCCACATCCTCCAAGTGAAATACTGGCGGAAAATACGCGGGCCGCAGTTCGATCTTTCCGGCGGCCGATTTTTCAAAGTCTAAGATATCATTTAGCAATGCCCGCAGACCGGACGCCGCACTGTGGGCGCCCTCAAGCTGCTCGCGTTGTTCAGCTGTCAACGACGATTCCAGCATCAACTCGGTCGTGCCTAGGATTGCACTGAGCGGCGTGCGAATTTCATGGCTCATGCGCGCCAGAAAGCTGCTCTTCGCTGCGCTACTCGCTTCTGCCAGCTGTTTCATGCGCTGCAATTCACTGTTTTGGGCCCGCTGCTCGGTAATGTCCTCAGATATACCTAATAAATACAGAGGAATACCGCCATCTCCCACCACTGGCACCTTTTTGGTGTGCAGCCAACGTTCGCCGCGCGCGGTTTGAATGGGTTCTTCCGCAATGTCGAAGAGCTCGCCACTGGTCAAGACAGCGCGGTCTTTTTCGGTGAAAAACTCCGCCTGGGCTTCCGGGAAAAAATCGAAGTCGTCTTTGCCCAGCAATTGTTCCCGGGTATGCCCAATTAGTTGTTCACCGGCGCGATTGATGCGGATAAACTTCAGTTCTTTTGCATCTTTGACGAACACCATGTTCGGCAGGTTCTCTAGAATTGCCGCCAAAAAATGTTCCTGCTCGGCAACTCTGTTCTCAGCTTGGCGCCGCTCACTCACATTTAGCGCAAAAAATGCAATGCATTGGTCAGCGAGCGGCACCAACCGCACTGAGTACCAGCCTGAGCGGCAAAGCGCGTCACTTTCTCGGTAAAACTCTGGCATAGCCAGTGGTTGCCCGGAGCGAACCACACTGGCGTACACGCGCGCGCGCTCCAGAACGGCCTCACTGAGGTCCATGTCGACGAAGCGACGCCCGACTGCCTGCTCAGGGTCCACGCCGGAAACATCGCGAGTCGGACCGTTGGCATATAGATAACGCAAGCTTGTCGGGTCGTTCAGGTCATCCAAGCGCATAATGACGACGGCGGCGGGCAAGCCGTCTAGTACCTGCGCTGCCAGTGTCGGCGGAATTTCGCCGTAGTGGCCCGAATTGCTCATGCGCACATCCTCGCGTCAGCACGAACCCAGTGGTAGCGCCTCAACGGGACGCATTTCCATCAAGACAAGCCGGAGATGAGCGGAAGTATGGCCGAAAACCGCTGGATGGGCAAATCGCAATAGGTAAGAAGAATCAAAGCCTTGGTGACAAGGATACTGCGACCCTAAGATTATGACTAGGGTCGCAATGAACTATCACGCAACGATGCGTTGAACTGCGAACTTGGGATGCGGACAACGGATTTGGACAGGGGGGGTCGTTCTATACCTACCGTGGCATCGCTAGCTGGCGGTCCACACCCACGGGTCGCGGTCAGGCTCGCAACGGCCCATCGGTGACTGGGTGCCGCGTTCTACACATTTGCCATCGATACGACAGAAGCGAGCGAGGCCGGCTGTGGCGCAATTCTTGCGTTCAGCGGCACACAGGCTGTCGATCGAGCACAGATCCGGTCGGCTGCACGATGTGGCTGGCAAGGCAGAGTTGACTACAAGCTCGACGCTGGTCAATTGGCCAGCAGCGACTTCGACTTCGGCCGTCGCCACCACGCCACCGTCGGCATCGATTGCGTCGACGGTGTGCGGGCCTGTTGCAGCGAGCAGGCGGCCAAAACGGCCATCTTGACAACGACTTGTCCAGCGCTCACCGTCTTTGAGCGCAACCTGCCGGACTCGAACTTCGGCCACTATCGGTTGGCCCTGGGCGGTGCGCACGCGCCCCCACAAGCCTGGACCTTGAACAGTGCGCTCGAGCAAACCCATCCAGGTGCCACGAGTGGCCTCGACCATCTTGCGCAGCTTGTCGTTGCCTGGATTGGTCAGCGTACCTTCGACCAGAAACGCACTCGTTCCATGGGCAGCGCGGTGCCAATCTTGATCGACTCCGTCGACTGCATACAAGCGCCGCTTGACCGTCAGCAGCCGACCGTTGACCTGGACTCCGGCCCGCTGTGCCATCAACTCACCGATTTTCCAGGCTTCGTTGGGTTCCGGATCGGGTGCTTGCGGGATCGTGTACGGCACCAAAATCGCGTTGGCCGCGGTGTGGAAGGAGACACTGGCGACGAACCGCTGCGCATCAGCAAGGCGCATCATGGCTTGCGTCTCCGGTTCACTGGCTGCGCGCGGGCCGCGGTACCAAGCGCGACGGTGGTCGCTGTGACTGGCGCCTTCACCCAAGCTATGCCAACGATACGGGTAGTTGCGATTCAGGTCCACGCCATCTGTCGGGTCAACGCGGCCGTTGCCATCGGTGTCGCGGCCATTTTTGCGTCCGCCGTGGTGCGACACGTGCATGTACACGTCGTTGCCGTCCGGATTGACCAAGGGCACGCACCACACCGTCAACTGGGTCAACCAACGCTTCACTTCGTCGTCGGTAGCCGCATTTTCGAGCAAGTAGGCACAACCATCGAGGGCAAACTCCAAGGCGGCCAACTCGACACCGTGGTGCGTGCCATTGATCAAGACTTGCGGCACGGCGTCTGGCGGCGTGGGGCCGGCATGGATGCGCAGCGCCAGCAGAGGCCGCCCTTGCCGCGACCGGCCAATCTCGACCAAGGTGCCAAAATCGGCAAAGCGCTTGGCGTAGGCGCGCAGAAGCGCCTCAGTGATTGCGCTGTCTTTGTAGCTGCTATTTAGGACAAATCCAGTTGGAGTCGGCACCACCGGCTGGACCGCAGCCGCCCGAAACGCTGGATCGCTAAACTCGCGCGGCTCATCCGCAAAAATCTCTTGAGCGGTCGGAATGCGCCGCAGTAGCGCTTCCTTGCCTTCAGCGGTCAACTGGATCACCACCGTGCTATCGGTGCGCGAAACGATCTTGGCATCGATGTCAACGACTTGCTCAGCCAAAGCCGCTGGCACCGCCAAGTAGCGCAGCCGCCCCAAGGCACCTGCTCGCGGCGGCAGGGGCGTATTGGCTTTGCGCAGCCACAATCCTTGGCACTTGAATTCGCCGTCACCGTTGTAGCGCAGGCCAATTGCGCCAGTTGGCATAGTGGCATCAGAGGCAACCAAGGAAGCCAATTCCTTCATCGTCGCGCCGTCGTAGGCCTTGACGACCAGATGCGGCCCGACCATCCAAACGGCAATCTCTAACAAACACGAGCCCTTACACGACAGCGCGGGCCCACCGACCAAGGTGGTGCTGGCACCGCCCTGTTGACGACGAATCTCCAACCGACCCTTGTGCGGGCCGATGACATAGCCATGAAATTGCGCGAGTTTGCCGGTGCGTTCGATCTTGGCGCGCACGGCCAACCCGCCGCTATCCGCGCTCGCCATCGACACCCGCGCGCGTACAAAGCCGTCTTGGCTGACAGCGTCGGCATGACCGGACAGCCACCAATTGCCCGCCTTGTCGACCTTATCGAGTCCAACTAGAGCGGGCCCTACGGTCCAATTGCCTTGCGAATCAGCGTGCAATGGCTTAGATGTGCCCTTGCCGATGATCTCAGTTTCGTCGCGCGGATCGAGAGCCGGGACGCCGGGATGCGCAAGCTTGGCTGACTTTGCTGCGTCCGCGTCCTTTGGCAGCGGCGATAGCGCCAAAGCAACGACACAAGCCGCAATACATCGACCAACGGCACCGAAGATCATGGGGCCACCGCGCGCAAGGCCCGGGCCTGCTCGACCGTGGCCGCACACCGAAAGCCAAAGTGATGGTAGGGATTCTTGTTGCTCGGAACATGAGGCCGCCGCCACATTGCCGTCGCCATATGTGGCGGCCAGTACCACGACCCGCCACGAACGATCTTATTGTCGTGGTTGCCGCAGGGCTCTTTGCCGCCGCATGGGCCTTTGGGATTGGGGCCAGCGCAGTCGGCGCCACATTTGGCGTACGAAACGGTGAACCAGTCGGCAACCCACTCCCAAGCGTTGCCGCTCATGTCGTACAATCCGTAGGCGCCAGCTGGGCGCGTGCCGACTTCAAGCGTGCGGCCCTTTTCCGGGCTCGGCGGCTTTTTGGGCGTACCGCACCCTCGGCCGGTCTTGTCCATGATCACGGCGCGGGTGCAGTCAGCGGGTTGGCTGCCCCAAGGATGAGTTTGGCCATCGGGTCCGCGCGCCGCCTTTTCCCATTCCGCTTCAGAGGGCAAATGTTTGCCACGGGCGGCACAAAACTGAACTGCATCGTACCAAGTCATCCCAACCATGGGCTGTTTAGGCCGATCGTAATCGTTGTAGTACGGCTTGGAGCGCTTGCACTTCTTGTCGCGCACGCAGTCCTGATAGTCGCCGTAAGTGACTTCATAAACGTCCATGTAGTAGGTTGGCATCCAAATCGACTGCAATGGCCGCTGATTAGCCGGTCCCAAAAGTGCACCACGGTAAAAAGCCCCGCCTGCAATGCAAGCTAGCCCCGCAACCGGCGGCTCACACGGCTGGGCAACCGTCCCAAGCGGAGTAGGCGCGGCCGCGGGCAGTCCAGCGGCGACGGCACTCATCGCAGTCCATGCCAGAGCAATAAGCGGAAAAGTACTCAAGAATCTCCTAAAGTCGGCGAATAGCGGTTCAGGTCACGGTGATGGATTGTGCGGCGTGAGGTCATCAGGGGCAAGCGTGGCTGGTGGTTGCAGTCGTTTGAGGCACAGTCAGCCGCGCTGTTGTTGTCGCGCCACGCTAAGGGCACCAACAAAATCTAATCGATTTTGTTTGCGCCCGTTTGCTTACTGTGTGGGTCGCTATGCTCGCGTCTATTCAGCCGACTGGCCGCTCCGACCCAGACGACCGTCGTCGAGTTAATTGTGCTGGGGCCCTAAGCCTTGTCTCTACCCCAAACGCGCGCCAAAAGTGCAGCAGCAACGGCCGTCAGCGCCGCGAGTGGCCACCATGGGGCCGGATCTTCAGGCTGGGACGGGGCCGCCCCGTTAGCCGCGGTGGCCGCAGTAGCGCCGGTCGCTGCAACAACTGCTGATGCCGTGGAGGTGGCGACCGTGGCGGCATCGCTTGGAGTTGCAGCGCCCGGCAGCCAATTGCGACCACTGCGCACATCTTCGGCCACCACCGTCCCGGTTTGGGCCTGGGGCAAAAACGCAACACGCTGCGGCCCTGGCCGATCCCAGTCAGGGGGCAGCTCGCCTTTGCGCATGAACTGCAGCTCGGCCTCGACCCGCGCTGACTTTTGGGCTGGGCCGATCGACCACGGCTGTTTTGTCATGCCTTCGTAGCGCTCTAAGTCACGGATAGCAAGCGGCAAATTCACGCTGCGCACAATCTGGCTTCGGCAATAGAACACATCTGGATCGGATGGACCGATCTCCACCGCGCGCTGGATAATCAACTGCGCCTGCTGCTGATGACCGAGCCAGAAGTGCGCCATCGCTAGATACAGAGGCAATCGCGGATCACGATTGTTGGACTTGTTCAGTTCGGCCAGTAACGGCACCGCTTCGTCGAGTTTGCCAGCGTAGTAGGCGCGCGTCGCCACGATGAAGCGGGCGACAATGTCCGCCGGGTCGCGAGCAGCCAGCCGCATTCGCTCCTCAATGGCATCCAAATCAGCCTTGCGTGCCATGTCGAGCCCAGCCGCGTGGGTCAGGAAATTGATCATGCCGGCAATTCGCCCCAAAACGATGTCCCGTTCAGGGTGCTTTTTGGACAGATCGTGCAACTTTTCAATTGCTTCTCGCCAGCGGCCCGCGCGCGCTAATCCCGCGGCCAGCAAGTCCACTCCTTCTGGCGCATCAGGACGAAACTCTTGAATTTTAATGGCAGTGGCCATTTCCCCTGCGGCATCGCCAAGCGCGCTCGCCATACCGAACCGCAATTTGAGCAAATCGGTGGAGTGGGTCGCCACCTTGGCTAGCGGACCCTCGTCCAGCACTTTGGCCGCAAACGCGAACGAGCGAGTCGCCGCCAGTGCACGAATAGAGGGCAAAATGTCGCAGTTTGCTGATTTGGAACACGTACTCGCGTGCCCCAGTGTCGCCGCTGGATCGC
Organism: Myxococcales bacterium; assembly: GCA_009692465.1. Classification (GTDB taxonomy): domain Bacteria; phylum Myxococcota_A; class UBA9042; order UBA9042; family UBA9042; genus SXRM01. The sequence goes on from SHZD01000164.1 coordinate 6,347, forward strand.
CCAACAGCGCCGGCAGTGCCGCGGCGATCCCTTGCAGTTGACCGGAGTCGGGACCAGACATGTCACCGTTCGCAACGCCGACGGCGCGGCCGACCGTATCCTGAACACACTTGGTCGCCCATGATGCGTTGGCCGCATCCCCGCCCTCCGTGGCGAGCAAAGCGTAGTCAAAACACTGAATTGGCGACCAACTTGCATCGGGCAGCGCAGCTCTCGCTGTGGCAAGGTGTCGGCGTGCAGCTTCGCGATCACCAATCGCCAAAACGGCTTGAGCATCGATCAATGCCGCCAGCACCCCACTTTGTGCCGTTCCCGGCGGTGGTCGCACCCGCATCCACGGAATAGTCGCTTCCTTGGCCTTAATCCGAGCCAATAACTCCAACTGCGCTAATTGCTTGGCAGTTGTGCAAGCGGGATCACACTCTGCGCGCCAAAGTGCATCAATCTGCACTGCAAACAATGCAGTTGTCGCGATTTGGCCAACTGCAAGTGGACGCGCGTCTTGTGGTTGACTCAGTCTGGACCGCAATTCGACCCGCAACGTCCGGTCGCCACACTGCACCATCACGGTGATTGCGTGCACTTGCAGTTGAATATCACCAACTTTACAGCCATCGGAGCCCAAATCCTTAGTGGGCTTGGTGATCATGGCCTCCACCATCTCCGCAGCGTCCGGGCCCAGAACGCGCGGCCCACTCGGCCCAAAAACCACGTCGTAGCCCGCGTAAGGTTCTAGTACTGCTGGCAGTTTTGCTGCGCTGGGCAGCGGTTGGGCTTGAACAGCAGCGCACATGACCGACAGCACGATACCGATCGAGACTGGCAGACTTCCTAGTTGTTTCATCATCATTAGGCCTACACCTCACCGTTTGCCATGCCGTCAATGGGACCATTTTTTGACCAACTTGTCGCGGCCATCAGCCTGTCGCCAATGCGGTCGCGGTAGCCCAAGCCGCGCCAATCGATTATGCTGGATGCTCTGCGCAGTGACGCGCAAGTGCCTGACAATACCATGAATCGCCGTATTTTCTTGATGAATCTGACTACTTTCGCCGCCTTACCACTGGTGTCGCGACGACTGTGGGCGGACGAAGAGACCAGCGGATGGAGGAATGTTCTTAATGATCAAGGTGTTGCGGTGTGGAATCGCTACGATTCTGGCCGCACCTTGCCGGTATTCAAAGGCATCAGCACCATCGATGCTGGACTTTTTGAGTTGCTGGCCGTTCTGGACGACACGGCGCGCCACACCGAATGGATTTTCAACTGCTCCGTGGCGCGAGTCATTAAGCAAATCAATGAATTTGATAGGCTGGTCTACAATCGCACCGCCGCACCATGGCCAGTAAGCGACCGCGACGTCGTGCTCAGCGCCTCTGTGGAGGCCAGCATGGTGCGCAAAGAAGTCGTGAGCCGTTTTTCGTCGATCGAGAGCGGCCTGCAGCCCAAGGTGGACGGTGTGGTGCGCATGCCACGGTTGCGCGGATTTTGGCGGTTTACGTTCGTCGACGAGCGCCGAACCCGCGTAACGTATCAAATTGACGCCGATCCGGGCGGGGCGCTACCCGATTTCATCGTAGAGCGTGCTTCGCGCAAACTGCCGCTCGAGACCATCAACGGAATGCGCAAGCAAGTCGTACGAACTCGCGGTAAGTATGCGACTTTCTTGCAGAAATACGACCCTAGCGCCGGCGGAAAGATTCCAGAGCAGTTCTTGAAATGAGGATCGCTCGAAAGCTTGCGCAAGCGGAAACTAATTTGTCGCACATCGGCGCTGCGCATATGCAATTAGGTGCACGGATCTTTTTTCGCCGACCTCAATTCCGGCGACCGCTTCGGCCATTTCCGCTTCGTTGGGTGTCTTTTCAGGCTCCAAAAAGCACTTGCGACGCACCATCAACAGCGATTCCGGTGACACTCCCAGTGCTTGCGCCCTTTGGCGCAGGGTGTCGACGTCCTTTTCAGTAGCTGCGGGCCCCAGCGCTCCGCGCAATCGGGCTTGCCGATCGCGGGCAGCCTCGCTAACGCGCCAAAGTTGGCCAAGCACGCCCACTACGACGCAGGCCGCAATCAACAACACCGGCTTAAGCCAAGGCAACGCGCCCAAAGTGGTCGGCACGCCGATGTGTTCTTGCGGCTGCACTCGCAGTGGAATGCCGCACGACGAACACATATAGGCATCTGCCGGATTAGGGCGACCACACACTCGGCACGGTTGAGCGGGACCGGTGACCTTGGGCGGCTCTTTGGTGACGCCGATCGACTGCGCCTGAATGCCCTTCTCCAGCGTCCGATTGAGAACCGCTTCCACCACATGTGGGGCCACTTGACTCGTCGCCCGGCCATCGATGACCGCCTGCACGGCTTCAGTGGGCCCTTCCTCAGCGGCGCGGCGCTCAGCGGACAGCATCGGCGCCACCGCTGTGCGACCTGGCGTTGGCGACTTGCAGCGCGGGCAGGCTTCAGCATCCGTGCTGACTTGACTCGAACAGTTCGCGCAACGCAGCAATTGGGCGCCGAAGCCGCGCTGGCCGGCGATTCTTGCACCGCAATGGCTGCAAGGAACCGTCAACTGGGTGACCGTGCCTGCGCAGGTCGCACATTTCTGCCCTGCCGACCGGGGCAGCGCTGAACCGCAGTAGCGGCAATCGGCCTCGTCGTCGCGAGCCGGTTTCTTACATTCGTTGCAAATTACCGCCCGCGCCGCCACTGGTCAGACTCCGCTCAATCTCGATTCTGGATATAGTGGCAACCGCTGCGACGCGACGGTCCCGCCAAGTCTACCGTCACTCGGTTTCGTTGTCGCGGAACAACGCTGCGGCCGACGACACGGCGTCACAGTCCGATTCGGTGGCCTCGGGGTCGCCGCCCATTCCGATCTCAAAGGTCGACAACAAACCGTCGCAATCGAGATCGGCGTGGGCTCCCGCAATATAGCGAGCCTTAGACAGCGTGCCAGTTGATTCAAACTGATATTGGAAATAATGAGAGTCTGTGAGTCCAAAGCGAAGAGCGGACCATGTTGTATGGTCCCAATCCGCAGGGTTCGAATCGCAACGCTCATCGTTGTCCTTGTCGAGGGCGTCGATGCAGCAACTCGCACCTGCGGGAGTAATCGAGACTTTGACTGGAAATTGGCAGGGCTTGCGCTTGGCAGTAAGCGGGTCCGTATGTGGAATTGCGTAGTACGCTGAAGCACCTTTGCGAAGGCCATCGAGCAGCATTGTCGCCTCGGCTGACTTGGCGCCACGCAAGTATTTGGTGAACTGCGGCACTGCCGTGACCGCCAAGATAGCAATAATAGCAACAGCCACCATGAGTTCGACCAACGTGAACCCAGAGCGCCGCCGGTCAATGTGGAGACCACTCGCAAAACGGAAGAGCGAAAAAACCAAACGCCGGCTCCACAAGACTATGGACGCGGGGTCGTTTCTTTTATAAACATAGACTTGTGACCCGCCCACCGCGTAGTTCCGCCGTCCAACTAGATTGAGCCGCCGCACCATGAAACTCCCCTGTTTCTCACCCAAAATCTTTGAGATATTCCTCAAGAAGTATATGATTCTATTGTCCTGTCAAGGTTTGGTGTTTCTATAGCCTCACCATGTATCGAAAGAGCGTAGTTGGCAAGCTCACCGCTTGCACCGACGGGTTTTTGCGGGCAATTTACACACTTATTCACAGTTGAGGAACGCTGCCAAGTTGGCGAGTTGGACAGCCGGCTACTCAGACCCATAGCGACATTGAATCAGCGACGTGTCACACACCGCTGGACGACATTGCCCAAACCAGTCGATCGACTGGCGCCACTGAGGCGCGCCGTATCCGCCAACGCGAGCGCGAACCTTCCACGCAACGCCATGATCTGCAATATTTCTTAAAAATTCAGCGTCAGGGTCAGACGACTGGTTGGCAAATGGCTGCTGTTGAATAAACAAAGTGAGGGGCGAATCGTGATCGGCGCAGTGCGCAGTCGAACACGTCAGACCTGCGGTTCTTGCTGTCCGTGTCGTTGCAGTCTCGAACTTGCAGCGGCGCTCTGGCGCCGTATCGTATCATCGCTAGGTTGCCGCGGCTTTCCTGCGCTTTGGACCTTTTGTCGTGGCCGATCCGCTTGCGTCTGTGGCTACCGTGCTCATAGTCGATGACGACCCGGCAACGCGTAAGTCCATTGCGGCAATCCTTAATCAGTTTGGACTGGCCACCATGGAGGCAGGCTCTGGTCGCGAGGCTTTGCGCCTAATTGGCCGCGAAAAGTTCGACGCGGTGTTGCTCGACGTGGTCATGCCAGACATGTACGGAATTGACGTCTTGATGCAAATCAAGGCCGATCCGCGCACGGAGTCGGTGCCGGTGTTGGTCATGACTGGGCTGTCCGACCGCGACATGCGCCTATCCGTGCTCGCGGCCGGCGCTGAAGAATTGCTGGCGAAACCAGTGGACGCCTTGGAATTGCGCGCGCGCTTGCGCAACCTGTTGCGAAGTCGGTCGGCAACGACGGGTCCGGTCCCGGCTGCAGTCGCTCAGACTCCGTCGCCGCGCGCCAGCCAGCCTTTGCTCGTCGAACGGCCGCCGCGGCGAGCGACCTTTGCCAAACCCGATCCGACAATCGCGCCCTCGGACGAATCGGCAGCTTGTTGGCGTGCCGCCCAGGCCGCTTTTGGCCCTCCCATGCTGTCCGAACTCGCACCGCGGCTGTTGTACGTGCGCCCCGATGGCCAACTTGTCCCGCCCTTGGCAGAGGCGTTGTACTTGACTGATTTGGGCGCCGACTTGATTCGGACGAGAGAGAATTCGGGCGGCGCAACGACAATCGGCAGACGGCAACCGCCAAGACTTGCGGTGTGTTGTGCGCTCGATCGGCATGTGTACGTTGCGGTTGGAGCCAGTACTGGCGCGGCAGCACGGCGTTGAAGCCGCGATCGGCATCGTAGTAGCCATCTTGCCTGATCGCTAAGGCTTGCCTTCCACTGAAGATTCTGCAGCCTGGCAACGATCAAAATGGCAGTTGGACGGTTCCTTGGTGCTCGGCAACTGAATCGCAAGCAGTTGTCTGTGCGGGACGACTCACATCTCCGATTCGGTTCACGGCGGACGGCTCGCTTGGTAGCCCTGCCCTGAGGTGCTCATCCTCAAGATATCGAGCAAAAACCGACAGCTTGGCGTGGGTGAATCCAGCAAAATCATGGCACAAGCATTCACAAGCCCATGTACATAAAATTCCAGCTGCCGTGATTGGGAACGTCCTCGCTGGACTTGTTGTAATGCTGATCAAGAAACTTGCCTACCGCGGCCGCATCAAAACAATTTCCTGAAATCCGCCACTTCCACGCGACGATTGTCCATTGGGTTTCCAAGTCGGCGGATGGGCTCATCACCCACCGAAACGGATCGCCGCCCTTGCCCGCTGGTTGGCACCGCGCAAATCCACGTAATTGTTGTATTATCTTGGGGTCCGCGCAAGGATGATACAGCAACGCCACCCCGCCGTGCTCCAGATTGTGCAGCCAGCGCTGGGCCGGCAAATGAACAAATTCGCCCCACTTGGCCCATTGGGCACGGTGTGGCCCCGAAGTCGGCGGTGACTGTGCATAAGTAATCGCTTGCGGCAAAGGAATGTGGTCGGGCGCGGCGGTCTCTTCGGTGAATTCCACGGTCGTGGTCGACGGACACATGGGTGGCGGCAGCGCCCCTGTCGTGCAACTTGGCATTTTCCAATCGATTTCATTGAACGCCGGCGGTGCACTCGCGGCCGGGGTTGGCGGCGGAGGACTACCTTTTTCGAGACGGCAGGTCACGACCGCCGCGATTGCGTCGGCCGCCGCGTTGTCATCGGCGCAACCGGTGATCAGCAGTGGCGTCGACAGCAGAAATGCCGCTGAAATAGAATATTTTCGATTTGTTAGACTCGATCGCAGTCGCTCAGGACCGTCGCGCCCTTTTGCATCTGCACCGCAATCGACTTGCGGTGAAGTCAGGCCGACCAGGAAATTGTTCGTCAATGTATTCATCAATGTATTCATCAATATATTCATCAATGTATTCATCAATCTATGTTTGCGACTCCGGTCGCGACCCGCAATTGTGCTTGGCCAAGGCCGCGCCTGCAACCTGTCGCCCAACCGCGAATCCAGCAGCGAACAGGCGATGACATTGTAGTCAGCCTCGCAGCGAGGCCGCTAGGCGGCCCGTCGGAAATCAATCAGTTGTGAAATGTCTATCAGGTTATACACAATGAATCTATTACGATCCGACAGGCTCCTAGCCAGTCAAGTATTCTCGACTGTCCGAGAACTGCCCGGCGTGAATCCGTGCAGTTTCAGACAGTTGCCGCCGTCTAGCCAGACGGCGCTAGGAGCGAGTCGGAATACTCTGACACGCTCCTAGCCATTGACGTCAATCCTGTCCAAGGACAACACCGTGACAGCCAACTCGCGTTGGACTACAAGCGTGGATAGTCTCTGGCGGTCTCCGCCTACAAGTACCATCGATTCAAAGTGTTACCTGAATTCAAAGGATCGGTATCGCTGCCTACGGCTGCTCACAGTGGCGATACCATCGCCGGCCGATTGCGCAATCAGCCGCCTATTTTGGTCTTGAGCGCGGCAGCCAATTGGCTGGCAGTAGACAAATTCAGTGGTTTGCCGCTGGCCAAGACAGAGCACTCGAGCGAATTGGCACGCGACTGCGTATTCGCCCGGGTACGAGCGCTGCTTGCAGGTGGTCGGCTGTCCAACTTCGCAATGTCTGGCGGCCTGCTGCGGGCATTGGATCCGATAGATGGCGGTTTGCATGGCAACGACCCGGCGAGCAGCGGTGCCGTAGTTGTGGCAGCGGACCGAGCCAGCGCGGAACATCTGGCGCAACTGGAGGCCCAGCGGCGGGTCCATTTCGAGTATGCTGTCGGAGTGGTGCAGTGGCCGACAAGCCGTGACCGCTTGCGTCTAGACCAGATTCAGCGCTCGCTTAAGAATGTCGGG
>SHZD01000009.1 GCA_009692465.1 Myxococcales bacterium
GCTCGACACGCTAGCTCGACACGCTAGCTCGACACGGTGGCTCGACACGGTGGCTCGACACCGGTTGTCGGCGCTGCCAGAGCGTTCAGTTCACGGCGTCTGAACCGACGGCAAGGCACTTGCCTACTACCACGTTGGCCGGACGCACCACTTCGTCGCCCAATACTGCCCCAGCCGATACGCCGTGAATGACCAGTCCATCTTGGGCGGCATCCAGTACGGTCATGGTCGTAACGGCCTGATGGCGCTCGGGATCGAAGCGTTCGCCGACGCCATCGAAGCGCTGTAAGCCTATTTGCTGCAAGGCCTGATCAAACTGGCCGCGAATCATGGCAGCGCCATCAAAAAACGACTGACCGACGCTGCCACCGGCGGCTGCGGCTTGCTTGGCGCTGTCCAAGAACCGATCGAAATTATCCAACACGCCCAATAGGCCGGTCACCGCTTTGGCCAGTTGGCGCTTTTGACCGCGCTCCTGTTCGCGGGCCAGTCGCGTCTTAGCGGCGTCAAACTCCAAGCGCGCCTTGTCGTAGGCGGCTGCGTACTGCCGTGTTTGTTCACCGGCGTCGGCAGCCCGCTTCTCTAAGTCCTTGCGATCGCGTTCCAATTCAGCAACCCGAATCGTCAGCCGTGCGACCTCTACTTGCACAGTCGGCGGATCGGGTTCGTCGATTTCAACGTCGATTTCGTCGTCGTTTTCTGCAGTTGCCGCAGCTTGTGGCGCTGGTTCGGCAGTAGGCTGACCGGCTGGGGAGTCAACCTGCGCGCTGTGGGTACCAGGCTGTGCTTGCGTGGCCTGCGGCCCAGCGTCAAGATCCGGCGTGTTGTCGAGATCTGGCGTGTTGTCGAGATCTGGCGTGTTGTCGAGATCTGGCGTGTTGTCGAGATCTGGCGTGTTGTCGAGATCTGGCGTGTTGTCGGTGTCCGCTGAGTTGTCGTCGTCGGCGCCGTTGTCGTTTTGCATGGTGCGTCACCTAGCGTAGTAGGAATGCGGCGTGCCGCGCGCCAAATTGGGCTGGACGCCAACGGCAACGGCCGGGCCGCCAGGCAAAGTTCAGCGCGCGGCGACGCCGGCCGCCCGGTCAGTCTCTTGGTCAGTCTCTTGGTCAGTCTCTTGGTCAGACCCTAAGTCAGGCTCTGGGTCAGACTCTTGGCCGGACGGCCGGTCAATTTCTGGCACGGCCGTCCGGTGAGTCACTTGCAGCAGCAGCTAGTTGGCGTCTTTGGGCGCATCCGTAATCGCGCACTCCGTGGTCAACAACATGGTCGCCACCGAAGCCGCGTTTTGCAGCGCCACCCGCACGACCTTGGTCGGGTCAATGACGCCGGCCACCACCAGATCGCAATACACGCCCTTGCCCGCATCAAAGCCGTAGTTTCCGCTTTGGGCGCGGACGTTTTCAACGATAACCGAGCCCTCTTCGCCGGCATTGGCCGCGATCTGGCGCAGCGGCTCTTCGATGGCGCGCCGCAGGGCTTTGACCCCATGATCGCGTTCATCTCCGAACGAAATGCTGTCCAAGGCGACCGCCGCCCGCAACAAGGCAACCCCGCCGCCGGCAACTACGCCTTCGGCCACCGCTGCGCGCACCGCGTGCAGAGCGTCCTCAACCCGGGCTTTCTTTTCCTTGAGTTCAATCTCGGTCGCCGCGCCCATCTTGACGACTGCAACGCCGGCCGCCAAGCGGGCCAACCGTTCTTCAAGCTTCTCGCGGTCCCAATCGGACTTAGTGACGTCAATTTCTTTGCGAATCTGGGCGATGCGCGCATCGACGTCGGCCTTTTGGCCAATGCCGCCGACCAAGATGGTCTTGTCTTTGGTAACCTTGACCATTTTGGCCCGACCGAGCTGGCGCAACTTGACCAACTCCAGCTTTTCGCCGATTTCTTCGCTCAGCACTTGGGTGCCGGTCAGCACCGCGATGTCCTGCAGCATAGCCTTGCGCCGATCGCCAAAGCCGGGGGCCTTGACCGCACACACTTGCAACTGGCCGCGCAGCTTGTTGTACACCAAGCCGGTCAGCGCTTCGCCTTCGACTTCTTCGGCGATGACCAGCATAGGCACGGCAGCTTGCTTGAGTTGTTCAAGCAACGGAATCAGGTCGCGCAAGCTGGAGACCTTCTTTTCGTGAATCAAAATGTAGGGGTTTTGCAGTTCCACTTCCATCCGGTCGCCGTCGGTGACGAAGTACGGCGAAATGTAACCGCGATCGAACTGCATGCCTTCAACGGTTTCCAGCGTGGTCTCAAAGCCCTTGCCCTCCTCAACCGTGATGACGCCGTCCTTGCCGACTTTTTCCATCGCCGTGGCCAAGATGCTGCCGATCGATTCGTCGCCGTTCGCTGAGATGATGGCCACCCGCTCAATGTCGCGGTTGCCGTCGATTTCGCGGCTGTCGCGCTGCAGTTGGGCGGTGATCGCAATCACGCCCGCTTCAATGCCGCGCTTGATGGCCATCGGGTTGATGCCGGCGGCCACCAGCTTACTGCCCTCGACAATCAGCGCCTGCGCCAAGACCGTCGCGGTGGTGGTGCCGTCGCCAGCTTGATCGTTGGTCTTGGCCGCGGCTTCCTTGACCATCTGCGCACCCAGATTGGCAAAATGCTCTTCGAGCTCAATCTCTTTGGCTACGGTGACGCCATCTTTGGTGATGAGCGGAGCGCCAAACGAGCGGTCGATGACCACGTTGCGACCCTTGGGGCCCAGCGTCACTTTAACGGTGTTGGCCAGGATGTTGACGCCGTCTAGGATCGCGGACCGCGCCTGAGTGCTGTAGAAAATTGATTTTGCTGACATAGGAATCCTATTGTGCAGGCAATGCTCGGGAAAAAAGTGAGCGCCCGCGAAAAAAGTGAGTGCTTGCGAAAAAAGTGGACGAGGCGACCGTGCCGCCCAAGTTGGGCGGCCATGCCGCAGCAAGTTAGTCGGAAATAACCGCCAACAGCTCGGATTCTTTGAGAATCAAAAATTCCTCGCCGTCGTACTTGATTTCATTGCCGCCCCACTTGGCCAGCAGAACCTTGTCGCCAACTTTGACAGCCGGTGCGCGCAGGGCCCCGTCTTTCAGAATTTTGCCCTTGCCAACGGCCTTAACGGTGCCGTAAACCTGTTTTTCTTGGGCCGCGGACGGCAGAAACAGGCCGCCGGCCGACTTTTCCTCAGCTTCGGCGCGCTGAACCAGCACATTGTCGTACAGTGGACGAATACTCATGGCGATGGACTCCTAAGGACCGCGGTGGGTTCTTGTTTACTTGGCCGTCGACGGGCAACTGCAGCTGCAAATCGCAAAGACGAACTGGACCGACTGGGCCGGCTGTCACTTGGACGACCCCGTAATTGATGAAAAACTACGCGGCGTGCAGTGCCGATAGGGCAACCGGCGCGGCAAAGGTAGGATGGGGTCGGCTGTCGTCAAGTAGCGACCGATGGCGCCTAGAGGACCGACAGTGGCCTCAATCTGCAGAAATCTGGCCTCGCCGCTGCCGATTGCAAGGTTGCAAAGTTTCAAGGTTGCCAGTGCGCGTTCTTGGCAAGAATAACCCTAGGTTTCGGCAGCCTGCTGGCCGGCGATCAGCTTGCGCGGCGGCTGGCCACGGCCCAGTTGTTCACTGTTCGGTAGTCGGGCAGCCGCGCGCGATCCCGCGCTCAGTTAGCGATTATTCTACGGTAAGTCGCCGTCTTGCCCACGGGTATACAGGCCAGCCAAGCGGCCAACAACGTTGCGCACTTCGACAAACCGCCATGCCGGGGGTTCCTGCCACAAGTCCGGCGCAACTTCGCTCAGCGCGGCGGAAACAGCGCAGGGCAACGCATCGCCACAACCCGACCACACCTTGACCGCCAAACCGAGGCCGCGATCGGGGATGGCAATGCAAAATACGCCCTGAGCGCCGACCTTGACGGCCATCTGGCCGCCAGCATGCCGAACTACGGATTCGTCCAGACGTTCGCAGCCCGAGGTCAGCTCAGGGTGGGCTGCCATCGCTCGGCCAATCGGGCCCAAGCGAGTCCGATCGAGATCGTCGACCATCGCCTCGGCGATCACCGACCACGCCCTGGCAATCGCAGTCAGCGGCAGGCAAAACGTCGGCACACCGCAGCCGTCGAGCGCCAACCGCGGGTTTTCGCCGCTCCATTCGCGCACTCGCGCCAAAATCCGCTGCTGCAAGGGGTGTTCAGGCGCCCGGTAGTCCAGCGGCCAGCCCATGCGGGCTGCCGTCGCCAACATGAACGCGTGTTTTCCGGAGCAATTGTTGTGAATATCCGAATACTCGCCGCCACTTCGCAACACCTCTGCGGCCGACGGCAGGTGCAGTGGCGGATGGGCCCCGCAGCGTAGATCGGACTCTGCGACGTCGAACTTGGCCAAGATTTCTCGCACCCAGCGGATGTGCTGCGGTTCTGCCGAATGCGAGGCGGCGCCAACAGCCAGTTCTTGGGGCTGCAGCCACGGATCCCCTAACAACTCCAAGCAGGTAGCCAGCTGGATCGGTTTAGCCGCTGAGCGCCATGGCGTCACGCCGCCGGGCCCCGATTGGTACACGACCTGGCCGCGTTGCACGCCGATGGCGGACCACTGGTGTCGACTCTCAACGCAGACGTCGAGGTCGGCGGTTTCTGAGTCGGCCTGCCCCAAGCCTCCACGAGTTTGCACAATCCAAGGCATCCGGCCTCCAAACCCGCACGGGGTCGATGCCGACACAGTATGCGCAACTCTAGGCGGCGACAATTGGGCGCCGGTCCGCGATTACCCTAACTAGAAACTCGGGGCGCGCCGCCCCACGTGTGCTGCGTAGCCGCGTGGGCGCCCGGAGGCCCGGTCGCCAAGCAGAACGCTGAAAAGTTTCATCTATCGCGGGTGCCGCGCGCGGCGTGCTGCAACTCTTTCGGCGCAACTCGGCGGCGGCGGCAAGCCAAGCGCAACGACCGCGCGCACTGTTAGGGGCCGCGGCATCAGGCTGACCGTTTTTGGGTTGACGCAAGCTGTACTTGTGGGCAAAATAGCGCCCCCGTTCGAGCGCCGCGTGGAAGCACCGGAGTCTTGAACCGCTGAAAATCTTGAGCTGATTGCCACGAACGAGCGATAAGCGCGTTTTTGGCACACATTGGAAAACCACAGGCCGACTGCACACTTGCTGCTGCGGCGGAGATAATTAGATGACGACCTACGCAATTATACGGACCGGCGGCAAACAGTACCGCGTTCAAGCGGGCCAGCAAGTGACGATTGAAAAGCTGCCCGAGCAGACCGGCGACCAAGTCGTGTTTGGCGACGTGCTCCTAGTGGCGAGTGAAGGCCAAGTGCGCGTCGGCACGCCCGTTGTCGCCGGAGCGCGGGTGGTCGGAACTGTTGTGGAGCAAACCCGCGACAACAAAGTCCTCGTGCACAAATACCGCCGCCGCAAGAACAGCCGCAAGACGATTGGCCACCGCCAGTGGATCACCCGCGTGCGCATCGCCAGCATTGAGATCTAATCTTCGGAGCGGAGTCGATCGTGTGCATCTGCACTGGCGTCGACATCGCGACTGACGACAGTTAGGGCAATGGACCGCCGTTTTGAGTCGCTGTTGACTCGGCTTGTTGGGCAACATTGCGTGCTGCGGCCGCAGTCCTGAACCTAGAACTCAACCCCCCTTCGATTGGCTCGATCACAGGAATCCAAATGGCACACAAGAAAGGACAAGGCTCGTCGCGCAATGGTCGCGATTCCAGCCCACAATATCGCGGTATCAAAGTGTATGGCGGCCAAACCGTGGGCTCTGGCGCGATTATCGTGCGTCAGGTCGGCTCGACTTGGCATGCCGGCAAAAATGTGGATACCGGTAAGGACTACACTCTTTTCGCGACAGCGCCCGGAGTGGTCGAGTATGGCACTTCGCACGGCCGCAAGACCGTGCAGGTCATACCTGCGGCCTAGCACCGGTGTTGCGCCAACAGCGACACGGCGCGCGAGTTCGCTTTGGGCGGACTGCAGACTGGGCCTCAGTTTACCGCTGTAGGGCACCGTGACGCCGCAACACGGTGGCACTGGGACAAGCGCAACGGCACCATCGTGGGTGGCGACTCAGTCTATGGCCTTGGCTCAACAGGGTCGGTCAGCGGCGTGTGAGTTTTTCCAGGTCGGCAGCCTCCGAATCAGCGTGTCGCAACTGCATCCACCTGCTGGTCGGGCAGCAGTCGGGCAGCAGTCGGGCAGCGGTCGGGCAGCGGTCGGGCAGCAGTCGGGCAGCGGTCGCCAACGATGGGCCACGGTTGCGCTACAGCCAAACTTTTGCCCGATTCTCAAACTTTTGCCCGATTCTCAAACTATGAGATACTGGCACCCAGTGGCAATTGGCCTGTTGCCGCGACGCGCACCCCGATGGCGGCGGATGTCAAGCGAGCGCGTGGCAAGCGCGCTTGCCGTTGCGTGTCGATTGGTGAATTAGGCGTCGATTGGTGAATTAGGCGTCGATTGGTGAATTGGGCGTCAATTGGTGAATTGGGCGTCAATTGGTGAATTGGGCGTCAATTGGTGAATTGGGCGTCAATTGGTGAATTGGGCGTCAATTGGTGAACGGCGCGACGGACGCCTGCCTACGGTCGGCGATTGACGTCAGCACCTCAAGGTGCTCAATGGCGCTGCTGGACAGTACCGCCGGACGGTACTTCTGGTCGGTGGTGCTAGACAGGGCTGCAAGACGGGGTCGTTAGACAGGGCCCGTGTGCGTACTTGGTTGTGGGTGAAACAGGATCGCAAGGCGAGCTGTTTCCAAGGCGTGACCTGTGCTTACAAAGCCGGTCCGTGGCAAGGATAGCTATGGCGAACGACGAACGGCGCAGTGGCATTGGCTTTGGCAACCAGCGCAAGCCAGACAGCGGACAGCACGGCCAAGCAGACGAAGACGACGGCGGCGAGTCGACCCGGGCGATGGATGTTGGTGAATTTGAAGACAGTGAGCAGCCGACTGCCTATTCGCGCAGCCCCGCACCGCCGCCGCCGCCGCGCCCGTCGGGCCCCGCGGGCGCCTCGGTCCGCCCTGGTGGCCGTCCGGGTGCCGGTCCAGGCCGCGCGCCACCGCCGCCTCCGCCGCCTGCGCATGAGGAAGAAGAGGAGGATGCAGCAACCCGAATGCTCGACGCCATGGACGCCGACGAGCTGCCAGTGGCACCCGTGCGCAGTCAGGCTCCGCAGCGCGCCTTTGATCTGAAGGTCATTTCGGGCCCCGATCGCGGCAAAGTTCACAAGTTGGTCGACGGCGATTATTTGGTCGGTCGCGGTCTGGATTGCCAGATAGTGCTGGCAGATCCGGCGGTATCGCGCAAACACTTTCAAGTGCGGCGCAATGGTGACCAGGCCATTTTGGAAGACCTCGGCGGCCCCAATGGCACCAAGGTCAATGGCGAAAAGCGCGCTCGGCATGTCATGGATGCGGGCGATCAGGTCGAAGTCGGCATGACGATCATGGAGTTTCAGATCGACGGCCACGGCAAACGCCATGGCTCTGGTGGTCGGCCCGGCAGTACCGACGAACGCTCTCAGTTGCCGCAGTCCGAATCGCGCGGCATCGCCCAGGTCAAGACCGGCGCTGGGCCTGCCGGTGGCACCGGCAAAATGATCGCGATCGTCGCCGGGCTGCTGGTGTTGCTGGTCGGCGGTGGAATTGCGGCGTGGCTGGTGGTGGGCAACAAGGGCGGCGCGGGAACTGAGCAGGGCGCTGGCGATGAAAGCGCCGAAGGTCTAGTCGAGTCAGCAAAGAAATCGATTGCAGACAAGGACTTTGTCGGTGCGGTCACCGCGCTCAAGAAGGCCAAGGAACTGGACAAGGGCAATAGTGAGATCGGCGCGTTGATGCGCAAGGCCAGCAGCGAGGCCGAAATCCAAGCGACTCTGGAAGATGCGCGCAAGGCGCTCAAGGATGGCAGTGTCGAAGAAGCACTGGCCAAGTTCGCAGAAGTCAAGGACAAAGCCGACTCAGCATTCAAGGTCGATGCCGAACAAGAACACAAGCTGGCGGTCGCCAAATATGTTTCGGAAAAGCTGGCCGAAGCCAAGAAGGCCCAAGCCGCCGGGGACACTGCCAAGGCCCAAGCCGCAGTCACTGCGGTCCTTGAGCACGATAATGGCAACGCTGAAGCCAGTCTGCTGCAAGCGGCGATGGGCGGGGCAGTGGTGCCGCCGCCAGCCGTCAACGCCCCAGATGCCAGGGCCACAGGGGCGCCGACTGGGCCGGCCGACGCTGGATCGGCGGCCGCTCCGGCGGCGACGGCAGATGCCGCCAGTGGCGGTGGTGCTGCAGCAGGCGCGAAAAAGGCCGATTTTGAGGCCGCGCTTGGGGCCTACAAGAATAAGCAGTGGTCGGCGGCCGTCCAAGCGTTTGAGGCGATCGCCGGTGGTCCATACAGCAAGGACGAAAAGAAGAAGGCGGCGGGATTTGTCGGCGGTGTCAAGAAGGTCGAGGCGGCTTGGAATGAGGCCCAAGGAGCGGTGGGCAATCCCAAGAAAGCGGCGAATGCGTGGAAAAACGTGCGCGAAGCCGACGACGCGGTCAATGGCGCTCACAAGGCGTATTGCACCGATCAACTCATCAAGAGCTACATTGCCTCAGCAAAGGCCGCACGAACCAGTGGCAATTGCCAAGAAGCCGTGGAACAAGCCGAGGAAGCCAACAATTACACGGCTACCGGTAGCCATCCTGAAACCAAAGCGGTGATCGATGGTTGTCGTGGCGACGGCAAGAAGTTGCTCGATCAGGCGGAACAAGCGCTGGCGGCGGGCAAGGGGCAAGTCGCCAAAGAGTTGGCAGTCAAGGCCGAGAAAATTCTAGGCTCGGACCCGTTGGCGCAAAAAGCCAAAGATATTCAAAAGAAAGCTGCAGCTGCTGGTCGCGGCGAAGAATAGGCGGGCGCTGGGCTGGCCCGAGCGCTAGACTGGCTGGGCGGATGTGCTCAGTTGCAGCCTGATGCTGCTCGATTGCGGCCCGATAGTGCGCGGTTGCAGCTAGATCGTGCTCGGTAGCAGCCGGTTGGAGTTCGATTCGCCAACCGGCTCGACCAGCAGGTTACAAGCCGACGCCGTCAGCCAAGAACTGTGCAACTTGGGAAAAATGAACGACAATCGGCGCAGGCGGCAACGCTTGCAGCAATTGGCGACCATAGGCTTTTTGAGTCAGGCGCGGATCCAGAACGGCGACGACGCCGCGATGGCGTGAACTGCGAATCAAGCGGCCAAAACCCTGCCGTAGCACCGTTTCGGCCGCAGGAATGCTGAGTTCGTCAAAAGGCCGCAAGCCTACTGCCGACACCGCCGCACAGCGAGCCTTGAACAGCGGGTCATCGGGGGGCGGAAAGGGAATCTTGTCCAACGCCACCACCCGCAACGCTTGCGCCGGCAAGTCGACGCCTTGCCAAAACCCCAGCGTCGCCAGCAGCACCGCTGGTTGGTCGTGGATAAAGCGCTCCAGCAATTGTTCTTTGGATTGCTGGCCTTGGACCAAGACCACGAACGGCAACGCCCGCGCCAACGGCTCGGCGGCTTGCGCAAGCGCGCGGTAGCTCGAAAACAACGCCAGCATGCCACCCGCTGCCGCGATGGCCAGATCGGCAAGCACTTGGACCACCGCGAGTTCGCGATCGGGCGCAAACGGCTCTGGCATGCCGATTGGCACAAAAAGCCGACATTGGCGGGCAAAATCAAAGGGACTGGGCAGTTGGATGGTCACTGTCGTCTGGGCCAGTCCAATGCGGCGCGCAATCGGCGCAAAACTGCCGCCCGTCGCCAGCGTTGCCGACGTGAAGATACGCACGGCTGGTTCAGCGAGCAGGGTGCGCTGCAAATCTGCCGCCACTTCGACCGGTCGGCACACCAGCGCGCGATGGGCCCCGCGCACTTGCAGCCAGCGCACGTGACCATCGGCGGTCGGCTGCTGCGGCAAACAGCGGTGCAGATCGCTGCGCACGGCATACAGCGTTTCGCCCAGTTTTTGCCAAGCGGGATCGCTGGCTAGTTGCGGGTCACCGCTGAGCGCCTGCAGCGTCGCCAGCGCAGCGTCGCAATCGGCGGCAGCAGGACGCAACGCGGCAAGGTCGGCGGGGTGCACCACCTGATCGCTGGGCCGCAGTGCGACCGCGGCCCACAGCGCCGAAGCGGTCACCTGCAAACGGTCCAACCCGCGCCGGATTAGCGCCCGCAACTGGCTGTCGACGGCGTGATCGCTCAGTCCGTGCCCAACGGGAGTCCGCAGGCCCGTGCCAGTCGGGTGATCACTGCCCAGCAGCGCCGCCACCTCGGCTGCCACTTCGCTGCTGCGGCGCGCCGACAGTGAGTGGCCAAAAAACGCGGTCGCAGTGTCGGCCAACCCATGGGCCTCGTCGATAATGAGGACGCCAAACTGGGGCAACAGGCCGCCATCGGGCCAGCGTTCGCGCAGGGCATACTCGGCCAGCAGCAAATGGTGATTGACCACCACCACATCGGCCTGCAAGGCGGCCCGCCTAGCCTTAACCACGAAGCAATTTTGATAGTCAGGACACTGACTGCCCAGACAGGTGTCGGCGGTCGAAGTGACCAGCGGCCATAGCGGACTGTCCTCGGCAACGCCAGTCACCTCAGCGCGGTCACCGGTGGTGGAGGTGTGGCAAAATGCTATGATTTTGTTCAGCTCCGTGACAGTCACTGCGATAGGGAGGTGGCGTTCGGCGGCCGCGCGCTGCAACCGATGCAGGCACACGTAGTTGGCCCGGCCTTTGAGCACCGCGATCTGTTTGGCCTGCCTACAGGCGAGCTGGGCCTGCGGCAGATCGTGGCGCAACAGCTGATTTTGCAATTGCCGGGTGGCGGTCGCGATCAGCACCCGGCGATTCGATAGCAGAGCGGGCAACAAATAGGCCAGCGTCTTGCCGGTCCCGGTGCCGGCTTCGGCCAACAGATCGGCGCCCGTAGCGATCGCCGTCGCCACCGCCGCGGCGAGTTCGGCTTGCCCAGGTCGCACTTCGTAATAGGGCACAATGGCGGCGAGGTGATTGAGCGCCGCGACGGCGGGCAGTGCAACAGTAGCGGTTGGCGCAGCAGTAGCGGTCGGGGTGAGTTGGCCAGCGGCACCGTCAGCGGCACTGTCAGCGGCACTCTTAGCGACTGAGGAACTGATCACGGGGCTACACCCGGCTGCAATTGGGGCCGAATTGTCGCCGGATCGCTAGGTCGGTTGCGCGAATACACCGCCACCGCGGTGGGACCAAGCAGACGATGGCTGTCCGGCACCGCTGCAAAACCTGCCAGCGCCAGTGTTTGCTCGATCGTGTTGGCCACCGCGCGCTGGTCGCGGCTGGCGTTGGCGTTGCTGCCTAGAGCGTCGGCGTCGCCAAAGACAATGACGCCCATCGGTTCCTTGTACAGCAAGGCGATGAGTTGGGTCGCAGCATCCCCGGCCTCGCCGCGGGCCAAGCGCAACTGGGGCCAGTGGCCAGACGGGTCCAACATCGCGGCGACCGGCAGCGCGCGCGGCCCAATGCCGAGGTATACCGCCTTGCCGGCGCCGATCACCGCGGACTCTTGACCGGCATCGCGGGCGAACGCCGCCACTTTGCGCGGCCCCATGCGCTCTGGTGTCGTGGTCAGGGCCAGCAAGTGCCAAGCTCCGGCGGCAACTAGGCCGATGGCGGCAGTGCCGACCACCAGATACGATCGCCGGCGCACCCGTGAGTCTGCTGGCGAGGCGGCAGCCGTCTTCGATGTCGCCAACGCCGCCAGCCCGGCGCCGACCAGCACCGCGGCTGCCACCCGCGCCACGGCCAAGGCGTGGGCCAATCCGTCACTCACTGCGCGCATGGACGCCTGAGTGGCAAACGCCGCGACCGTTAACAAGACCAGTACATACGGCGCCCAGTCGCGATCGCCCAGTTCGCGCGGCACCGTCGGTAGAGTCACCCCCAGCGTGCGCCAGCCATGGCGGGCGCCAACGCCGTTCGCACCGGAGTCGGCAGCAGCGGGCGCGGCGTCATCGTCGACAACAGCGCTCTGGTGATCATCGTTGGCCGCCGGGCGCGTTTGGGCCACAAGGGGCGCTGGATCGGCTTGGACAAGCCCCGCGACCCAGCCCCAGATCGCGGCACCCAGCACGACTAGCCCGACAGCAGCGCTCCACATCGGCGTAGCGGCGAGGTCCAGTTGACGGCCGAGTGCCCCCCACGGGCCAATCGGCGACGCGCTGGCTAAAGCTTGGGCCGCGGCCAGGCTTGCCGCTGTGGCCCAGTGGGACGGCTCGGCGGCACCGGGATCGAGCCACGCAGCGGCAGCCATGTCCGGTTCGGGCAGCACGAAACCAAGCAGAACCACTCTGGCAGTCACCGCTAGGACCATGGCGCCCGCCCATGTCAGTGCGGCGATCCAGCGAATGCGCTCCATGGCGATGGCGCGCCACGCCAGGTACAGGCCCGCAGGCACAACCAGCAACACCGGGGCGACCAGCATGGCGGTGCCAGCCAAAACCACTGCGGAGGCCAAGACGCGCTTGGTATCGCCGTCGCGCAAGCCGCCGCGCAGTAAAGTCAGTGACAGCAGAGCACTGCAAGCAACCGCAGGCGCCCAACTAAACTGATGGCCACTTTGCATCGACGTCGGCCCCAAGCTCAGCGCCAAGCCAATAAACAGTCCAGCCAGCGATCCCCAACCAGCGACGCGAGCCAAACCGACTGCCAGCAGCGGCAGGGCGACTTCAAGCACCAAGACGGGCAACCGCACCAATCCGGCAGCGCCACCGCATTGCACCGCCCAAGCTTGACTCAGTCGCGCCGCCCAGTCGGTGACTTGCCCATCGCGACCCAGTCCCAGCGCCGCCGCGGCTTCCAGAGGACCCATGTCAGCCGTGAACATCGCCGCCGCGCGCAGGGCCAAGGTGACCAGCGCCAACCGGACCAGCAGCGTGGAAAAATCTTTAGGATCAATGGTCATTTCAACTCGGAGTGCAGGC
This sequence comes from Myxococcales bacterium, assembly GCA_009692465.1. Lineage (GTDB taxonomy): Bacteria > Myxococcota_A > UBA9042 > UBA9042 > UBA9042 > SXRM01. Next base: position 12,950 of record SHZD01000009.1, read on the forward strand.
AGTGTCGGGCAAAAGGCGGGCAACGGTAACGGCGCGCGATCACTTGCGCAACGTGTCGCGCACTGCGGCCGCCGATCGCAGCGGCGTGGACACCATGTGTTGCACTAACACCCGCGACCGCTCGCCAATTAGCGCGCGACTGGGAGCGGTCAGGGCCGTCAGCTCATCTAAGCCGGGTCCGGCCAGCGCCGCGCAAAGCAGGTGAAAATCGGCCGCGGGCATCGCCTGATCGCCATAAGGGTGACAGCGACCGCAGGCCAGACCGTCGCCGATCGTTGGCCACAACACCAGATGATCAAACGCCATTGCGCAGCGAACGCAGCGTGATAAGTCCGGCAACAGCCCGGCAACCTGCAAGGCAGCCAATTCGGCCAGAATTAAGATGTCGGCGAGGACTTCGTCCGTGGCCTGCCGGCAGGCGCCCAAATAGCGCAGCAGCCAGCTGTGCAAATCGGGGTCCGCATGGGCTGGCTGGCTAAGTTGTGTAGCAATTTCAATAATGTATGAACCGAGCGCCAATTGCGGATAAGTCGGGCAAGGCCCCAGCAGGTCGATCTGGCTGTGGACCGCCTGCAACAGGGGTAAGCTGCCGCGACGCGGTGGCGCGATGATGGCCTCGACGGCGACAAATGGTCGCAGTGCTGCTGATTCAAAACGTTTTTTACTCGACCGTCCGGCGCGAGCGAACACGGTCAGGCGGCCGCCGTCAGCGACCAGCAAGGTGAGCACCACATCGCTGTCGCCGACAGGCTGGACGCGCAACACGATAGCCTGAGCGCATACTTGGACTCCTTGGGCAGTGGTGGCCGATGGGAGATTGAACGAGTTGCGCATCTCTATCCGATTATACTTAGCGAATTAACTGGGGTCTATCGGCTTTCTGCCGGTTGCCACCGTGTAGAAAGAGTCTGCCGGTGTCGGCGGTGTACGGCGCCAGTCGCAGTTTTCCGACTCGTTCCAAGTTGGAGGGGCGTGTTCGCGCTCTGTGCCGGTTGGGCGCTGTTCTGGTTGCGCACTCTATCTGCAGACACCGAACCAATTAACGCCGACGCCCAAGAAATTGCCGAACACGATGGAGCGGCCTGACGCCCCGGGCGCAGGCTCGCGACCCACGAAACAAGCAAAGAGACACCGAGTAAATCCGATTTGATCGGCTCTCTCGCGACCTGACCAGTGAACGCCGACCTGCACTAAATTGCCGAACACGATGGAGCGGCCTGACGCCCCGGGCGCAGGCTCGCGACCCACGAAACAAGCAAAGAGACACCGAGCAAATCCGATTTGATCGGCTCTCTCGCGACCTGACCAGTGAACGCCGACCTGCACTAAATTGCCGAACACGATGGAGCGGCCTGACGCCCCGGGCGCAGGCTCGCGACCCACGAAACAAGCAAAGAGACGCCGAGCAAATCCGATTTGATCGGCTCTCTACCGTCGGGGCAAGGAGCGACCAGGCGCCTCAGCGCCACCGGAGTCGCGACTGCCAAACGCGGGTCCATCTGTGGCTCGACCGGGCAAAGGTGGCAGCGATCGGCCGAGCCTAGTGGTCGGCACCGGCGCTGCAGGTCCAGTGGCGGTCGCGGGTTCGGGCGCCTGCAACAGGGGCCGAGCGGCGATGGGCACCGGCTTGGCTCTACGGCTGACGGACCACACAAAGGCCAGCGCAATCGCCGCCGTGGCAAACAGAAGCAGCGCGGTCGCCGGCGACAGCGACAGCGGCTTAGCCTGGCCTGAACGCAGGTATTCGGGCAGCGCGGTGCGGCTATCGGCCAACTCCATTTCGGCTTCCAGCGCTTTTTTGCGCGCCAAGGTGGCATCGTGGTCGAGCACTAGTTCGGCGGCGTCTAGGTCCAGAAACTCAGCATAGACCCGAATAAATCCGCGGACGTAAACTGGGGCCGCCAGATCGTCAAGGCGGTCCTCTTCCAGTGCCGTCAGCACTGCGCGCGACAGTTTGGTGGTGCGGGACACTGCTTCGAGAGTGACCCCGCGCACCTGCCGACGCTGCCGCAGTTTTTCGCCTACCGATTCCATTACCAATTCCCAAACGCTTCCATCATCAGGTCACCGTCACTGTCCACAAGCAGATGACTGTCACCGGCCACAACCAGATCACTGTTACAGTCCGGGCACGGTGTCCGACTGCAGCCACCCGCGGGTAGACGGATTGGAGTGGGTACGGTCACGCGTTGCTTGGCAACAGCGCTCCACGGCATCTGTTTGTGCGCTTTAATGCGCTTTAATGCATCAGTCTGTCCGCTCCACAGCGTCAGTCTGAACTGCGCAGCGCTGCGACCGACTCGCCTGCCGTCGGCCCGCGGTGATACACGGTTTGGGGTGGTTTTGGCAAGGCTGGCGGCTCACTTTTTGGCCTCCGCAAGGCTACAATTGCGCATGCCCGCGGTTTTGCGCTTAGATCGCCGCAACGCGTGGGTCGTCCAAACCGCGTTCTGCGGCCATGACTAGCCGACACGCCACCCAACTTAGGGTAATAAATGCGTTATTTTACACGACTGCGCCACAATGCCGCCCTAGCACTGGGCTTGATGGCTGCCATTGGGTTCATGCCGGCCGGCCAAGCGCAAGGCAAAAAAGGCTTGTTTTCCGCGAGCCACAGCGGCCCGCCGACGCCGTCGTTTGTCAGCGGTGCGCTGGGCGGTCACGCCGATAGTTTGGGCGCGCTGGGCGAATCCAAACCGGAAGCAGATAAGGTGGCCATACGCCTTTCGACCGAAGCCTTAGACAAAGAATTCATGCTGCAAGCCGCGTTTACCGAATTTGAAGAGACGCCAAAATTTCACGGCCTCAAGTCGCGCATCGTCACTTTCAAAAAGCACCGCGGCAAGCTCTACATGATCGAGGCGGCGGCGGGCAATACCGGTTCGACCGACCTGCCGACCACGTTGTTGCTGGCCGAATTCCCCATCGTCACCGAAGCCGACGGTTGGCTGGAGATTGATTGGGGCGCCGGCATGAAAAACGTGTTCTTTGCCGGCGAGATGCACGCTTCGGACGTGATGGCTCCGGAAGCCGGCGCGCCCGAACTCAAGGCGCTCAATGTGCGCTTTGCCTTTGTCGATTCAGCAGTTGTGACGAGCGAGTCGCAAATTATCATTCGCCAGATTGCCCAACTTGATCTGCCCACCGGCAAGCAGGCCAGCTCCGCGCCGACGGTCGAGATCAAGTACTACTTGACCCTGTATCAGCCCAACCCGTCGTTTAAGCCTTCTATTTCAAAGGGCTTTCAGACCATGGGCTTCTTTGAAGTGGCCCCGCAAATGCTCAAGGACGGCGGCCATGTGACCTACGCCGCCAAGTTCAATGTCAGTAAACCCATTACGTTTGCCATTTCAGCCAACACGCCAGCCGAGTACAAGACGGCGATTCGCGACGGCGTGCTGTATTGGAACAAGGTATTTGGCGAGGACAAGCTCAAGGTCGTCGATGCGCCGGCAGGGATCGTGCCTCCGGATTTTAATCTCAATATTATTCAGTGGATCAACTACGAAACCGCGGGCTCGGCCTATGCCGATGCGCAAATGGATCCGCGAACAGGCGAAATCCAGCACGCCCAAATCTACCTGCCCAGCTCGTTCGCGATTGGCGGCAAAGAGTTGGCGCGGCAAGCGGTGTTGCGCGGTCAAGCGGCGGCGGTCGGTGCGGCTCCGCGGGCGCGGCCGAGCAGTCTGCAAGTCCACGGCCACGGCGCTGGTAATCTATGCAACTTTGAAATCGCCGACTTGGCTCACCATTCGCTGGCCGGGCTGGAAGCGATGCTGTTGCCCGATGTGCCCGATTCGCAAGTGCTCAAGGCTTCGCAGGACATGATTCGGGCGGTGGTCGCCCACGAAGTCGGCCATACCTTGGGCATGCGGCACAATTTCGCCGGTTCACTGGCCAGCGGCATTGCCCGCGAGAACATCGACGGCATCTTCGCCAGCTATCTCAAGGGTAATTCGACCAAGTTGCTGCCCAGTTCGTCGGTGATGGATTATTTGGAGACCCGCGAGTCGATTCTGCTGGGCGATTTGATGAGCAAAGGCGCGTTGGCGCTCGACTACGACAAAAAAGCGATTGCGGCACTGTACCGCGGCAAAGAGACCCCTGCCGATGAAATGCCGCCGTTTTGCACCGACTCGTCGCTTGGCAAGTATCTGGATTGTTTGCCTTTTGACTCGGGACGCTCGGTGATCGCCGCGCGGGCGATCAACGTCGGGCTCAAGTCCGAACAAGTCGCCCAAGCGGTGCTCGAAGCGACCATTGCCCTGAGCAAGACCCCGCCGCGCGGCACCCAACCGGTCGCCATTGAGCGCCTCAGCTTCAATCCCCAAGGAATTGCTCGGTTTGTGCTCGGAGACCGCCATCTGTTGTTCGCGGCGCTCACGGACAAAGCGGCCTTGCTCAGCGTGCGCCGCAATCTACAGTTTGAAGGCCCGATGACCGAGGACGACACCGAACGCGCAGAACTGGCTTGGATTGAAAAGGAATTCGCCGCCGCTGGCGGCGTTGCCAAAGTATTTGCCCCGCTGCCGACCGACTACGCCGACAAGGTGTTGGCGCACTGGAATGCACTGGTGGGCGACAAACGATTCACCTCGGGCAAGCGCAAGGATGGCTCGGCGTGGGCGTATAGCGACGGCGAAGTGGCGCAGTTGCGCAAGTTTGGGGCGATTCTGTTTGGCAAGGTGAAGAAATCGTTGGTTATTGAGGACATCTTGATCTTGGCGGGGGCGGCGCTCGGCGGCAAAGGCCGGTTGGTCGACTCGGACCTGAGCCGCGACCTGGCCGTTGAACTGGAAAAGCGCGCCATCGCGATTTTGACGGCAACGGTAGCTGGGGCCGACGAAACGGTGCCGCTTGAAGGGCCAGCCGCCAAGTTTTTCGCGGATAGTTTTGCCGAAGTGGCGGTCGAAGAGCTGCCTAGAATTGCTGGTATAAGCGGATTTGGCGGTTTTCCGACTATTCCGATGACGCCCAAACCGGGGACACCGCCGGCGGTGGGTAAACCGGCAGTAGGTTCGGGGCCGGTAGTGGCGACTCCGCCAGCGGCGCCCAAGGTGATCGTGCTGCCTAAATTTATGTATTCATTGGATATTCGTCGTGCAGCCGCGGGGCTGTTGGCCGGTGGGCGCTGCGAGGCTCCTGAATGGGGTCTGGGCGAGCGCATTCGCGTCCGCGCTGCGTTTCTCAAGTTGGTGCAAGGCGTGTTGCAGGGCAAGCTGCCGGCCGGCGACGTCAAGCCCGACCAACTGCCGCGGCAATTGATTCGCTGGATTATTGAATTCAAAGCGGTGGATGCGGCCATCGGGGCCTGATCGATCGCCTCAGGTGCCCACGATCATCGCCTCGGCTTGCCACTATCAAGGCGGCGAGACGGCGCGATGGCGGATCGCCCCCAGTACCGAATAGCGACCGTCGGCGGGCAACTGGAGGCCGTCGACGGTAGGCGCGACCAGCACCGCCATGTCTTCCCACCACAGCGGCACAATCGGCAGATCGAGGGCGATTTGGTGCTGTGCTTTGGCGTACCATCCCTTGCGCGTAGGCCGGTCGGAAGCGGCGGCGCCCAGATCGAGCCAGCAATCCACCCACGGCTGAGCGTACCCTGTGCGATTGGCGCTGCCGGTGGCGCCGACGTTGCCGATCGCCGCCAGAGAAAACGCCCACAACCCTTCTATTCGCTTGCGCTTTTGCCAGTCCGCGCACACCGGATCGCCGTCCAAGGCGGCATCCCACGCCGTCACCGCAATCCCGCGGCGGTCCATCTGCGCATAGGGGCTGGGCGCTGCCAGATCGGCGGCTTTGACCGCGGCGTTTTGCGAATGCAGCATCCACGCCAGCTGATCAGGCTCAAAAGGTTCAGGCAGTTGCAGCACAAAAACCTCAAACCTGCCGGCACGCACATCGGCCAAAAAGGTCGACAGTTCAAACGGGCGCACTTGAGCCTGTACCCCAATGGCCCGCCATTGATCGGCCAGCGCCCGCGCCAATTGCCTGCGCATCCGACTGGTGGAGACCTTGATGTCAATCTGCAGCCGCACGCCGTCGGGGCCAGCGACCAATCCCGCTTGATCGAGCAATTGTCCCGCAGTGTGAGGGTCATAGGGCACCAACGGCAAGCCGACCCGCGCCCAGTGCCCCGGGGCGAACAAGCCATCGGCCAAGCGCGCCCGCCCGCCCAGCACCGCCGCGATCAGCGTTTGGCGATCCAGCGCCAGCGCCAACGCTCGCCGCACGCGCGGATCGTGCAACTGGGGATGGCGCAAGTTAAAACCCAAATAGGTAAAGGCGATGCCATCGGCGGCGATCACCCGAGCATCGGCAGTCGCCTGCGCCCCACGCAAGACGGCCGGCGACAGGCCCGACCACGCGACGTCGGCCCCGCCGGCCAATACCGCCAACGCCCGTGCGCCTTCGTCGGCAATGGCCCGAAAGACCAAGCGTTTGGGGGTGCCTGCCGCTGCGGTGCCGTCAAGATCAACGCGTTCGACCTCGACCCGTTCGCCGTTGGCCACCCCGAACACCCGCCACGGACCGGAGCCAATCACCGGGCCAGCAAACCGCTGTTTGGCCGCGTGCCGCAACAGGTGCGCCGGGGCGATGCCGACCACCAGATCGGTCCACAGCGTCGCTAGCGGCTTGCGCAGCACGAAACGCACCACCAGCGCATCCACACCATCGACGACCACCGCCGCCAGACGCTTGCGAAACTCACTGCCGATCGGGGTACCAAACGCGGGATCGAGCACCGTGGTGTAGGTAAAGGCTACATCGGCGGCGGTCAGCGGCTGGCCATCGTGAAACCGCAGATTGGGCCGCAGGTGGACGCGGGCCACCAGCGCGGTTTCCAGAGTGATCAGGGCTGCCAAGTCGAGAGCGGGGGTGCCGTGCTCATCGACCTGAGTCAGACCCGAAAACACCAGCCGCGACAACCGCGCCGAAGGACCATCGACAGCCAAGCGCGGATCGAGGTCCTTGACCGGCGCATCGACGGCGACCACCCACTGGTCGGGATCGCGAGCCGGTCGACACCCCAGACCCAACGCGACCACCAGCCCGACCAGCGCCCGAACGCAGACCCTGGCGATGGGCATCGGCACCATCGGCTACTTCCTATCCTTGTCGGTATCTCTGCGTAATTGCTGGACTTCTTCCTCCAGCCGCTGCAATCGTTCGGTCAGCGGGCCCTGCTGGCCGAGGCGACCAGCGGTCTGGCGCAGCTTTTCACGCTGTTTTTCCAGAGGTTCGCGGGATGCCGCGGCCAGCAATGCTTGGCGGGCCTTGGGGTTGTCCAAAATGCCCAGCGCGTCGGCCGCTGCCCGGCGGATGCGGGCCGAGTCTTCGTGCAACAGCGCTTCCAACGCTAACCGCGCGTCTTCCTTGCGTTCCATCGCGCGAGCACCGAATTCAGCCACCGAGGGCGCGGCAGCTTCGCGAATAAACTTGGACTGACCGGACTCGATCGCCGCCACCACCAACGGCCAGTCTTGCTGATCGGCCAGCGTGGCCAAGCCGTGCAAAGCGGCCGCCCGCACCGTTTCCTGATGGGACGGCCGAGCGACCGCAGCCAGCAGCTCCGCGCGCGCCTGACTGCGGTCAATCGCTACCAGCGCCTGCAACGCCGCGGCCTGCACGGCATAACTAACATCAGTGCGGGCGGCCACTTGTAGCGCAGCCCAACCCTTATTGGACAAGAGCTGGCCCAGCGCCCGCGCAGCCGCCCGGCGAACCTGCGATTCGCTGTCCTTGGTCAGGCGCTCGACCAGCGGTTGGATGACCTTGTCGCGTGGACCGCGACCGAGCAAATCCGTGGCTTTCGCCCGCACATGGCGGGCCTTGTCGTGCTGGGCTGCGCGCAGAATCGCCGCCAGCGCCGTTGGCTCGTGCAACACCCGGCCCAGATCGGTGCACGCCCGCAAGCGCACGTCGGCATAGGCACTGCGCTCTAGCATCGCGGCCAAGTCGGTAGTGGCGGCCTCGACGGTCCAGTCGACCAACCAGGCACTGCGGGGATCAATCTCGACGAGCCACGGCCGAGTCGGTGCCGGAAGCCGGAAACTATCCGTGACCTTGTCCAAAACTAGCCGATGCAGCGTCGGCTCCGCTCCTTGCTTGGCGGTCAGCGCGATCTCAATGGCCAAGGTAAACGGCGGCATCGCCCGCTCAATGCGCTGAGTCTGGGCAAAACCGAGCCGAACCATTTTGGCCTCATCGTCCCATTTGAGGTCCACTTTGAGCACTGGATGGCCCGCTTGGCGCAGCCAGCGCCAGAAAAACCCGCGCAGGCTCAAGCCAGACGCCTCTTCGAGGGCCCGCCGCAGATCGTCGGTCTCCACCGAGCCAAAACGATGCCGGGTCAGGTAGGTCTTGACCCCGCGCCAAAATGGCTCCTCGCCCAACTTGCGCCGCAGCATGTGAGCGATCCACGCGCCCTTGCTGTAGGTATGACTGTCAAAAACGTCGTCGGGATCGGCGGCGCGATCGGCCACAACCGGGCGCAGGTAGCGGTTGGCCTCCTCGAAATAGCCGCGCCGCGAGTCGGCCAGGTCTTCCATGTAGCGATCGATGCCGTACTCGCTTTCGTGCCACAGCGAATCGGCAAAACTGGCCCAGCCCTCGTTGAGCCAGATGTCAGCCCACGATCGGCAGGTCACCAAGTCGCCAAACCACTGATGGCCCAATTCGTGGGCGAGCAGGCCATCGGCCGGCCGATCCAGCTCGGCGCGCGCATCGGGGACGGCGCGATGGGTCAACGTCGTCAACGTCGCGTTTTCCATGCCACCAAAATTGAATTCATGAACAACAACTTGGCTATAGCGCGAAAACGGATAGGCAACACCCAAGCGCTGACCGAGCACATCGACCATTTTGGCCAGTTTGGCGTAGGCCCGCCGGACGTTGTCGACGTCATCGGCCAGCGCCCACGTCACCACCGGCAGCTTGCTGTGGCCGTGATCGACGGCGACAAACGGCCCGATCGCCACCGTCAGCAAATACAGCGGCAACGGCGCGGTCGAACGGTAGCGGGTCAGGCTGAGCTGGGTCGGCTTGTCGATCATCGGCTTGCCGTCGGGATCGCCATTGGACAGCGCAACCAGCGCCGTCGGGGCCGTCACCGCAACGGTCCACGTCATGCGCTCGTCAGGCTGATCGGGGGCCGGCAACCAGTGCCGGACTTCTTCAGTTTCACCTTGGGTCCAGGCATGCAGCGGCCGATTGGGAGCGTCGGCGTCGGCAGCGACAAAGTAAAACCCTTGGCGTGGCGCACAATTGTAGCGCAGGCGCAATTCTAGGTCGCGATCAGCAGTTGGCGGCCACTCGATCACCACCCCGTGATCCACTGGCTGCCATTTAGCCGCAACGGCGGCGCCGGACTGCAGCCACACGACTTCGGTCAAGTTGAGGTCCACGGCGTCGAGCCGCAGCCGTTCGGTCTGGTGTTTGCGCGTCAACTTGTAGGTCGCGGTAGCACTGACGGTGCGTTTGGCCAAATCAGGCGTCACTTGCAGGTCGAGATGGCTGAAATCGACATGGCGATCCGCTGGTTCGCGCCACGGGTGCTTGTCGTCGAGCCAGTCTGCCCCCGAATCTGCCCGCGCGAAATGCGGCCAGACGGCCAAAACCAGCAAAGCGGAACACACCAAGACGTTTTCAATCTTCAAAACTTACCAGCGATTAGGCCGCGATTTACGGCTGTGCGGCCAACGTGCAAAGTAACCGCGGTTGACGGCGGCGGCAAGAACCCAATGCCGCGCCATTGCCCGGCCCGGCGGTGACCAGGCCTGCGCGCCGCCAATCGCAGCTGCCGTTGCCGAAATGGGGGCGCCAACGCCCCACACGGCGACCGAAGCCGCACCGCGATCATTGCCGACCGATCGCGGTGCGGCTATACCTTCGCTACGCCCCGCAGTCGGCGGTCGGAGTCGTGTCGATGCCTGCCCATCAGAGTCAAACCCAAGGCCCCCAAGCGCAAAGCCAGCGTGGCGGCCAGCAGCAAGGGCAGCGCGGTCAGGGCCAGCAAGGTCAACAGGGCCAACAGGGCCAACAAGGTCAACAAGGTCAACAGGGTCAACAGGGCCAACAGGGTCAACGCGGCGGCGCCCAAGCGCGGGTCGCTCCTGGGGCTGGCCACTTGCCCAAGACCATTCGGCGCGGCTCACAAGGGGCCGAAGTTCGCATGTGTCAGACCTTGCTGACGAAAAACGGCCTTGCCCCCGGTGCCGCCGACGGCATTTTTGGCCCAGCCACCCATCGCGCGGTGGTGCAGTTTCAGGAAAAACGCGGCTTGGAAACCGACGGCATTGTCGGCCCCAACACGTGGACAGCATTGCGCGACCGCACTGGCAGCGATCTGGACGTCACAAAATTTGGGACCCCGACCACCGATCGCGGCGGCGAGCAGCAGCAAGGGCGTCCACAAGTCCCTGGCCAGCAAGCGCCACGTGGACCAGCGGCCAATCCGCGCGACGAAGCTGAATTGCGCAAAGAAATCTTGCGGGTAGCCGAGTCGCAGTTGGGTGTGACCGAGGCGGGCCAGAACAAAGGTGGCGCCCTCAAGTACCAAAAAGCCTTCGGCCGTGGCCCCGAACCGTGGTGCGCCGACTTTGTGTCGTGGGTGTACACCCAAGCTGGCAAGGACACCAACAGCCCGTATTGTCCGACTTTTGTTCAACAACTTAAGAAGCAAGGGCGCTGGAAGGGCCGCAACGACCCGCGACCCGGCGACTTGGTGTTTTTCGACTGGGATGGCGACAAAGTCCCCGACCACGTTGGCATCGTCAAGCAGGTCAACTCGGATGGTTCGGTGACCACCATCGAAGGCAACACCACCAATCCCAAGGACAAGAACCAAGAAGGGGTGTTCCAGCGTAATCGCGGCATGGACACCATTTTTGGCTTCGGCGAAGTCGCCTAGAGAGCCGAGCAAATCGTATTTGCTCGGCGTCTCTGGGCTTGTTGCGTGGGTCGCGAGCGTGCGGCACTGGTTCAATGGCCTGCGGGTTGGCGTCACACCGCTCCGTTGCTGCCCAAACTTGACGGCTTTGGTCGGCGTCTCTGTCGTTGTTGCGTGGGTCGCGAGCGTGCGGCACTGGTTCAATGGCCTGCGGGTTGGCGTCACGCCGCTCCGTTGCTGCCCAAACTTGACGGCTTTGGTCGGCGTCTCTGTCGTTGTTGCGTGGGTCGCGAGCGTGCGGCACTGGTTCAATGGCCTGCGGGTTGGCGTCACACCGCTCCGTACCTGCCAAGGCGCGATCGCATTGTCCCGGTGTGCTAGGGCCACTCGGCTTGGGCTCCAGCCGGCCACTGCGTCGCGCCCGCGAGGCCAAAATCCGGATTCGCGATGTGCAGCGCATTGACATTTGGGCGCCGCAACCGTAAAATAGGCCCGCTTCGCAGAGCGCAAGGCTTCGGTTTTTCGCAAATGCAAGTCGGCGATTGTTCGCCGTTACGCGGGGTTTGAGCGCGCCCACACCGGAATGACCGGTGCTTTCAAAGCGGCGCGACCAGTAGCCTGCCAACCTTTTCCGACATGGAAATCCTCGCCAGCCGCTCCCGTTGCGCTAGATTCGCCCGCAGGTCTGTACTCTGGTCTGTACTCTGGTCTGTACTCTGGTCTGTACTCTGGTCTGTACTCTGGTCTGTACTCTGGTCTGTACCCTGGTCTGTACTCTGGTCTGTACTCTGGTCTGTACTCTGGTCTGTACCCTGGTCTGTACTCTGGTCTGTACCCTGGTCTGTACTCTGGTCTGTACTCTGGTCGGTACCTTCGCGGCGGCTCCCAAGTCCAAACGGCAGTTGCGCGCTGGCGAAGCTTTGAACCCTATGCAGGTTTTTGCTTCAGTTTACCGCTACTTGACTCTGACCGTTCCATCGCTTCGCCGCTCACACACCTCGCCCATCGGCACCATGCACACTGCGCAACTGAGCGCTAGGCATGACGCGGGCTTGGTGTGCTCGGGCGCGCAAGGCGAGCGCGGTCACGGTCCTGCATTGGCATCTAGCAGTGCTGCGGTGGACACCAACGAAGCGGTTTTGGGCAGCAGCAATGCTGCGGTGAGTGCGAATAGTGCTTGGGCCTGCGCAAGAGGAGCAGCCCAGCGCTGCACTGCTGCATGGGCCCAAGGTGTGCCGCCAAGCAGCTTGGCGCACCCAATCGCGATGGTCAGCAGCCAACCGCAGTACCCCATGCCGCAGGCGCATCCGCCGCAGCTGGTGGTCGCTGCGCAACGCCAATGCGATCGCTTTGGGGTACGCTTGGAAGCGCGCCGGGCTGCTACTGCGCAACGGTCTGAATCGTTTCACTTGGGCTGGCGCTTTCCTGCCAGCCGCCGAGTGCAAGCGCCCATGACAGCTGCGTTCGGGCAGGGCCAACACCGCGGCACAGGGCTTGTTGCCCGTGCGTCGGCGGCCCAGCCTAGCCGGTCACCGCCACTCGCCCCGCCTAACCTGCGTTAGTTTCAAGCTCTTTTTCCAGAGTCGGACCCAAATGCCCTTTTGCGCGCACTGCGCAACGCGGGCAAGGAGTGTCTGATGACTAAACGTATGCTGCTCAGTATGGACCGCGATGAATCGCGCGCCGCCGTAATCGAAGACGGCCTGCTCGTCCACATTGAAATTGAACCCAATAACCGCAACACCTGCAAAGGCAATATCTACCGCTCGACGGTGGCGCGAGTCGAACCGTCGCTTCAGTCTGCGTTTGTCGATTTTGGCAATGATAAACAGGGGTTTTTGCCAGTCGGCGAAATCCATCCCAAGCTGCGTGGCAATAACTCGGACAAACGGGCGCCGGTTCAAGAACTGATTCGCTCCAAGCAAGACTTGTTGGTGCAAGTCAGCCGCGACGAAATCGGCCAAAAAGGTGCGACGCTTTCCACGTTTATCTCGCTGCCCGGCCGGTATTTGGTGCTGATTCCGGAAAGCGACCAAGAAAAAGCCGGGGTGTCGCGCAAATTGTCGGACGAAGCGCGCGAACGCATTAAGAAACTGACCGAAACCATGAAGGTGCCTGAAGGCTTTGGCCTGATTGTGCGGACGGCGGGTGAGACGGCGACTGAAACTGAGTTAGCGAAGGATCTCCTGTACTTGACTCGGCAGTGGGAGCACATCTGCAAGCGCTACGACGAGGCCAAGGGCCCGACCTTGCTGTACGCCGAACGGTCGCTGGCCGTGCGCTTTGTGCGCGATTACTTTACCAAGGACATTGAGGAAATCGTCATTGACGACGATGAGACTTGCCACGAAGTCAAGGAATTCTTGGGCGTGCTGATGCCGCGCAGTTTGGCTCACGTCCACCGTTACGCCGGCGATGTACCCATGTTTGCCCGTTACGGCATGGAGGGCAAAGTCGAGGACGTGTTTTCGCGCCAAGTGTTCCTGCGGTCGGGCGGTTCGATCGTCATCGACCAAACGGAAGCGATGGTGGCGATCGACGTCAACTCCGGTCGGGTCAAAGAAAAAGACATCGAAGAAACCGCGCGGGCGACCAATATCGAGGCGGCGCAAGAGATTGCCCATCAACTGATGTTGCGCGACATGGGCGGTCTGGTCGTGATTGATTTTATTGATATGCGCGAGAAGAAGTACGTGCGCGAGGTCGAAACTGCGCTTAAGGACGCGTTTAAGAACGACAAGGCCCGCACCAAGCTCGGTCACATCTCCGAGTTTGGCTTGTTGGAAATGTCGCGGCAGCGCATCAAATCCAGCGTCAACAAGGGCACGTTTGACAGTTGCCAGCATTGTTCGGGGACCGGGCGTATTCGCGCGTTCGAGTCAGTGGCGATGGCAGTGTTGCGGCGCATTTACGAAGCAGTGGCCCAACGGCGGGTGCGCTACGTGATTGCCGTGGTGCCGGCGCAATCGGCGCGCTATTTGCTGAACGCCCGGCGATCCGAACTGGCTGGACTGGAAAAGCAATACCACCTCACGATCGAAATTATCGGCGTCGAGAGCCTGCCGTCGACTCAAGTCATGGTGGAATGTTTGGAGGAAGAACCCCAGGAGTCGGGCGCGGACCGCGCCGATCACGCCAAGATGGTGCGGGTCCACCAAGAACTAGACGTGGTGCGCAATACGCTAATCAAGCGTGAAGAAACGCGACTGCAAATCGAAACGACGGTGGCCAAGCGCGGCGCAGGTGTAGACTATCAGGAAATCTACAAAGAAGTTCGCAAGATGACCCCGCCCGACCCGGCGACGGATGCCAAACCCAACACGCCGCGTGGTCGCCAAGACGACAGCCAGACCGGCGCACCTGCGGTCGTTGCTGGGGTGGACGCTGCCTATGAGGAGTTGCCGGCGCCCCGCGGATTTGGGGCGTGGCTCAAGGGGCTATTCGGGCTGGGTAGCGCGGCGGCACCGGTGCCCGCGGTGGCAGTGGCACCGGCGGCATTGGCAGGTCCGGCCGCCGGGGGAGACGCGGCGGCTGGCGGCAATACCCTAGTCGACTCACGCGGACGGCGTGAAAGTCGCGATCGCGAGGGCCGCGGACGTGGGCGCGGTGACGGGGGCCAAGCTCGCGGTGACGGTGCTCAGGGCCGCGCAGAGGGTGGTCACAGTCGCAGTGAGGGCGGCCTAGGTCGCGGGGAGAGTTCAGCCGCGCGCGCGGACGGCCAACAGGCTCGCGCGGATGGCAATGGCACCCGCGGTGATGGGCGCAGGGACAGCCTGAGCGACGGTCGATCCGAATCGGGGCCAGAGCCGCGGGCCGGCAGGGCTGAGAGCGGTCGAGGCGAAGGCCGCTCGGATCGCGGTGGCGACCGGCAACGCAGGTCTGAGACAGGGAGAACGGAAGGTCTGCGGTCTGAAGGTGGCAGGCCAGAGGGAGGCAGGTTCGAGGGTGCTAGGTCTGAAGGAGCGCGACAGCTGGATGCGGGTCGCAACCCAGAAGGCACTCGCAACCCTGAACTTGGGCGCAGCTCTGAACTCAGTCGCAGCCCTGAACCCGATCGGTCGGCGGAACAGCCCGGCCAACCTAGCGCCAACGGCTCGGCAGAGTCAGCGCAGGCGACCGAAGTGTTGCGCGCGGCAAAACCGGGCACAGGCGAAGCAGATACTGGCATTGCGGGGGCTGCTGACCCGAGCGGCGACGAAGCGGCCGCTGGGGCCCACGCTGCGGCGGTGCTCGCTGAAAACAACCGCCGACGCCGCCGTCGACGCCGCCGTGGTCCAGGTCGCGGCGATGGCGCGGCAGCTACAGGGGGCGGAGCGGGCTTGGAAGAGGGCGACGAGGACGATGGCGACGCCTGTGCGGACAGCGAAGCGGTGGCGGATCGCGAGTTCAGCGATGGCGATCGGACTGCCAGCGCAGTCGAGAAGGCCGCGACCGCTGTCGCTGCCGACGGCGAACAGGCCCACGCCGACCACCAAACGGCGGCCGCGGTTGTGCAGTCCGCAGAGCCGAGCGCCGCAGGGGCTGTCGGCGACCAAGCCGTGGACCCAGACCCCGACGCAGAGCCAGATGTGGATGCCAAAGCGTTGATGCAAGAAGAAATCGCCAAGATGATGGCCGAGGCGATCCCGGCCAGCGAGACCCCGGTTGCCGCGGCGGTGGATGTGCCGCGGCCAGCAGCTAACAAGCGATTTGTCATCGACTTGCGCACCCATCGTTAGGGCTCGCACATGAATACGTCATTCATTTACCGTGCCCGTTTGCTTGCTGTGTGGGTCGCAAGCCCGCGTCTTTACAGCCGACTCGCTGCTCCGCTCTTTTCGCAGATCGATCGAGTTATTCTTTTACACGCCCTTAGAGGGTGTTTATCTTCAAACGCCTGCTGCGCGTAACCATGCATCCCGCCATGCTTTGTTGTCAGCCCTCTTCCTCCTTGCGACGCACTACAAGTGCGCCTCAGTCGTCAGAGTGCCTCCGCCTCGCCTTGCGGGCCCCTGTTTCCGCTCGCTTCGGCAATCAATGTAACCACCCTCTTAGCCGCCGATGGTGCCGGTTTCCGTGCCTACTTCGTTGAGCACCGCCGATCTTGTGGTCGTCGTGGACGATGACGCGGCCAACGCGGCGAGCGTGCACAAGATTTTGCTGCGCGAGGGCTTGCCTTGCGAAATCGCCGCCGATGGGCAAAAAGCACTCCAACTGCTTAGAAAAGAGCGTGTTGCAGTACTGTTGACCGACTTGATGATGCCGCAGGTCGACGGGTTTTCCCTGCTGCACGCAGCAGCCGTGACCAGTCCGGGCACTGCGGTAGTGGTGATGACGGCCTATGGCACCGTCGAAACCGCAGTCGAAGCGATGAAGCAAGGCGCGTACGACTTTCTGACCAAGCCGCTGCGCCGCGGCGAGGTGGTCCGCGCGGTGACTCGCGCTCTGGAGCGCTCGGCGCTGCGCCGCGAAAACGACCAGTTGCGCGACGAACTGGCCCGGTCCAGCCGAGGTCGCGACATGTTGGGCCAAAGTGCGCCGATGCGGCGGGCGGTGGAACTACTAGAGCAAGTGGCGCCGGCCCGTACTACCGTGCTTTTACAGGGCGAATCGGGCACCGGTAAGGAAGTTTTTGCCCGCGCCCTGCACCGCAAGAGCGGTCGCCACGGCGCATTTGTGGCGGTCAATTGCGCGGCCATCCCCGAAACCCTGATTGAATCTGAACTGTTTGGTCATGAGCGCGGCGCATTTACCGGCGCAGTCACCACCACCATGGGCAAGTTTCAGCAGGCCCATGAGGGCACCCTTTTGCTCGACGAAATTGGCGAATTGCCACTGGGATTGCAAGCAAAACTGCTGCGGGTCTTGCAAGAAGGCGAGGTTCAGCGCATCGGCGCGCCCCATCCCCAACGCATTGATGTGCGCGTCGTGGCGGCGACCAATCGCGATCTGGAAGCAGAAATGCAGGCAGGTCGGTTCCGGCCCGACTTGTACTATCGCTTGGCGGTGATCGCCGTCGAATTGCCGCCGCTGCGAGCCAGAGGCGACGACATTGAGATGCTGGCTCAGTACTTTGTGCGCCGTTTTGCCGCCCAAAATAACAAGCCACAACTGGTCCTGGGTGGCGAAGCATTACAGGCGCTGCGCGACTATGTGTGGCCTGGCAATGTTCGAGAACTGGAAAACGCCATCGAGCGAGCGGTGGTTTTGGCGCGCAGTGATGCAGTGGCGCTGCACGATCTGCCCGATCGGGTGGCGCGAGCCGAAGCGGGCAGCCGCGAGTTGCGGTTTGTGGTCGGCACCCCGCTCGAAGAAATGGAGCGCAGCGCAATTGCGGAGACGCTGCGGCTGACAGACGGTGACAAGCGGCGGGCGGCCGTGCTGCTGGGCATCGGCGTGCGCACCCTGTATCGGCGCTTGGACGAAATCGCTGGCGTCGACAAGAGCGCGGCGGAAGAGGGCAGCCATGGTGATTAGTCCAGCCCAAACGTTGCGGTCCGCGCTGGCAACCGGCAGCGAAGAAGAGGTCGCCGCCGCCGCGATTTTGGCCGCTCAAGCAGGGTTGGACGACGGCCATCTAGCGGCAATTGTCGCCGAGCAGTTAGCGCCGTGGTTGCCTGTTCTGCCGCCGCCGGTGGTCTGGGCCCTGTGCGATGTACCCGCTTTGGCCAGTGGCGTCGAGGCCGATCGCCGCGCTGTCCTGTGGGCGGTGGCGTTTGGGCTGCTGGCTGAGGCCCAACGGAGCACTCAACTGCGGTCTCAGCGAGACGCACAACCACAAACTCAGCGCGACGACCAACCCAAGCGGCCAGCCGCGCCGACGCTTGCGGACGACTCGGGCGAATCTGGCAGTAATTCCGAATGGTTGGCCCTATCTTGCCTAAGCCCAGGGGATGGCGCCGCCGCGGCAGTTACCGCGCTCAAGGTGCTGGAACTGAGCGACTTGGCCGGAACGGCGGTGCTGCTCCCGGCGCTGGGTGCGGCGATTGCCAACTATCCGCAGCAGCTGGCCTATACGCGCGGCCACGCTGAACGGCGCCTCGACTGGCAGGATTCGCTAGCGGCTGCCAGTGGTGGCCGCGACCAAGTGAATGTCCGCTCCTTTGTCGAGCCGAAATTTCGCCTGCATGTGCTCGACGGCGGCTGTCGCGGGGCGCTGCGAGCGGTGCAGCGTGGAGTGGAAGTCGGCATTGCACATGAGCTTTTAGCTCAGTCGGTGGTGATGGCGGCCGCCGATCGCCTGTGGCGCTTCGACGCCCAGCACGACGACGACGATTCGGTGGCCGAAGGTCGCGGCGATGCTGAATTGGTACTGGTGGCGGCCTCGGCCATGCGCCAGTTGCGGACCCGCGTTCCCGCCCAAGTTTGGTTGCAATTGCTGTATTTTTGCAGTGGTTTGGTCGCCGTTCACGCGCCGCTCGACAAACCGATCGCCGACCGCATCGACTTGCCAGAGCCCCAAGCCTTGCCGCAAAGTTGGGACCATGGTCCAGAAATTGCAAAAATTATTGCGCACTTGAGCGCCGGGCGCGCAACCCAAGCCATCGCGGTGTTGCGGGGCTATTTCTTGCTCGGCCTACCCGAGCAACCCCTGTGTGCGTTGCTGCGCGAAGCTGCCGTCGGCGATTTTCGCGGCCGTTTGCTGGATCAGGCGCGAGCGATCAGTTGCTTGCGTGCGGCGATTGATGAGTTCGCGGCAGCTGCCGGTCATCCGCAGCGCGAGTTGATTCTGGCTGCTGCCATGGCCAGTGTCTGCGCCCCAAACCGGCCGCGGCACGGGGCCCAACAGGCCCAATTGGCGTGGCAGCGGGCACATCTCCATTGGAAGCAACGCCGCTTGGTCGGTGACGTTTGAGCCGGTGGGCCCGTGCAAAATCAAGTCGATTTTGCATCTCGGCCCATGGCTTGTTTGACGGGTCGCTAACTCGCGGCTTTTCAAGCCCACTGCACGCTTCGTTCCTATCCCGGTTCGATCGCGCAATTCTTGCTCGGGCCCTCAGTAGGCCTGCCCGCAGTACCGAATAAGAGTGCCCACTGAGAATCGTGCCGCGGGCCGGCGGGCAACTGAGGCGGTGGCGATCGCCCTGCATCGGCGGATCGTGCCATCCATTGCAGCGAGTATTCGCTTGACTGCGCCCGTGCCGGACCCGTAATCGGCTCAGGGAGTAAACGGCTCACCCTTTACTCTTTCCCATGGTCTTGGCACCTGCTAGGCTTGCACGGGTGCGCAGGCGGCGCACGCAGAGGTGCTTGTGCAGGGGCGAACACAGGGTAACGGCACCACAAGCTGGATGGACGGCCAGCGGCCAGCAGCGCAACTAGCTTGCGCCTGCGTGGTGGCATGGGTGGTCAGCGCCTGTGCCCAGAGCGAACCCATTGCTGCGGCCGCCTCTGGCGCAGACTCCACTGCCCAAGACAATTCGGCAGCCGATGGTGTCTCGACCGCCAGCTTGGATGCTGCAGTACAGCCAACCGACGCCGAACCACCGCCGGACTCCACCGCGGATTCGGCGAGCACTGCCGATCAGGCCAGCACTGCCGATCAGGCCAGCGCTGGAGATCTGGCAGGCGCTGGAGATCTGGCAGGCGCTGGAGATCTGGCAGGCGGCGACGACGACGCTCTGACTGCTGACGCCGAAGTGGCTGCCGCCGACGCCAGCACGCAAGACCTGGTGGGCGCAGACGCAAGTGGGGCCGAATTGCCGCCAAGCGATGCCAACGCCGGCAGCGATGCAGTCAGCGTATCGTGCAAGCCGGGCAGCCACGTCTGCGAGGGCGCCAAACTCAAGACCTGCTTGCCCAAAGGCAATTCGTGGACTTTGTCCAATTGCTTTCCAGGCATGACCTGTTTGGGCGGCGAATGTGTAGCCGTCGCCAACAACTTGATCATCGCCTTTGATACCTCAGGGTCGATGAACGACACCATCAAGATCAATAATCAGCCCAAATGCGCGGCCGGCTACACGACGTGGCCGACTTGTGAATACGACGACGTCAAGTGGCCCGGCGGGTGCACCCGGATGGGCGCCTCCAAAGCGGTGTTCAAACAGGCGCTGGCCAAGATCGACGACACCTTGGTCCATATGGCGCTTTTTCGCTTCCCGCAAAAGGTCAACAACACCGCCAACCCCAATTGCTCATCGGGGTATCAGACTGGATCAACAACGATTTCTGGCGACTTGAGCGAAGAAGCCATGGTCGACAACGCGCCAGCTTGGTTCTGGAACGGCTTGAGCGAAATCTTGTGCGTGCCTTTCGCAGCCAACGTCGCGGTCAACATCAAAGACGCCATGCTGCTGTGGATGGATGGCAAAGAGGACAAGCTCGCGGTGCCGCCCAATCCGGAGTTGCGCCCCACCGGCAGCACGCCGATCGGCAAGACCCTGTTCTATGTTGGCGAATATATTCGCCATAAAGTCGTAATCGACGGCAAGCCGTGCACCACCGACGCCAGTTGTGCCAATGTCAATTACGCCTGCAAAAATGGCACCTGCGTCGATCCCAACCGCTCCTGCCGCGAGACCGTGGTGGTGATGTTTACCGATGGCGGTGAGGGCAATTCGACGTCGTTTTTTGGGCCGTGGGTGCAGGCCAAACGCTTGTCGATGGGCTTGGGCTGCGCCGTCGACGCCGATTGTGCTGGCGGTGCGGTGTGCAAAGAGAGCAAGACCTGCAAAAAGGCCTCGGCCCAAACGGAAGTGTGCGCTTCGGATTTGGAGTGCGCCGCCGGGGCCAAATGCGCTGGCGGTCTGATGTGCCTGCCCAAGGACTCGGTCACCGGCTATCTGTGCAGCAAAGGCATGACCGCGTGCTTGCCTGATGCCACAGCCGGCGCGCCCTCGTTTTGCGACGGAGTGTGCGTCAAAGATCCGCGGCCATTGCTGACGACAACGGCCAAGGTCGCCACCAACAACGTTTTGCGCTCTTTTGACGGCAAACCGCTGTCGGTGCGGGTCATCGTCGTCGACATCAGCGGCAGCACCGTCGCCAGCGCGATCACCGGTTCAGCCAGCATCGCCATTGCCGGCAACGGCAAATTGCTGGGCGCCGATGCCAGCGATCCTACGGCATTGTTGGCCAGCCTCGACGCCGCCTTTGACATCAAGACCAAGAAGGTTTGCGGCGTCGAAAAGTGAGCACCGGCGTTAGTGTTAGGGCCGGTGCAAAATCAGGTCGATTTTGCTCGCGGGCCCATTGCTTGCTTGGTGAGTCGCTAACTGGCGGCTTTGCAAGCCGACTCGACGCTCTGTTCCAATCGCGGATCGACCGAGTTGTTTTTTCACCAGCCCTTGGTCCGGCGCCGACCTGTGGGCTGCCGGCGAGGATCGGCTGGCTACCGCCTCGACCACTCGCCGCCGACGCTACAAAATTGCCGAAGAACAATGGAGCGATGAACCGCTCTAGGCGGTCGCTTTCGACCTACAAAGCAAGCAAGGAGACGCCGAGCAAATTCCATTTGATCGGCCCTCTGCTGTGGTCAGTTCTGTGCGCCTGCAGCGATCCGGGGACCAGCCCAGCTGCCAGTCCCGCGACATCCATGCTGGACGCGACCGCTGCCGAGGCAGTCGAGGACGCGACTTGGCGCCAGAGCATCGAAACAGCAAGTGGCGATGAGTTGCCTGCCAGTGCGACGTCTACCCCCACGGACGCCGGCCCAACGGACCTCGCCAGCGATGCCACCGAGCCTGCAACTGAAACCGCTAGCGCTCCTTTTGATGCGGGCGACGGGGCACTGCCACCCTGTTGGGTTGGCGGGCCCCCGCCTGTCGCCGCCACCACGGTCGGTGGTCCGCCGCCAGCGCCGTGCAGTCAAGTGCAGCCGCCGCAATGGTTCGACGGCGGGCCGGTGCCGCCACCGACGCTGACGGTTAAGCTTGGGCGCTACGATGCCAAGCACAATTGGCTCGCCTATACCGATGGCGATTGGGCGCCTTTGCAGCAAGGCGGCCAAGGCGGGGGCCTCTTTCACCTAGCGCTGGCGCCCAAGGTGCTGCTGCCGGCACCGGCAGGTCGGACCGTCAAGCTGCAGTTGCTGGCGTTTGCGTTGCAGGGCTGCGCCACCGTGGCGACCCACCAAAAGCCGGTGTTTCCCTTTGTAGAAGCCCCCGATGCGGGTCCGTGGTACATGCCAGATCCGAGCAAGGCACTGGTCGCGGTGTTTGTGGCCTCCGGCCCGCAGGCCAAAGCCAAAGTGTGCGGCCAGTGGTTGCATGTTTGGGTCCGCTTGGCCAGCGCTGACGGGGCAAATTGGGGAGAAAACCACGTAGTCTTGAGGATGTATGACGACACAGCCTTGCCAAGTGGGCCTGCGCCTTAGAGGCCGAACGCGACAGGGTCCTGCATGAACAGTGCCCGTTTGCCTGCTGGCAAGGTCACAAACCGTCGTTTTTGCAGCGGACTCGTCGCCCCGGCTTTTCTTCGTGCTCGACCGAGTTGCACTTCTGGCCGCCGCTGCATGGCACTTGACACGGGTCACCGTTGGGGCCAAAGCAGCGGTACGGCGCGTGTTTCGCTGGCCTTGCCGGTATTTGACACTGCCGCGACCCAAGTGTTACCGTTGCCGTGCTCACTGGTCTGTGTGGAGGCGCCTATGCAGTTGTTGTCCAGCCCCGATTTTCGCCGCAGTTCGGCTTGCAGTTCCCTTGCTATCGGCCCATTTGCCGCCCCTGTGGCGGTGACGCGGCAAATGGCCAAGTATCTGGTAACGGCTGCCGTGCTGGCGCTGGTTGGCGCAGGCTGCGGTGACGATGGCGCCAGTGTGACGGCAGCACCGACCGACACTGGCAGCACGACCGACGCAGATGCGTTGGTGGTGGCTCAAGATACTCAGGTCATCGACACGGCCACCGCAGATACCGGAGCGGAAACGGCGGATACGGGCGCGGGTACTGCGGATGTCACTGCCGATGTGCCCCCTGAAGTCGGCAAACCTGCCTGCCCCGGCAGCGCCGGCTGCGATTGCGCCGTCGATACCGCCTGCGACGGCGGCAAATGCCTCGATACTCCTGCTGGCAAGAAATGTGCCAAAACCTGCTCCGCGGTGGGCGATTGCAGCAAGGGTGAAGCGTGCAAGCAAGTGGGATTTGGCGATGTGCAGTTCTTTTGCGTGCCTGCGCACCTGTCGATTTGCGCGCCGTGCTCGATCAACAAAGACTGTCAGGTTCAGGGCTTGAGCGATGCGGTCTGTGTCGACTACGGTGCCGACGGCAAGTTCTGCGGCGGCGCTTGCACTGACGATGCCAGTTGCCCGGAAGGCTACAGCTGCGCCGACTACAAAGACGAAGAAGCCGGCAAGACCACCAAGCAATGCAAGAAGAAGGCCGGCGCCGACGGCAAACCACCGGTATGTGATTGTTCTGTATGGGCGATCGCGGCCGGGACCAAGACCACCTGCGTCGTCAAGAATGACCAAGGGACCTGCAGCGCCGAACGCAAGTGCGCCGCCAGCGGCTTGGAGGCCTGCAAAGCCAAGACGCCCAAAGCCGAAATCTGCAACGCCGACGACGACAATTGCGACGGCAAGGCCGACAACTTGGCACCTGATTTCAAGTGCGCCAAAGAGGGCTTCTTGGACCAAGGTTCGGCCAAAGCGTGCACCAAGGACGAGGAATGCACCGAAGCAGGCGAAGCCTGTCAGGAGACGACCGGCAAGTGCAAAACTCTGATCGGCAAATGCTTTGGCAAACCACAGTGCGCGAGCAACGGCGAACTCATCTGCGCGGATGCCAAAGATCCGACGCTGGAAGAATGCGACGGCCTCGACAACGACTGCGACGGTGACGTGGACGAAGGCTTTACGTGGAAAAACCCAGTGGACGCCGCCGATCTCAAAGTGGGCGCGTCTTGCGGCACCGGCCCTTGCGCCAGTGGCCAAGTGAAATGCTCTGACAAGCTGACTGCGGTATGCACGACCTACAAGGCCGCGCTGCCTGAGACGTGCGACGCCATCGACAACGACTGCAACGGCAAGACCGACGACGTAGCCTGCGACGACAAAGACGCCTGCACCGCCGACGCCTGCGACGGCGCGACCAAGAAGTGCAGCAACGTGGCCAAAGACTGCGGCGATAGCAAAAACTGCACCGAGGACAAATGCGACATCAAGACCGGCGAGTGCAGCAATCCCAATAAAGTTGGGTCGTGCGACGATGGCGACCCGTGCACGGTCGGCGACACCTGCGCTGATTCCCTCGGCGGCTACGTGTGCTTGGCCGGCAAGACCACCCAAACCTGCGACGACACCAATGCGTGCACCAACGACAAGTGCACCATCGGCAAGGGCTGCGAATACACCAACAACGCCGCCACTGTCCCGTGCTACAGCGCCGATCCTAAGACGGACAAGATCGGCACCTGCAAGGGCGGCACGTGGGCTTGCAAGGATGGCAAACTGGATAAGGCGATTTGCGTCGCCGAAGTCATCCCGTCCAAGGTCGAGGCCTGCGATGGCAAAGACGACACCTGCGACGGCAAGACCGACGAAGGCTGCAAACCTACAGCGGTTGCGGTGACCTTCTCGAGCGCCTACGTGGCGGGCAAGACCGGCGGCGACAAGAATATCCAACTGTTGGTCGGCACCTCGGGACCAGTGGGGACGGCCAAGGGCACCGGCAAGTACGACGTGACCTTTGGCTTCTTGGCGTGGCTGATGCAACTTTTGAGCATCAAGTAGCCTGACCGGTAGTTCGCAAAACAACTGACACCTTGCGGCCGCGGTCGGGCGAAATCCTGACCGCGGTTGCGTTTTTGGCGCTCATGGGGCGCCAGTGGGCCCGCCTGATCGATGTGGACACGCCGCCAACTGCAAGAATTTCTTGACGAACGGGTGCTAGTGCTCGATGGCGCCATGGGCACCGAACTGTACGAGCAGGGATTTGGCTTTGACCGCTCGTTTGACGGTCTCAATCTAAGCGACCCAACTGCAGTGGCCCGTGTCCATCGCGAATATGTCAGCGCCGGCGCCGGGCTCATCACCAGCAATACTTTTGGGGCCAACCGCCTGCGCTTGCTCAAGAGCCGCTTGGATGGCCAAGTAGCTGCCATCAACAAGACCGGGGTGCAGTTGGCTCGGCAAGCGGCGATGGCGCGACCGCCGCACAACCGGCCGCTGGTGGCGGCGTCGGTAGGGCCGCTGGGGCAGCCGTTGGCGCCGGTCGGGCGCTTGCAACCGGCGGTGGCGAGAGAGATCTTTGCCGAGCAGTTCAGCGCGATTCTCGACGCCGATCCGGACGCGATCGTCCTAGAGACCTTTGGCGATTTGGCCGAACTGCAGCTGGCGACGGCGGTCCTGCAGCAGCTGGCGCCGGACTGCGCGCTGTTGGCCTTTGCCACCTTTACCGATGACGGCAAGACCCTGTTCGGGCATCGCCCTGAAGAAGTGGTGCGCACCTTGTTGGCGGCGGGCGCGGCAGTGGTCGGTGCTAATTGTTCAACCGGCCCGCAAGGTTTGGATGTCGTCGTCGAGCGCATGCAGCGGGTAGCCGGGGCACGCTTGGCGCTTTCGCCCAATGCCGGCATGCCACGCTTGGTCGACGGCCGCTACGTGTATGTAGCGTCGCCGGACTACTTTGCTGAATGGGCGGCCAAAGCGGCGGACTCAGGAATTCGCGCTGTGGGCGGCTGCTGTGGCACCCGACCGGCCCATATCGCCCGAATGGCCGAAACCATCGGGGTGCGAGCGCCGCGCATCGCGGTTGCCAGTCCGCGGATTGAACTGCGCGAAGGCGCAGAGTCGCATGGCCTGGAGCCCACTCAAGCGGTCGCACCGTCCGACTTTGAGCGCAAACTGGCCAGCGGTGAGTTTGTCATCAGCGTCGAGCTCGATCCTCCACGCGGTATCGACTGCGAAAAACTGGTACAGGGCGCCATCGCCTTGCGCCAAGCCGGGGTCGACGCCATCAATATCGCCGATTCACCCTTGGCGACGGCACGCATGAGCCCGCTGGCCTTGGCGGTGTTGATTCGCCAGCAAGTGGACATCGAAATCTTGTTGCACGTGTCATGTCGAGACCGTAACTTGTTGGGATTATTAAGTGAGTGTATGGGCGCCCATGCCTTGGGCGTTCGCCATACGCTGTGTGTGACCGGCGATCCACCGTCGATGGGCGACTATCCGGGGGCCAAAGGGGTGTTTGAAGTCGACGCGATCGGGCTAGTGGCCACCCTGGCGCGGCTCAATCGGGCGGAAGACGCCAACGGTAAGCGCTTGAATTATAAAACAGATTTTCGAATTTCCTGCGCAGTCAACCCGACCGCGGAGGATTTGGACCGCGAGATCGAGCGTTTTCACCAAAAAGTAGCCGCTGGGGCCCAGTACGCGCTGACGCAGCCGCTGTACGATCCCGAGGATCTGGTGCGATTCGTCGAGCGGGTGCGGCCGTCGATCCCGCTGCTGGTCGGAGTTTTGCCGCTGCGCAACGGTCGCCATGCCCATTTTATCCACCACGAAGTGCCGGGGATGGCGATTCCAGCGCCGATTCGCGAGCGTATGCACAAGGCTGGCGAGCATGGCCCGCAAGAAGGGGTGGCGATTGCCCGCGAGTTTTTGCAGGCGGTGCGGCCGATGGTGGCGGGGGCGTATCTGATGCCACCATTTAACAAGTTCGAGATGGCGGTTGAGGTGTTGCGACCGTAGAGAGTTGCAGCACGCCGCGCGCGGCACCCTCGATAGATGAAACTTTTCAGCGTGCTGCATGGCGACCGGGCCTCCGGGCGCGCCCCGGGCTTCTACTTAGCCGAGCAAATCAGATTTGCTCCGTGTCTCCTTGCCTGTTTCGTGGGGCGCGAGCGTGCGCCCGGGGCGTCACGCCGCTCCGGTTCTGCTCGGGAGTTTCTTGGACAGTTGAGAATATCTGAGAAGCTAGGAGACTATCGGATCGCAATAGATTCATGGTGTATAATCGCAAAGATATTTCATAACCGATTGATTTCCGACAGGCTCCTAGGAGCGTGTCGGAGTATTCCGACTCGCTCCTAGCGCCGTCTGGCTAGACGGCGGCAACTGTCCGAAACTGCACGGATTCACTCCGGGCAGTTCTTGGACAGTTGAGAATATCTGAGAAGCTAGGAGACTATCGGATCGCAATAGATTCATGGTGTATAATCGCAAAGATATTTCATAACCGATTGATTTCCGACAGGCTCCTAGTGGTGATGGTTCCCGTGGTCGTGGTGGTGACCATGGCCATGGTGGTGGTGGTGACTGCTGCCGCTGCCCGAATTAGGCTGATCGCCGTGGTCGTCAGCAGCCGGCGGCCCACCAAAGCGCGCCACATCGAGCACTTGTCCCAGGAAACCGCGCGGCCCTTGACGCAACAGGCTGGCGGCGAACAGGACCGCCAAGACCAGCAGAGCAATTTCGTCGGCCTTACTGCGATGGTCGTGGTCGGCGCCGCCCAGAGTAGGCACCTGATAGCCCGGCAGCAGCCCATTGGTGACCCAGCCGGCAACGATGGCCAAAGTGGCCATACTCACCGCAAAGCCCAGAGCCAACCGCCGACCGTGCAATTGCGCTAACACCCCAAAAGTACTGATGTTTGTCGCTGGACCTGTCAGCAGAAACGCCAGACCGGCGCCTGGTGACACCCCACCGGCGATTAGCACGGCAACCAGCGGCGTGGCCCCAGAAGCACACACATACATGGGCATACCGAGCAAAGCGAACAGGGGTACGTCCACCCCGATCGGCAGGCGGCTGAGATCGCCGTCGGCCAGCAAGGGTTGGCCCAAAGTGGCCACCGCCAAGCCGACCAGCAGCCACGGCCCGGTGTGGTCGACCATGTCGCCAAACCCAATGCGCAAGCCATCGCCCAAGCGCTGGGCCAGCCCGACGGCTTTGGTGGTGATTTGGGCCAGTGGCGGCGGTTCGGCGCGCAGAATGGGCCCGGTCCAACCGCGCGCCATTGCCGCGTCGAGCAGCCAGCCTACGGCGATTGCGACCAGCGCCGCGCTGGCCAACCGCACAATCGTCATCGGCCCGCCCAGCAGCGGGACCGACAGTAACAACGCATCGATGCCCAATTCAGGGGTCGCGACCAAGAACGACAAGCCTGCCGCCGCTGGCACCCCGTGCAACGCCAGCGATCGGTAGACAGGCACCACTCCGCACGAACAAATGGGCAGCGGCAAGCCAAACAGGGTCCCGCGCAGTGCCTGGCTGAACCGTGACCCGCCGCTGAGCCACCGCAACGAGGCGACTGGCAGCAGCGATTGAACCAGGCCGGCCGCGGCATAGGCGATCACCAAGGCCAGCGCAGAATCACGGGCCAGGTCCCAAAATATCTTGCCCTGTTCAGCATGGCCGTCCGCCGCGTCATGATGACTGAGGACCGCCAGCAACAGAGCAAGACCGAGCAATGCGCCGCTCCCTGCCGCCCACTGCCAGCTGGGGGCAGCAACCGGGCCAGCCTGGGCCGAATCGACAGACGCAGGGTCGCCAACAGGCTGGGGGCTCTGAATCACCACCTGTTGGGCGCGATGGAACACGACATGTAACAGCGAGCCAGCCACCAGTGCCTGCACCCACGCCAACCCGCTGCCGTTGATGAGACCGTCGGTTGACGACGCCAGCCCAAAACCAGCGGCGGTCGCCCCTGCCACCGCCAACAGCACCAGCAAGGCCACCCGCGGGCCGTACACCGGGGCGAGCAGCCACCAAATCGTCAGGCCCTCGGGCAATCGATGCAGCAACACCGCAGTCGCCAAGCCGCGCGCCTGCGTGTCGGTGACCGCAGCCAAGGCCGCCCCGTCCAAAGCAGCGTGCAGGGCCAAGCCAGCCAAACCAATCGCCATTGCCGCCGCGTGAACCGCCGCCGCTGCGGTCTGCAAGCGCGTTTCTAGCCAGCCAGGGCCCATCAGGCCGATCGCCACCAACACCAAGGTCAGCAGGCCACCGCGCTGCAAAGCCTCGGGCAACACATCGGCGACGACGATGCCGCCGACTGAGGCCAGCACAAAACCGTCGAGCAGGGCGAGCAGTGGCGGCCAGCGCCGCGCCCCGGCCAGTAGCAGGGGCCCCAGCGCCAGCACCAGCACTGACACCACAAACCACGGCCAAGCACCGGCGGAAATACCAAAGAGTTGCACGGTTACCGCTAGTTAGGGCGTGTAAAAGAATCGCTCGATCGAGATGCCAAACGACCGGAGCTGCGAGTCGGCTCACGAGTCGCGAGCTTAGCGACCCACCTTGAAAGCTGACCAATTAGGGCCTTAGCGGGGTGAATTCCCCAACAAAACTGGAGCGGCGCGACGCCCCTAGCGCGCGCTCGCGACCCACAAAGCAAGCAAGGAGACGCCGAGCAAATCTCATTTGATCGCCTAACTAGAAACTTGGGGGTGCGCCGCCCCCAAACCCCCGCGGTGCTCCGCATTTGCGGCCCACATTCCACCTGCCGCTCAATGAGTTTGATGCGTCGAGGGTGCCGATTGGGCGGCATGCGGAACTCTGTAGCAAGCAACCAGGCACGGTAAATGAATGACTCATTCATTTACGAACCCCTATTCGCACAGCCAGCGGGCAGCCTGACGGGCATAGTACGTTAAAATGACGTCGGCACCGGCGCGGCGAATCGCCAGTAGGCTTTCGAGGACGACCCGACGCTCGTCGAGCCAGCCGTTGGCGCAAGCTGCTTTGATCATGGCATATTCACCAGAAACCTGATACGCAGCCACCGGCAACGTCGTGTGGGCGCGCACTGCGGCAATGACGTCCAAATAGGGCCCCGCAGGCTTGACCATGACCATGTCAGCGCCTTCGGCTTGGTCGGCCGCCAGTTCACGCAAGGCTTCGCGGCGATTGGCCGGGTCCATTTGGTAGGTTTTCTTGTCGCCAAATTTGGGCGCCGAATCTAACGCGTCGCGAAACGGTCCATAAAACGCCGAGGCGTACTTGGCGGTGTAGGCTAGGATGCCGACGTCAGTAAAACCGTGTGCATCCAAGGCTTTGCGTATCGCACCGATCCGCCCATCCATCATGTCTGAGGGCGCCACCAGATCGGCTCCGGCGCGGGCGTGACACAGGGCTTGCTGGCACAAAATTTCCACGGTTTCGTCGTTGACGATGCGCCCGTCGCGCACCACCCCGTCGTGACCGTCGCTGCTGTAGGGGTCGAGCGCCACATCCGTCAGCACTTGCACCTGAGGAAAGCGGCGTTTGATGCGGGCGATCGCTTGCGGCACTAGGCCTGCGGGGTTGTGACACTGGTGGCCATCGACCGACTTGAGGTGTTCGTCGATTTTGGGAAACAAGATAAAGCCGCCTATGCCTTCAGCCCACGCGGCGGCGATTTCGGCTTCCATGGCGTCCAAAGACAGGCGGTCACAGCCCGGCATGGAGGCGATGGGCTGACGATCGGCACCGGCGTGGATAAACAAGGGCAAGATAAAGTGCTGGGGCCCCAGCCAAGTCTCACTATGAAACTGCCTAATTACGGCGTTGTTGCGATTGCGGCGGGGCCGACTGGCGAGGGCAAGTGGGCCAGCGCTGGCCCCGCGAGCAGCACAGGGACTGGCGGTCGCGCTGGCAGAGTCAGTATCGGTCATGGCGGCAGTCTACTGGGGCGCCAAAGGGCGCGGACGCAAGGATAACAGGCCCACGCCATTTGGCCACGGCCCCAGACGGCCACTTGCAGTCCATTCCGGTCAGCGCGGCGGCATGCCACTGGCCGCGGCCCGCGCAATGGCGGCCGTCGTCTTGAGCGACGATAAGCCCATCATATGCTTCATTTGGCCTTCCATGCCTTCGACCGAGCCGTCCAAAAAGATCACGTTGCCCTTGCCCTGTTCGGCAAAGTGCTTGATGGCTTCAGTCCACATGAAAAACAGCAGAAAACTGGGGTCCAAGCCGGCTTGGGTCATCTCGGAGATCGATTGGCGCACGCCTTTGGCCATTTCCTCGCGGAACTGGGCGACGCCTTGCCCTTGCAGCCGACTGGCCTCCCGTTGGGCTTCGGCGGCGATTTGAATCGCCCGGCCCTCGGCTTCGGCTTGCTTGGTCCTAGTAATCAGCAGCGCTTGACCTTCGTTTTCGGCGGCAGCGCGCGAGTTGGCGCTGGCGACCACCCGGGCCATGGATTCCATAATCACTTGATCAAAGATGATATCGTTGATTTGCAAGTCGATCAGGTGATAGCCCCATTCTTCCAAGTTGGTGTCGAGCTGATACTTGACCTCATCGACCAGCTCTTTGCGCAGACCTAAAATCTCGCTCTGGCGCTTGGTGGCGACAAACGACCGCACCGCGCCTTCCACCGACCGCACCAGCGCCCGCATGAAATCGCCCGGACTTTGGAACTTAAAGGCCACATTCTTGATGGTTTCTTCTTGTTGATTCAGCACGGCATACAGCAACATCGCTTTGAAACCGACATTGGCCTGATCCGACGTGATGGCTTGAAATTCCAGTTCAAGCGAGCTGTTTTGCACCGACACCCGGCGTTCGATTTTTTCCAAAATGGGGATTTTGAAATTCAAGCCGGTGTACATCACCCGCTGGTATTTGCCGAACATGGTCACAACACCCACAAATCCTTGGGCAATAGTGACGAACGACCCAAAAACAATGACCAAAACGATAGCGCCCAGTACAAATTCCATAAGACCTCCAGACCGCGATGGTCGCTGATTCTAGCGTGAAATTGGCCAGACCGGCAAACCGGTTTGGTGCAGCATGAGCGAGGCTTTAGCAGGTGTAGCCCAAGCAGGCGGCGACGACGGCGATTACGATGGCACCAGCGCCCACTTGAGCGCGGCCGCAGCCTCGCCGCAGGTCTCGTAGCGCTGGTCTGGGGTCTTGGCCAGCAGGCGATCGAGAACCGACACCGCTAGGGCTGGGACCAAGGCATTGAACTGGCGCGGATCGCGCGGCCGCTCGGTCAAATGGGCGACAAAGACGTTGCTATCCCCGAACGGCAGTTGCCCCGTCAGCATGCGGTACACGATCACGCCCAGCGCATATTGGTCTGAGGCCGGAGTGACCGTTTTGCCCGCCAGTTGCTCAGGTGACATGTAATGTGGCGTGCCGACCAGCATCGTGCGGTCGCCAAAATCGTCATTTTGAGGCCGAGCCAAGCCAAAATCGACCAGCTTGACGTGGCCGTTGCGCGCCACCATCACGTTGTCGGGCTTGACGTCGCGGTGCAGCACGCTCTGGCCGTGGGCGTAATCGAGGGCATCGCCAATTTGGCGGACCACAGACCAGCAAAAACGCCAATCACTCATAGGCTTGCGCGGTTCCATGTAGCGACTGAGCGGATGGCCGTCGATAAACTCCATGGCGTAGTAGAGCAAGCCGTCCACCTTGCCAATATCATGAATTAACACAATATTTGGGTGGCGCAGTTGCGAAGCGACCCGAACTTCGCGCAAAAAATAGCGGCGAGCCACTTCTTCGTGCATGCCGGTTGCGGCCAAGAATTTGAGAACAACCTCGCGATCCAGCAGTTCGTCGATCGCGCGGTAGACCACCCCGCTGGCACCGCGTCCAATCACCTTGAGTTCGCGGTAGCGCTCTGCGATAGCCAGCGGAACGCCGCTGGGCCAATTGGCCGGGGCTCCCGAAGCGGCTGCGGCGGTCGGACGAATGGCCCTGCCGTCGCCGTTCATCTCATCGGACGTCGCGGAAGCAACTCTTGGCTGCGCGGGAGCAGTACCCTTAGCGGTTGCCAACGAAATGCTGTCTGGCACTGGCGGCGGCTGGATGCCAGACTGGGCGCGCAAAGCTTGAGCAGCGTCGCGGGCCTGGCCGCTCAGGTCCGCTGCCCCTTGGCGGAGCGCCTGAGCCTGCGCTGTTGGCTGGACCGGGTTGGAAGTTCTCGCAGATGAAGGCCAACCCTGAGAGTCGGCGCCAGCTTGGTGCTGGACGGTCGCTTGCGCCGCCAGGGCAGCCATCATCGCCCGCGGACCGATGGGTTGCGACTCCGAATACGTGGCCGGATAGGTCGGATCAGCGCGCTCGGCTGCCAGTGGCTGGCCCATGGGATTAGGTGCCGCATTTTGCTGTAGGTGTTGCCCAGTCGCGCTGTGAAGTGCAGCGGCTTGTAGCTGGGCTGTCGAGTGCAGGTGCGCAGGCTGGTGTTGACCCTGATCGGGATACGGGGATGGCTGGCCATCGCGGCCCGACTGCCGCTGCTGGTGGTCGCCGTGTTGAGGTTGACCGACGGGTTGACTAGTGTGGCCTGCCTGCCCCGAGGCCGGCGCCGGATCCTGACCATGCCCAAGCTGGCCGTGCTGGGCCTGCTGGCCGTGCTGGGCCTGCTGGCCGTGCTGGGCCTGCTGGCCGTGCTGGGCCTGCTGGCCGTGCTGGGCCTGCTGGCCCTGGGGCCCGTAGTTGCCCTGAGGATTGTACTGCCCTTGCTGATTGTACTGGCCCGACTGGTTGTTCTGGCCCTGTTGGATGTACTGGCCTTGGGGATTAAACTGGGCCTGTTGGTTGTACTGGCCCTGCGGGTTGGGTTGCCCCTGCGGATTGTGCTGATTGGGCTGGCCCTGTTGGCCCTGTTGGCTGAACTGCCCTTGCTGACTGTACTGGCCTTGCGGGTTGTACTGTGCTTGCTGGTTGTACTGTGCTTGCTGGTTGTACTGTGCTTGCGGGTTGTACTGTGCTTGCTGGTTGTACTGTGCTTGCTGGTTGTACGGTGCTTGCTGGGGCTGCTGACCGTAGTGGACCGGGGAACCAAAGTGGCCGGGCTGACCGAATTGGCCTTGCTGGGCCATGTGAGCGTTCTGGGCCATTTGAGCTTGCTGAAAAAACTGCGCCTGCTGCATGAACTGGGCTTGCTGAACCATTTGGGCTTGTTGCAACATTTGCGCTTGCTGCATCAATTGAGCCTGGTGGGCATAGCCCGCAGCCGCCGGTTGCAAGCCTGCAAACCCAGCGCCGCCCCCCTGTGGGCCGAAGGCAAACGGCTGGGGAGTGGCACTTTGGGCGCCGGATGGTTGGGCGGCTGGCGGCAGCATCACGCCGGTCGACTGCGGCCGCGCTGCCGGTGGCGCTGAGGGCAAAACTTGGGCCACGCCCGAAGCCAAGTGCGCGGCCATGGCCGCCGGACTCAGACCGGCGATCGACAGCGCTGAGGCGACGGGCAGGGTCTGGGCCGTAGTTGCAGACCGCGCTGCGGTAGGCTGGCCAAGTGCTGCGGCGCTGGCGGCCGACCTTTCGACAACCTTGGCCGTTGTTGCTACGCCTGCCGCGGCGGCAGACGGCGGTGAGGCGGGCAAGGCAATCGCCGCTTTGGCAGGCGCCGGGCTGGTCGCTGCGACTGGACTAGGCGAAGCATTTTGAGCAGGTACCACCGGATTGCCTGTGGCGACTGCGGTACCGTGGGCGACAGCGCGACTGTGGGCGACGGCGGCGGCAGCCTTGCCCGCGCCCGTGCGTTCCGCAGTCCGCGGCGATCGTGAAGCGGCTGAGGTCGGTCCAGAATCGCGAACTGAGCCAACTACACCGCCAGCGCTGACCTGGCGCGGGCTTGATCTGGCCGCCTGGCGATGGGTTCCCGCTTCGTCGGCGTTGGGCTCGGCAATACGGGCAATGACTTGCTCAATGTTGCAAAACACTTCACGTTCAGAATGGTGCAACACCAGCCATTCGTCGGCGATGCCAAAGACGCGGGCCAGCAAGCTGCGCAGCGGCTCCGGGCCGACGGCGCTGCGCGCTTCACGCCACGTCACCGCAAACCCCGGCGCGCGGGTGCTATGCGTATGCAAGACGTAAAGGACGCGCCCAGTCACCACCACCGCTGGGGTCTTGTCACCCGGCGGACGAATCGACATTTCTACGATCGAGCCGACTTCGGGCTTGGTGCGCGCAGCAAAGTATCCACCCGCCGGGCCCACATTAATGCAGACCAAGTCGGGCTTGACGCTGCCCGGAGTTGTGGCCCGCAACGTCACGTCGCGTCGCGGAAATCGGCGCCTTTCAATGAACATGGGCCCGTCGGCAAACCGGATGTGGCGAACCGCAGTCCGCACAGGTTGGGTCCCTACCGGTCTCGCCACTGCAGCGACAAGCGGCAGTCAGGGTCAGTCGGCATCGCAGCCACCAGATAGGGTTGTTGGCGATGCGATTCTATCCGCGTGCGGCGAGGCGATTGTCCAAAGCCACACAGTCGCTCTGCTATTCGCCCTGTTAATCGCCGCTCTGGGCGCCTACAGTTGGCACGGCAGTGCCATGCTTTCGGCAGTGCCATGCTTTCGGCAGTGCCATGCTTACGGCAGTGCCATGCTTACGGCAGTGCCATGCTTTCGGCAGTGCCATGCTTTCGGAAGTGCCACGTTTGAAGCCTTGTGTGCCGCGTTTCAGGCCTAAGCTGCCAACGGCTAGCTGTCGAACCAAACGTGCAAGCCAACTCGATCCGAGCTCGTCGCATCGTGACAATAGTCTATAACATGCCCCCATTGGAAAGTCCACGTGACTGGCCATCCGGCAGGGCTAACGATCTTAGCCGGCGAACTGCGGTTGCAGCGCCTATGAGCCTACCAGAATACTTCCACGAGTCCATGCGCCACCCGGCTAGTTTGACCGTTGACAATGGCTAGCGGAGGATCGCGCTGGCGTTAAGCCCGCGTGCAGGCCCCAATGGACAGCGACAACCCTTCACTTTCGACTGCAAATCCCAAGATCGTGATCGTCGGCGGCGGCTTTGGCGGCCTGTGGTGTGCCCAGCGCTTGGCGTCGGCCGCGGTGGAAATCGTGCTCATCGATCGCACCAATCATCACCTCTTTCAGCCGCTGCTGTACCAAGTGGCGATGGCTGGGCTGTCGCCGGCCGAAATCGCCGCGCCGATACGGGCCATTTTGCGCCAACAACGCAATGTCCGGGTACTATTAGCAGAAGTCCACAGCGTTGAATTGCACAGCAACACCGTGGTGCTCGATGACGGTTCGGCCATGCCGTTCGATTGGCTGGTGCTGGCGACTGGGGTCAAGACCAGCTATTTTGGCCATCCACAGTGGGAAAAGCACGCCGCTGGGCTCAAAACCGTCGAGGACGCCCTGGAGATTCGGCGCCGGGTGCTGATGGCGTTTGAGCAAGCGGAGCGCTGCGCAGACCCGCAAGAGCGCGATCGGCTGTTGACGTTCGTGGTGATCGGTGGCGGCCCGACTGGCGTAGAACTCGCTGGGGCTATTGCAGAATTGGCCCACACGGTCCTGGCGCAGGAGTTCAGGCACATCGACCCAGGTTCGGCCAAAGTCGTGTTGGTCGAGCACGGTGGGCGTATTCTGGCCGGCTTTCCCCACGGTCTATCCGCCAGCGCGACGGAGCAGTTGAGCGAGTTGGGCGTGCTACTGCGCCTCAATAGCCAAGTCACCGCGATCGATGCCGATGGTGTCCAATTTGCCGATGGCAGTCTGCTGCCGACGCGGACCGTGCTGTGGGGCGCGGGCGTGCGCGGGACGCGGTTGGCGGAGACCCTGGGGGTGCCGCTCGATTCGAACGGCCGGGTGATCGTCGGCCCCGATTGTGCATTGCCCGCCCGCCCGACCGTGTTTGCGATTGGCGACATGGCTAGCTGCCAAGTCAGTGGCAAACCGCTGCCGGGCCTGTGTCCGGTAGCGATGCAACAGGGCAACTACGTCGGCAACATTATCGCCACCGACTTGGCCCAGAGCCGCCGCGAGCCCTTCCGTTACGTCGACCGCGGCAGTATGGCGACCATCGGCCGAAGTCGGGCCATCGCGTGGATCGGCAGCACGGAGCTTAGCGGCTACCTGGCCTGGCTGGCATGGCTGGTCGTCCACCTGATGCAACTGATTGGTTTTCGAAATCGTTTTGTGGTGCTGATTACGTGGGCGTGGTCGTATTTCTCCTACACGCGCGGCGCCCGCCTGATTACCCAACGCAGCGGCGAACGCAGCCGGGTGCGCGCGGACAATGGTGCCGACGAGCAGCAGGGCGGGCAGGCCAAACTGGGGTAACCAAACCCCCAATTGTCGGCAGGGGCCTTGTATCGCCCTTGCCAGTACCGCGCGACGGCGCTAGTTTGGCTGGTGTGCGCGACCGCTTTTGCCCGTCGGCCACGGAGTTGACCATGCCCGCCCAAAGCCGTCTAGGAGACAAATCGCAAGTGCCTGCGGATGCCCACGGTTGCCCCGCGTGCCCCCATCCAGCCATCGGTCCAGCTGTCGCCGGCTCGCCTGACGTCAATGTCAACAGCCGCGCAGCGTTGCGGGTGGGCGACCCCGGCATTCACGCCGCATGTTGCGGTCCCAATACGTGGACTGCTGCCAAAGGCTCGGGAACCGTGTTCATCAACAAGAAGGCCGCCCACCGCTTGGGTGACAAAGATACCCACTGCGGCGGCAGCGGCCAGATGGTCGAAGGCTCCGGCGACGTCATTACTGGCGGGTAGGAGCCTGAGCCTACTGCGATTTGGGGCCAGCGCCGCCAGAATCTGGGCCGCTGGCTAGCACTACGCCAATCCGCCGTGCCAACTCAGGACCGATCCCCGCAACTGCCGCCACCGCAGCGGGGTCGGCGGTTGCGACGCCGCGCAGTGAACCGAAAGCGGCCAGCAACGCCGTTTTCTTGGCTGGACCGACCCCGATAATTCCATCCAACTTGGAGTGCAAGGCCCGCTTGGCCCGGCGCTTGCGATGGGCACCGATCGCCAGACGATGGGCTTCGTCGCGCAACCGGGTCAACAAGTAGATCTCGTTACTGTTTTGCGGCAGCACCACTGGATTTTTGATGCCGCGCAGAAAAACCCGCTCCGGCGACGCGGCGCTCGGACCGTGGTCATCGCTGGCCACGGTTCGCGCTTTGGCTAGGCCGACGACGTCGATCGCATCAAGCAGCCCTAATTCGTCCAATACCACTTCTGCGACCTTGAGTTGACCCTTGCCGCCGTCGACCACGATGAGGTCGGGCAGCGGCCAGCCAGAGGACTTGGCGCGCTCCAAGCGTCGGGTCAGCACTTCGCGCATCATTTCAAAATCATTAGGTGTATCCAACGACCGCACCGCAAAGGTGCGCTGTTGAGCCGACGCCAAGTCGCCACCGATGGCGACCGCCATTGAACCGGTCGGATCGGTGCCTGAAATATTAGAAATATCATAACATTCAATGCGCTGTGGCAGGCGGCGCAAATGCAGATTCTTGTGCAGGGCCACTAGCGTCGCCTGCTGCCGCTGGGCGGACTGCACTTGGTCGTCGAAAACCTGCTGGGCATTTTCGGCGGCCAGTTCCACTAGCCGCAGCTTGGGCCCCCGCTGAGGACACACGATGTCGACGCTGCCCCGCTGCGGGGTCTGGCCCTGCAACACCATGCGCTGCTTGCGCAAATCCGTAAGCCACTCACTGACGATCTCGGCTTGGTCAACCGCGACCGGCACCACCACTTCGTCCGGCACGCCGCGACCGCGGTCGTAGGTCACTTGCAAGAAGCCAGCGATGACTTCGCCGTCACTCCAATGCTGATCTTTGAGCACATAGCCCTGACTGCCCAGCAGCACCCCTTGGCGAAAATGCAGCACCGCCACGCATACCCGCGCGCCCTGGCGGTACAAGCCGACGACGTCAAATGATCGCGGTTCATCGAGCAGCACGGTATTTTGGACTTCTAGGCTCGTTTGCAATGCTTTGATCTGGTCGCGGTAGCGCGCCGCGCGCTCAAAGTGCTCGTGCTCGGCGGCGGTGGCCATGCGCTCTTTGAGGCGGCCGACGAGCTCGCTGCGCCGACCAGACAAAAACAGCGATACATCGCGAACGTGACCAGCATACTCGGCGGGATCGACGGGCAGCGTACACGGGCCCAAGCAGCGGTGGATTTGAAACTCCAAACACGGCCGGGTGCGATTGGCAAAAATGCTGTCGGGACAAGTGCGCAACTGAAAATGGCGATTGATTTGACCCAGCGCTTGCCGAGCCGAACTCGCCGACGCATACGGCCCAAAGTACTGGGCGCCATCGCGAATGGGCCGGCGCACCACCTGCAAACGGGCGAATTGCTGCGCCGGATCAAGGCGCAAGTGCAAGAAACGCTTATCGTCCTTGAGTTTGATGTTGAACGCTGGCTGGTGTTTTTTGATCAGTTCATTTTCGAGCAGCAGCGCTTCCTTGGCGGTGGCGGTCACCACCAGATCGATGCCGCCCAAGATAGCGCGCAAGTGCTCGACAAAAAAGCGTTCATCCTGCCCAGTAGCGTACTGACGCAGCCTAGCCTTGAGACTGGCAGCTTTGCCGACATACACGATGTGGCCGCGCCGATCGCGCATCAGATAGACGCCGGGGCGATCGGGCGCCGTCTGCAAGCGCGCGCTGAACTCGAATTCGCTGGCGGGCAGGTCGTCGGCGAGTTCGCCCGGCAACGCTTGATCAGCGGGCTCTAAGGCGTAGACGTCTTCGGCCTGGCCGTCTAGCAGATAGGTGCGGATGTCATCGGGATCGAAGGGTCGATCTGCGCTCGAACCGGAGGCCGGCTGCTGGCGCGGCTGGGCGTGCGCTCGTCTATTTGGCGGGGCCATTGGCGCCAGGGCCAGCGGGCGCTGCCGCCGGGGCAGGGGCCGCGGCAGGGGCAGGGGCCGCGGCAGGGGCAGGGGCAGGGGCAGGGGCAGGGGCGGGCGCAGCGGCGCTCGGCGCGGGAGGTGCGGCAGGTCCTGGCTCGGGCTTATCGAGCTTGACCTCGAGGGGCTTGCCGCCGACATTGAGTTGCATACCCGCGGGCATTGCCGATGGCATACCGGCAGGCATTGCACCGGTCGCCTCAGGCGTGGTCGGGGCGGCAGCCTTGATCTGATCAGCCAGCCGCGCCTTTTCTTCCTTGACCTTGAGCGCAAAGGCAGCGGTGGTCTTGATGGCGCCAGCCTTGGTGGCCAACTGATTGAGCTTAATCGCGTAGGCTCGGTAGGCCTCGACCCGCCGCATGCTGGTTAAGGTCTTGGCCAGCGAGTCCTTTTGCTTGGCGTCCGCCTTGGCGTCGGCCGGCCTGGCGTTGGCCAAACGCACCACATAGCGCGATTTCTTGTCCTCAGAACTGAACACTTGCTTGGCAATCGGCGCCGCTGCCTTGAGCTGCGTTGCGGCCTTGGCCATTTCGGCATGGCGGCCCACACCGGGCACTGCGTCGGGATCATCCAGCTTGGGCGCGCTACCGAACAAAGCCGAAAAATCGTTGAGCGATTCCATCGGGCTTTTGCCCAACGGCGGGGTCTCATTCACCATCAGGGCATCTTCGGCCAAACCGCGGTCTTTACACCATTTTTTGACAACATCGCCCAGCGCGGTCGTCGGGGTCGCCTGCGCCGCCTGTTGGACCGCGTTGGCAATGCTGTCCAGGTTTTTCTCGGCTTTTTCCTTGGCGATCAGACCCTTGGCAATCTCATCGCGGGCGGCGTCCAGCGGGGTCTCCTTGCCCGCGATCTTCTTCTCCACCACCAACACCCACCAGCCCTTTTTGCCTTCAACCGGCCCGACCAGTTCCAATTCCTTCGCCGCCGCCACGGCCAGCTTGACTGCCGGCCCAAAGGGCTGCCGCTCCAGCTTGTCACCGTCATAATCTTCAACGTATTTGCCGCCAGCGTCCTTGTAGATGCTGTCTTCGGTCTTGTCGGTCGCCACTTGGCTAAAGTGATGCAACAGCCGCGCAGTGCGTTCATCGCCGCTCACTTCAGTGGCAGTTTTAGGCTCGCCGACCGCTTCTACTGGCTTATCGGCGTCGTCGGACTTGGGCGGCACCGCTGCCAACTTGATTTCACCGGCCCAGGCCTTGGCCAGATCGGCCTTGATCGCCTCAGCTGCACCCCGTTTGGCGGCACGCTGGTCGGCGGCTTCTTTCTTTTTGGCGTCGTCGGTCTCGTCTTCGGCGTTGGCGGCCGCCAGCAGAATCCCGCGAATATTGTATTTTTCAGCGATCTTGTATTTGGACGCCTGCGCCGCGTACTCAGCGGCGATCGCTTCGGCGTGGCTGGGCGCCCACGCGTGGGCCTCGGCGTCAGTCACCGTGACGGCCTTGGCGGCCGCGGCGGCGTCCAGGGTCAGGACTTCGAGACGCGGCCGATCGGTGTCAGCGGCATACAGGGCGTCGATTTCCTGCGGTGAGGCGACGATGCCTTGGGTCACGATTTGGGCCATCTTGTCGCGCAAGATCTCGCGGCGCAAGAACTCTTCGAGCGCTGCCTTGGAGGTCTGCAGGCGATAGCGCACAAACTCGTCGTATTTGCGCGGCACAAAGTTACCGGCTTCATCGACCAAGTCCTGACCAAAAACGCGCTGCAACGCCACGACGCGCTTAGCCAATTCGGTGGCACTGACACTGAGCCCGTACTTTTTGGCGTCGTTGGCGACCAGCACGCCTTCGACCAGCTCAGCCATCACCTTTTCGGCCTTGATTGCCGATGGCGTGCCAGCATGTGGCACCAGCGCGGTGGTCTCAGGGTAGCCGCCGCTGTAGCGCAATCGCGTCTTTTCATACAGTTGCTCGGCCTGAAGCTTTTCAAACTTGTCGGCGCTGGGCGGCGGAGGGTCGCTCGACAGCATCATGGCCAGCTGCAGCGTCGAGCCGTCGATGGCCACCCCGGCCACTTCGGCCATCACTTCA
This sequence comes from Myxococcales bacterium, assembly GCA_009692465.1. GTDB lineage: Bacteria > Myxococcota_A > UBA9042 > UBA9042 > UBA9042 > SXRM01. The sequence goes on from SHZD01000009.1 coordinate 54,357, forward strand.
GCGTCGCCGCCTGCTGGGCTGCCGATCTGCGATGCAGTGTTGAAAGTCAGCACGAACACAGCAATCAGCATGCCGAACAGCACGTAGATCAGCGTTGACTTACTGTGACGACGGAACACATCCAACATTAGAAGATCCTTGGCAATTCTTTGCGAGCAGTGGGCAAACCCGATCCCAGCACCTAGGGAACTTAGCCCCGGCTGGGCCGTGAGATCCTAGCCCCGGCTGGGCCGTGAGATCCTAGCCCCGGCTGGGCCGTGCGATCCTAGCCCCGGCTGGGCCGTGAGATCCTAGCCCCGGCTGGGCCGTGCGATCCTAGCCCCGGCT
>SHZD01000010.1 GCA_009692465.1 Myxococcales bacterium
TCATTAAAACTTCCCGATCCGGCGACCAGCGCCAGCGAAGCTGCCTTGACGTAATTGTTCAAGTCGCTGGTCTTGGCGTAGTTGCCCAAGTCGGTGGTCTTGGCATAGTTGCCCAGATCAGAGGCCTTGGCATAGGCACTCAAATCCGCTGCCTTGGCGTAGGCACTGAGGACCCCTGGGTCGAGCGCGCCGACCTTGATGCACCCTGAACACGCGATGTTTTCAGCAATGGCCGCCCGTAGGGCATACAAGCTGGAGCCGACCGGTTGCCGCGGCAATTCCGGATCAGAGCCGATTTGCAGCCCAAACCAAGCGGTGGCCAAGTCTAACCCCGCTGCAGACAGCGGCGTTTTGGTGCCGAGTTGCCAGCTAAACTGGCCGCCCTTGGCGCTCAGCGTTGCCGATTCAGTCCAAACTGCATTGCCACCAGACTGCTGGGAGTAAATGGCAAACGTGACTTGATACTGGCCATCGGCAGCAGGTCCGCCGCCTGTGGACATCAACGCGCCTTCGAGGGATGCGGTGACCGGGACAGCGGCCACGGCCTCAGCACTGGTCATGGCGACGCCGACGCTAAGGGCCATTGCGACAGCAAAGCCCAAGTGAAACGGCCGGAGCAGGTGAGTTAAGGAACGATTCATCGAAGCCTCTGTAGTTTTCGGTGGCGACACTGGACAAGTTACACGGTTAGGCACAAGTAACACGGTTAGGCACAAGTAACACGGTTAGGCACAAGTAACACGGTTAGGTAGGGAACACGATCAGGTAGGCAGCGCTGTCAGGTTCAGGCAGCAAACGTCGTACAGCGACGAAATCTGTTTAGATCTGGTCTATTTGAAGAAGAACTCATACGCGCCGCCGTCCTCGTCGTAGCCGCCATGATTGCCACCAGGTGATTTGTCGGTGCCGATCAAGTGCTGCTGGCGCCCATAGTTGGCGCCGTAGTCGTAGTCGTGGTGGATAATGAGCATGTGGTACGACGGCGAGCCGCAGTGGCTCATCCACCACCAGCCGACCGACCAGGTGTCAGCCCACCGATGTTCGCCCCATAAATAGGCGCCGTTATTGAAACTGCCGTGCCAAGCGGTGCAATTTGAGTTGGGCAGCAGCTTGGCGCTGTCGACCAGGCCAGGGCCGTTGTAACGATGGATATTGTTCGCGTTTTGCTCGGAATGCCGAAAGTAGCTGAAGCCGTGCCCCTGTTTGCTGGCGGTCAGGTTGAGGATCCAAGCGTTGTGGTAGGCGCTGCCGACGCCCGTGTTCAAGTTGGGCTCCAAGTAGGTCTTGACCAGCCACTGCTTGATGCCACCGGCGGCCGCAAAGCTCATCGCGTCATCCCAGTCGGCTTGGCGTTCGCCGGTGATGCCGTCGGGATCGACAAAATGCCAAAACCGGGTCCAGCCGCCACCGTCGGTGGTCATGTCGCACACCACCGTCTTGGCCGCCGTCGAGCCGGTAGGCCCGTCAATGTCGATGGTGTACCAGCCGGTCTTGGCCTTGGCGTCGGCCGCTAGGATCGCTGCACAGGTTTTAAGGGCTTTGGCGGCGTCGCATTGAGCAGAGCAGCCGTCGCCTTCTAGCGCGTTGCCATCGTCACACTGCTCGCCTTTTTCGAGGACGCCGTTGCCACAGATGGTGGTGCCCCAGATCTTGCCATCGACAATCATGTTGCCTTTGATCTGGATTTTCTTGGTCGACAAGGTCTGAATACCAATGGCCCACGAGAACTTGCCGTCGTCCGCGATGTTGAGTTGATTGTCCAGCGGGTCTTTAACGGTGATCGACCAGTTGCCCTTGATATTCTTGCCGATCCAGTCCTTGTTGATGTCGCCCGCAGCAATGGCGGTGTCCTTGTTGAAGGCGGTCTTCAGGGCTTGCCCCGTTTTGCCTTTACTGTACAGCACATAGGGCGCACTCATGCCTGGACCGAACAACTCGATCGTCAGAGTGGCGACGTCCGAGTTGATCAAGTCGACGTCGATCCAAATCGCTTGGGCTACGCCAAAATCGGGAAACGCCAGCGAGTTCGAAATGCCAGCACCGTTGCCGTCTGGGATGATGATATTGCTACCGCCGGCAAACGTATCGATAAACTGATTCCAGATCATGCCGTTGGAGATCTCGTCGATGTAGTCGGGCGGCACTTGCAGCGGGCCGCAGTCGAGTGCCCCGTCGGCCTTAAGGCCATTAAGGACCAGCCCGGTGCCGCAGGCTGCGCCCACCTTGGCCAGCACGGGCTTGCCGGTGAGGTCGCCGTAGGCGCCCGTGTTGGCGACGTCGGCGTATGCGGGCTTGTCCTTGAGATCCTTATAGTTGCCGCTTGCTGCTACGGCGGCCAAGGAGGCCACTTTGGCGTAGGCATCCAGATCGCTCGCCTTGGCGTAGCTGCCCAAATCGGTGGCTTTGGCGTAGCCGCTCAAGTCGGCGGCTTTGGCGTAGTTGCCCAAATCAGTAGACTTGGCATAGGGTTGCAAAACACTGGCATCGATTGCCGTCGCTTTGATGCACCCCGAACAGTCGAGGGCTTCGGCAATGGCGGCGCGTTGCGCAAACAACGCAGCACCGATCGGCTGGCGCGGCAATTCGGGATCGGTGCCAATGGCCACTCCGAGCCATGCGGTTTTCAGATTGAGGCCGCTCGGTGAAAGGGCAGTCTTGCTGCCCAGTTGCCAAGTGAACTGGCCGCCCTTGGCGGTGATGGATGCGGATTCGGTCCACACTGCAGTGCCCCCGGCGGCATCGGTATAGATCGCAAACACCACCGCGTAGCCACCGTCGGCGGCCGGTCCGCCTCCAGAAGAGGACAAGACGCCTTCCACCGCCGCTGTGGTCGGTACGGCTGCAAGGGTCGGTGCAATACTGACCACAACGGCTGCGGCGGCGGCCAGAACGCTGAGGGCTAACTGCTTACTACTCATCGCGATATCCTCCAGACAATGCCGCGGCACTTGCTGGCGCTGGGAGTTCAAACCCACGCTCACAGGCCCATGATCTTGCGAATCCAGGCGTAGAAACCCATGTTTGCCGTGGTGTTTTGGCTGCCACCTGTGGGGCCGATCACCACTGAACCGCCAATAAGCGTGCGCACGGAGTCTTTGCCGGCGGGGCCGGACACCACGCCGTTGGCGATGCGAGCGGCAAATGCGGTCGGCGCGCAGCCCTCATCGGTGGTGGTGTCGCAGTTGTCGTCGATGCCGTTGCACAACTCTTTGGCTGCCGGCAGGACCTCGTTGGCGCACTTGCCAAGGACGCCGTTCGCATCGCAGGTCTGCTTTCCAGCCTTGCACTGACCTTTGCCGACGGTGCCGCTGGGCCCGGTGTAGCAACTGCTCGTCACCGAGGCATCGACAATGTATTGGCAGCCTTTTTGCGCGTCGCACAGATCGATGGTGCACGGATTCTTGTCGTCGCAGACCACGGATTTGCCGGCCAAGCAGGCGTAGACCCCAGTGGCGCCGGTGCCGCAGGCGTCGCCAGTGGTGCAAATATTGTTGTCTGAACAGGTGGTTTGAATCGGAGTGTACAAACAGTTGCCGATCTTGGTGTCGCAGCTGTCCTGAGTGCACGGCTGAGAGTCGTCGCACTTCTTGACCGCGCCGGCTCCGCAGGCCCCAGACGCGCACTTGTCTGCCTGCGTGCATTGGTTGGAGTCGGCATCACAAGCCGCAGAATTATTAACGAACTTGCAACCAGCGCTCGCGTCGCAACTGTCGTCGGTGCACTCGTTCTTGTCGTCGCACTTCTTGAGCGCGCCGGCATCACATTTGCCAGTTTTGCAGGCGTCACCATCGGTGCAGGCGTTCTTGTCGGCGTCACAGGCAGCGCCGTCGACGCTGTTGGTCACAATGCACTTGCCTTGGATCGGGTCACAGGCGACCTTGCTGCATTGAGTATTCAAAGAATCGTCGCAGGAAATGACCGAATCTGCTTTGATTTTGCATTGATAGGGTAGCTTGGCCTTGTCACAGAACAAGACCCCATTGCACAGGTTGCCGTCGTCCTTGCAATCGGCGTCGGCCTGACACGAGCAAGTATTGTTGCCGGGGGCGCATTTGCCGCTTTCGCACAGATCGTTTTGCGTGCACGTGTTGCCGTCGTCGCACGCGGCGCCTGACGTCCCCTTGTTGACGCAGCCGGTGATCACATCGCAAGCGTCGTTGGTGCACGCGTTGTCGTCGTTGCAGACCTTGCTGGCATCGATGGGCGCGCCGCCGCACTTGCCGTCTTTGCAGGCGTCGCTGACGGTGCACTTGTTGCTGTCGTCGCAGTTGGCGGGCACCGGGTTGTGAACACAGCCGGTCTTGCTGTCGCAGGCGTCGCCGGTGCACGGGTTCTTGTCGTCACAATTGGCGGCGCTGCCGCTGCAATTATCGCTGGCACACGCATCATTGAGCGTACACGGATTGCTGTCGTTGCACGGGGCGCCGTTGGCTGGCAAATATTTGCATTTTCCATCAATAATCGAACACTTACCGGTGTAGCACTGATCGCCGGAATCGCAGGCCTTGGCCTTGCCAGCGACGCACGACCCCAGGGCGCAGGTGTCGTTTTCGGAGCACAGGTTGTCATCTGCATTGCATGGCGTGGTATTTGCCTTGAAAAGACAGCCCAATTTGGCATCGCACGAATCGTCGGTGCACGGATTCTTGTCATCGCAGGTCTGGACCGCGCCGGGTTTGCACTTGCCGTCGGCGCAAACGTCGCCGACCGTACACAGACTGCTATCGGCGTTGCACGGCAGAAAATCGGGCTTCTTGGCAAATCCGCACTTGCCGGTGGCGGGGTCGCATTCGTTGATTTGACATTCGCCATTTAGGCTGGTGTCACAGGCGACAATGGTGCTTTCTTTGACTTTGCACACGAAGGGTTGCTTGGCTTTGTCGCAGTAGACGGAGCCATTGCACAGATTGCCGTCGTCTTTGCATTCGCTGTCGGCCTGACATGCGCAATTGTTGACGTCGGCGGCGCACTTGCCGTTTTTGCAGGCATCGCCCTCGGTGCACAAATTGCCGTCGTCACACTTGGCGCCAGTGGCCGCGGTGGCCTGACAGCCTTTGGCGATGTCGCAAGTGTCGGTAGTGCAAGGATTCTTGTCGTCACACGCCGCCACCACGTCGACCGCGGTGCCTTTGCACTTGCCGTCTGCGCAGGCGTCTTTGTCGGTGCACTTGTTCTCATCGTCGCAAGCGCCGGCCACATGAGTGTGAATGCATCCCGATTTCGGATCGCAACTGTCGGAAGTACATGTGTTTTTATCGTCGCAAGACAAGGCGGCACCCTTGCAGGCATCGGTCGCGCATTTTTCATTGACGGTACAGGGATTGCCGTCGTTGCAGGCGCTATCGGCTTGAAACTTGTACTTGCATGAACCGTCAGCAATGTCGCACTTGCCTTGCAAACACGGATCTTCGTTGGTGCAGGCTTTGGCGGCACCGGCCACGCAGGCGCCGGCTTTGCACGCATCATTTAGGGTGCACGGGTTGTCGTCGGAGTTGCACACGGCCAGGTCGTCGTTGGTGAATTGGCAACCGGTTTTGGCATCGCAACTGTCTTTGGTGCAAGAATTTTTGTCGGTGCACACCAGCGCTACACCAGCCACGCACTTGCCGTTGGCGCACTTGTCGCCCTCGGTGCACACGGTGTCATCGGTACATACCGCGGTATTGTTCGGGTTCTTGCAGCCAGCCGCCTTGTCACACAGGTCGTCGGTACACACTGAGTTGTCGGAGCAGGTTGCTTCGTCGGTTTGACCGTCGCAATCGTCGTCCTTGCCATTGCACTCTTCGGCTTTGACGTCAGGCGCCAAGCACGCCGACAGCCCGCCGCCAGCGGGTGCCCCAGGGGCCGCCGCGGCCAAACAGGTACGCTTGCCTTCGCATTTGCCGTCACCGGTGGCCACAAAACATTTGGTGCTCAACTGTTGGGCGATGGCGTAGGCATTGCAGCTACAGGCGGCGCTAGTTTTGGGCACACATTGCTTGGTCGCGGCGCCACCGATGTCTTTGACATCGCTGCAGGTATAGGTTTGTGCACAGTCGCTATCGCCAGCGCACGCGTTGCCGCAAAATGCGCCGTTGTTGCCGCCATCGATGCATTTGGCTTCAGGATTGGCCTGATTTTGGCACTGGCTATTGGCGCTGCACGGATTGCACAGCAACGCGTATTTCGGTACGCAGATGTTGATCACGTCGGCGGTGCCGGCTTGGACGCATTTTTCGTCGGCGGCACATTCGTTGCTCGAGCACTTCTTGGCGCACACTTGGCCTTTGGCCGTGGTGATGCAGAATCCGCCGTCACAGTCCTTGGCTTCCTTGCACGCACAGCCTGGAGCTCCGGGGCAGGCGGCGGCGGCATCGCCACCATTCGCTAGGTCAAGCGCAACCACAGTGTCGTTGCCGACGGTCATGGTGTCGACGGGCTCGGCTGTTTCAGCGACGGCGGTGTCGGTTTGCGCGGACGCACTGGCATCGGCGGCAGCGGTATCGACGCCAATTTCTTCGCCGCAGGCCGCGAATAGGCCGACGCCGAAGGCTGCGAACAGGCCGACTACGCGGCGGGTGGCGAAACGAGCAACGATCATTGTGGCGTCGTTGCGGCCAGATTTGGCAGCCATGTCGAGCGGTTGGGCGCCCGAATGCGATGGGGAGTCAGCGAGGGCAATGGCGAGACGAGGCGAGGGAGATTCTGTGTTGCGCAATCAATCCCCCTCAAAAGCTTCCAATTCGCACGGCATCGCACAGCATCGCACAGCATCGCACAGCATCGCACGGCATCGCACTGCGCGCCTGTGGGCGCCTGTGGGCGCCTGTGGGCGCCTTGAAGCTGACTCGACTAGCCTGACATTTTGCGAGACGCAACCCAATTAGGCGCAATGCGCAAGGCCCAGCCTCGCAAGGCTCCATCTTGGCATAGCCCCGTAGTCGATCGCAAATTTTGGGCACGACTCACCGGCGCATTTGTTGCGCGGGGCGGCATATATGTATGAAACACCTAACTAAATGCACGGTCGCACGCTGATCCGTGGTCCAACGATATGAAACTAAATAGCACGCCTCGCAATGCTGCAATTGTTGGCTTATTGGCGACGAGCGAGCGTGTCCGCGGTCACGGCCGCCACAGCCATGATCGTGTGCTGCGGATTGACCCCGAGTGTAGTTGGCAGCGCCGCGGCATCGACCACGTGCAAGTTGCGCACGCCGAAGACGTGCAAGTCCGGGCCGACCACGGCGGTGTCGGCGGAGCGACCGAGCACAGCGCCGCCAAACAAGTGCGACAAAACCCAAGTCCACGCCCGATTGTCCAGCGGCGCCGTGTCGAGGCAGGCCAGATCGTCGCGGCCCAGTTCAGCGGGCAAGCCGGCGATTCCGGGCCACACCTTGAGCGCACCCATTTCAAAGTGCGCTTTCGCCAACAGTTTTGTGCCAAACCGCAACCGCTGCAGGTCGCGTTGGGTCGGCACGTAGTGGACCGCTTTGCCACCCCACCACGTTTGGCGGACGTGGCCCGTGGCCTCGGCGCGCACGGCAGTGACCCACATGGCGCAGTTGCGGGTGTCGGCCAATTTGTCGACTAGCACGCGACCCGAGCCGCCCACACGGGCTGCAAACAACTCGAGGGGCAACGACAGTGATTCAAGCTTGATGCCCTGATCCAGCCGATGGTGGGTAGAGGCAGTGGCCTGACTGGGTCCGGTGTGCGGGTCCATGGCGTGTGGGTAGACGCCGACGACGCCTGCGCCCGGATGGCCCCGAAAATACTTGCCTATTGCGGGCAACCTCACCCCGGAACGCTGCAACAACGGCCCGGTTCCGGTGGCCGACGCGGCCAAAACCACGCCACGGCTAGCGCGCACCGTGAAGCGTGAGCCACAGCGGCGGCTCAGCGGTTCCACAAAGCGGCCGACGGCACCAGTGGCGTGCCCAGCCGCCACGGTGACTTTGGAAACCGGCGCACACGACAAGACGGTGCCGCCGTGTTCGGCAATTAATTCACGCATCCACAGCATGTTGGCGGTCTGCTTGCTGCGGTTGCGACAGCCTTGCAGGCATTGCATGGCGCCCTTGCAGCCGGCCACGTTGCGGGTGATCTTGTGGGTGTCGACGCCCATACCGTTGAGCCCGCGCAACATGAAGTCGGCGACGTTGCCGGCGATGCGCCAGTCGGTTTGCTGGATCTGCAGTTCACGCTCGATGCGGTCTTGGGCGGCGCCGATGGCATTTTCAGTAAAACTATCGCCGAGACCGTGCTCGTCGCGCCAGTTGTCGAGCACATCGCCGGGGGTACGGACTACGATTGCGCTGTTGATCACCGGAGTTCCGCCGACCAAACTGGCCTGCACTACGGGGATAATCGACTCGCCGGTGGCGACCAGCGTGCCCCAATCCGTAAACATGTCGCGCATGGTGCCGAGCATGGTCCACGGGTAGTCCTCGGGGTCGCGCCATGGACCGGCTTCGGCGACTATGACGCGCAACCCGGCGCGAGCCAAACTGATTGCCGCCGAGGCCCCACCCGCTCCGCTGCCTACGACAAGGTAATCGCAATCCAATTCGAGGTTGGGGCCGCCGCGAAAAGTCAGGTGCTGGCCGATGCTCATGGTTTCGCCGTCAACTGGGCTTGAGGCGTTGACCGGAATTGATCGTCGCGCACGGTTTGCGGATCGGCCGCGTAGCGCGGGATGCCCAGCTTGTCGCGCACTTGGGGTGCAGCACCCCACCACAGACCGCCGATGGTTTTGATCATGACCATGGTCATTCGCACTAGGTAGAGGCGATGGTTGGCTAGCGCATTGGCGTGGCGGTCGCGAACACTCGCCGGCAGCACACATGCGGGCAATGGCCAGAACACCGTCAAAATGGGCAGGATTTGAAAAGCCAGCGCGCTACCGACCGCGCCGAACCACAACGTCCAGGGGGCTTGCCGGAGCAGTTGGCGCAAGTAGGGCTTGGCCGTTGCCGCATCGATCCCGGGCAGACGGCTCGTCGTTGGAAAAGCCGCGTCTACAGCGTCATGCAGCAAGGCGACCCACACCGTCGAACCCCGTTTGTTGCGTTTGGGTCCGCCGACCTTGGCCAGTATTCGCTGCACACAGGGCTAGTATTCGCTGGAGGCAGGCCCAGTGTTCGCTGCACACAGGGCTAGTATTCGCTGGAGGCAGGCCCAGTGTTCGCTGCACACAGGCCCAGTGTTCGCTGCACACAGGCCCAGTATTCAATGCACACAGACCCAGTATTCAATGCACACAGACCCAGTATTCAATGCACACAGACCCAGTATTCAATGCACACAGGCCCAGTATTCAATGCACACAGGCCCAGTATTCAATGCACACAGGCCCAGTATTCAATGCACACAGGCCCAGTGTTCGCTGCACACAGGCCCAGTATTGGCTGAACACAGGGCCAGCACTGGCGCCAAAAGGCATTTTGCCGTATTCAGCGCCCGCCGCGCCGTCCGCTCGCACTGTGGGCCCAGCGGGTCTGGGCCCAGCACCGTCGAGCACTTCACCGTCGAGCACTTCACCGTCGAGCACTTCACCGTCGAGCACTTCACCGTCGAGCACTTCACCGTCGGGCACCGCACCTGCGGCCCATGCGCACCTTATTTTGGAGATCACCACCATGTCAACCGACCCGACCCCTGCCGACTCTGGTAGTGCCATGGCTGCCGTCGCCGTCGTGCAACGGGTGCGCGCGGCTCAAGTGGGCTGGGCTTTGCTATCCGTTGCGGAACGGGTCGCGCGCCTGCGCCAGGCGAGCGCGGCGCTGCTGAGCCAAGCCGAGGAATTGGCGCAGTTAATCGTCACTGAAACCCACAAACCGCTGGCGGAATCGTACAGCAGCGAAGTATTGGGCGTTGGCGATCTGTTCGCCTATTGGTGCAAGTACGGACCGGCACAGCTGGAGCCGCGCAAAGGCCTGATTCCTTCACTGGAAATGCCGGGAAAGAAGGCCAAAGTCTACCGGGTGCCGCGTGGGGTCGTGGCCTGCATTTCGCCGTGGAATTATCCAGTGTCGCTGCCGATGCGCACCCTTGTGCCTGCGCTTTTGGCCGGCAACGGGGTGGTGCTCAAGCCGTCCGAAGTGACGCCGCGCACCGGTAAGTGGCTGATTGACCGACTACATGCGGTGTTGGGCGACATTGTGGGGGTCGTTGAGGGCGACGGTGCAGCCGGTGCCGCGCTGGTGCAGGCCCAGCCGGATCTGGTGGTGTTCACCGGTTCGACGCGCACCGGGCGCAAGGTGGCGGTGGCCTGTGCCGAACGCGGAATCCCGTGCGAGTTGGAATTGGGCGGCAAAGACTGCGCCATCGTGCTCGACGACTGCGACATCGAGCGCACCGCGGCTGGGGTCGCATGGGGGATCTTGACCAACGCTGGTCAAAATTGTTCTGGAATTGAGCGCGTTGCGGTACACAAGAGCATCGCGCATGTTTTTGTACCCAAGCTCATTGCGGCGATGGAGCGCGCGGGGCGCGATGTCCCTGAGCTGGTCACCCCGATGCAGCGCGGCATCGTTTCCGCCCAGCTGGCTGATGCCATCGCCCGCGGCGCAACGGTGCTCACCGGCGGCAGCGTGGATGCCGACCGCCCGCTGGCGCCGATTCTGCTGACCCAAGTGCCCACCGACGCACCGGCGTGGACCGATGAGTCGTTTGGTCCGATCGCCGTGCTGGCCCAAGGCCCCGACGACGAAGCCCTGATCGCGCTGGCCAACGACAGTCGCTATGGCCTGGGCGCCTCGGTGTGGGGTGGCAATCCGGAGCGGGCGCTGGCGGTGGCATCCAAAGTCAAGACTGGGATGGTTTGGATCAATAACCACAGTTTTTCAGGGGCTTTGCCTGACTTGCCTTGGACTGGGGTCGGCGATTCCGGCACCGGAGTGACCAACTCGCCCGATGCCCTGTCACACATGACCCGGCCACGGCTGGTCGTTGTCGACAGCAGCAAAGCGATCGAGCCGTGGTGGTATCCCTATGGCGACAAAATGGTCGATTTAATGCGGATATTGGTTGCGCGCCAGCAGAGTGGCGGGCTGGGGGCCACCTTGAGGACGCTCAAGGCGTTGAAAGCGCGCAATGCAGAAATGTCAAAATAATTGGGATCTTATACTTTCAGTCACTCCGTCTCACCGGCCTGCTCCGGGCCTGTACCTCAAGCGAGCCCATGCCACAGTTTATTTGCGCCTCTTGCAACAAACCATTTGAAGTAGTTCAAGAAACCCTTGACAAGTACCCGGGCTGGAAGCCGCGGTTTTGCATCGCCCATCGCAAGAATGCGGCGCGCGGCAACTCGTTCACTTCGTTTTCGCGCGGCAAGCCCGCGGGCACAGGCAGCGCCGATAGTCGCCCCACGGTGGCAGAGGAGCCCGCAGCGCCAACTGGACCTGTGGTGCCGCGCCGCTTGCCTCCGGGTCACGCCGCGGGCAGTCGCACATTTGGCCGTGGTTTGCCCACTCGCGAAGTCCTGACGCCCGAGGAAGCGCTGGAAAAATACCCAGGAGGCCCGTCGACTGGGGTGTTTACCGACGGCGGCTGCGAGCCCAATCCGGGACCCGGCGGTTGGGGGTTTGTGCACGTGATCGATGGCGAGATTATCAAAAAGGCCTACGGCGGCGACCGCGAAACCACCAATAACCGCATGGAAATGACTGCGATTATTCGCGCGCTCGATTACTTGCCGGCCGACTCCGAGGCCGTGATCTATTCGGACAGCGACTTGTGCGTCAAGACCCTGAACGAGTGGTCCAAGACCTGGAAGGCCAAGGGTTGGCAGCGCAAAGGCGGCGCGCCGATTGCCAATTTGGACTTGGTGATCGGCGGCTACGAGGCGTTCAAAGACCGCCCGAAAGTTCGCATTGAGTGGATCCGCGCCCACGACGGCAGCCGCTGGAATGAATACGCGGACGCGTTGGCAACGGTGGGATTGCGCGCGGAGGGCTCGCGCAAAGTGGTCAAGAGTACAGAGTGAGCCACAGTTGGCTTGGGCCACTCATGGGCCTGACTAGGCTTGGGCGCTGGACGGCAAGGCGCTGTCGCCAAACAGGTAGCGGCCGCAGTGCGGACACTGCACTAGGCTCGTCGCGCGCAACACCATCTCGGCAAAACGGGGCTGTAACGCCATATTGCAGCCGCTGCACGAGTCGTTGACCATCTCAACAACGCCTTTGCCGTCGCGAGCCGCGCCGATACGCTGGTAGCGCTTGACGATCGCCGGGTCGACTTGCGCCGCAACGGCCGATCGTCGAACGTTGACCTCGCCGATCTTGGCGTCCATGGTGTCCAAGCTGGCCTGATTGTCGCGCTCGGCCTGATCGGCTTCGGTGCGCCAATCGGCAAACTTGACTTCTTCTTTGGCAATCGCCGCGCGGAATTCGTCGATCGCGACGACCAACTTGGCGACGTCGTCTTCCTTGGTTGTAATATTTTTGCGAATAATATCAAGCTCTTTGTTGACGGCGACGTATTCCCTGGATCGCGTCACCCCGCTAAGCTTGGACTTGGACTTGACCAAGCGCTCCTTGTCGGTATCGAGCTCGCCAGACTTGGTGCGGTACCACGATTCGGCCTCGGTCAGCTTGCCGCGCTTGTCGTCAATTTCGCGTTGCATGTGCGCGATCACTTTGCGCAGGCGCTCCAAGTGGTCTAAGCGCTCCGTGCGTCGATTGCGGATTTCGCGCGCCTCGTCGTCCAGAGTCTGCAACTTACGCAAGACATTAATGATCTCTTGCGGACTGGTCGCGGTGGCCGTATTCGCTTGCATTGCTTCCTCGCCTTGGACCCGGCTGCGTGCGCGCTGGTGATCGATGGACTCGCGGAACGCCCTGTTCGCAACGCCAGTTACTGTTCGCAACGCCAGTTACTGTTCGCTACGCCAGTTACTGTTCGCTACGCCAGTTACTGTTCGCTACGCCAGTTACTGTTCGCTACGCCAGTTACTGTTCGCTACGCCAGTTACTGTTCGCAACGCCAGTTACTGTTCGCTACGCCGGTTCCTGTTCGCTACGCCGGTTCCTGTTCGCTACGCCGGTTCCTGTTCGCTACGCCGGTTCCTGTTCGCTACGCCGGTTAGCGGCGAAACGAGAAGCACTTGCGATTTCGCCGGTGAGCGCACAGTGGGCCCACCTGGATTCGAACCAGGAACCAGCCGGTTATGAGCCGGCAGCTCTGACCGTTGAGCTATGGGCCCATGTGGGTGCGCCTGATCTGCCGCATAGGCAGGCCGTGGCGCGGCGCAGTAGAATGAACGCGGAATGGGTTGGCGTCAAGGACCAAATGGACCCCCGATTCCCCGCTTTCGGCGCGACTCGGGATCGGCGCGCCCTAGGTTGCGTCGGCGGTCGCAGCGGCGCGACAAAGTGTTGACCGCCCGACTGTGTAGGCTAAAGTCGAGCACAGGAGCACCATGTACGGATTGTTGATTGTACCGCCGCCCCCTCAGGTCGGAGCCGCAGCGCAAGCGCTGGCGCAACTGCTGGGTGGAACCGCTTATGACCACCGCCAAGCCTTGTTGCGCAATCTGCCCTATGTGCCGGCATGGCGAGAAGCTGTCAGCGAAATTCGCAGCATGACCAGCGCGTTGCACCAAGTCGGGGCCCAAGCGTGGCCGATCGCGCGCGCCGCTTTGGAAGTGGGTCCAGTGGTGTGGCCTGCCCGCTCATTTCGTTTGGACCGGGGTGGGATTACCTTGGTGAGTCGCAGCGAAACTGTGCAGATTCGCTGGCCGGACATTGGCTTGGCGCTGCCATGCCGGGCGGACTTTGGGGAAGCCACCACCACCACCACCACCACCAAGAAACAGAGCTTGATGCGCTTGGCCATGGGCGTGCCGATCGCCGGCAAGAAAGTCGAAGTGGAACAAGAACGCAGCACGGAACATGCGTTTTTCTGCTTGGTTTGGGCGCGAACGGCAGCGCCGGACGGTCAGGAAGTGATCGCGCGGTTGGACGCGCAAGGTCTGGACTACGCCGGGCTCGGCGAGCAAAAGACCGGCTCTTCGACGGCTAACTATTTGATTTTAATACGTGCAATCGAAGCAGCCGTCGGCACGGCTTGGGATCCGCGGTTGGAACGGGCCGGCGGCAAAATCGTGCCGATTGGGGCGCCACCGGTCCAGTCGCGGGCGAGTCCTAGTCGCTCGACCAAGGTCGAAACGGTGGCCAGTAGCTGGGACACCGATGGGGCGGTGGTGCAGGCGGCGCGCTTGCTGATTATTGCGGCGCGTCTGCGGGCAGCGAATGCCGGCCGAGCCTAGGAGCCTGTCGGAAATCAAACGCATTTTGAATGTCTATCCGGTTATACACATCGAATCTATTACGATCTGACAGTGTCCTAGCCATTCAGATATTCTCAACTGTCCAAGAACTGCCCGGAGAACTGGCCCAATCAAATTCGTGCAGTTTCAGACAGTTGCCGCCGTCTAGCCAGACGGCGCTAGGAGCGAGTCGGAATACTCCGACACGCTCCTAGGCAACAACTAGAAAATACGCAGAAAATGGGTTAGGGGCCAGGCAAGAATTACCCGATCGGTCCACGTTCAAAACGGAGGGTCGAGTCGGCTTGCAAAGCCGCGAGTTAGTTGCAGCACGCCACGCGCTGCACCCTCGATAAATGAAGCTTTTCAGCGTACTGCAAGGCGACCGGGCTTTCCGGTGCCCGCGGGGTTCGGAGCGGCGCGCCCCGAGTTTCTACCTAGCGACCAACCAGGCAAGCAGTGGGCCAAAGTACAAAATCGACTTGATCTTGCTTGAGCCCTTAGAGCACCACCAGATCGTCGCGATGAACCAGCTCACCGGCCGGCAACCACCCGAACAATTGGACGATTTGCTCGCTGCGCAGGCCGCAGACGCTGGCCGCATCGGCGCTGGCGTAGCGCACTAGGCCTTTGGCGATCACTTTGCCCTCAGGGTCGAGCAAGTCGACGGCGTCGCCGATCTCAAAATGGCCCGTGACTTGCACGACACCGGCTGGCAACAGGCTCTTGCCGCCGCCGCTGATCGCCAGCGCCGCCCCGTTGTCGAGGTGCAAGCTGCCGCGGCCGCGCACCGAAGTCGCAATCCACGATCGCTTGCCCTGCAATTTTCGAGCGGGCGGCGCAAAAACCGTGCCGACTTGCTCACCGTTGAGCAGGCGCAGCAGCGCTTGCGGGGACTTTCCGGAGCCGATGGCCGAGACGATACCGACCGCGCCAGCCTTTTGTGCCGCCAAAACTTTGCTGCGCATCCCGCCGGTGCCAAACGCCGAAGTTGCGGTTTGAGCCGCCGCCACCGCCACCTGATCGCTCGCGCCTACCCACGGCAGCAGCCGCGCCGAGGCATCGGTATGCGGGTTGGCCGAAAACAAGCCCTCGACCTCGGTCAACAGCACCAGCGCATCGGCTTCGACGACGTGGGCGACTTGGGCAGCCAATTGGTCGTTGTCGCCAAACTTGAGCTCCTCGACCGCCACCGTGTCGTTTTCATTGATAATCGGCACCACGCCGGCGGCCAGCAACTCGCCCATCACCCGTCGAGCGTGCAGAAAGCGGCTGCGGTCGGCCAAGTCGCCATGGGTCAACAAGATTTGCGCTACGTGGCGGTGGGCAATGGCAAATTCCTGGCGGTAGCGCGCCATCAGTAGGGGCTGGCCGATCGCCGCCAGTGCCTGCTTGCCCAGCTCAAGTTGCGCAACGATCTGGGCGCCCAGCTCACCCGTGCCCGAGGCGACTGCGCCAGAAGACACCAGCACGACCTGGCGACCCTGATCGATCAACGCGTTGAGATCCTGACATAAACCCGCAACAGTTCGGCTATCCAGCCGCCCATCGGGTTGGCACAGCGCCTGGGAGCCAATCTTGACCACCACCCGGCGGGCGGCGCCCAGTTGCCTGCGCAGATCGGATTCTTGCTTGGTCATGGCTCGCCGCTGCCCCACTTAGGAACTGTCCTGAAATAACTCGATCGATCTGGGCAACACAGGAGCGGCGAGTCGGCCTTTCAGGACGCGAGCTTAGCGACCCACAAGGCAAGCAAACTGAACCAGTCCCAGAATGACTTATTCTGGGACAGTTGTTAAGGAACTGTCCCCAAATAACTCGATCGATCTGGGCAACACAGGAGCGGCGAGTCGGCCTTTCAGGACGCGAGCTTAGCGACCCACAAGGCAAGCAAACTGAACCAGTCCCAGAATGACTTATTCTGGGACAGTTCCTTACCTCAGCACTTGCCCAGATCAAGGAACTGCCGGTCGATCAACCGCCCATCTGCAGCGAGCTGCCCAATGCGGTGCTGGGGCTTGGGTCCTAGGCCACGGCCCGCGATTGCCGGTTTGTTGCTCTGGCGCCAATGCGCTTACGCTCCGTCGGAAAATCGCTCAATTCTGGCTCCAAGCGCCTGTAGTTTTTGCTCAATGCGCTCGTAGCCGCGGTCGATTTGCCGCACGTTGTGAATGGTGGTCACCCCTTGAGCGCACAACGCCGCGATCAACAAGGCCATGCCGGCGCGCACGTCTGGGCTCTGCACGCGCTGGCCGACCAGTTTGGCCGGGCCGACGACCACCACCCGATGCGGATCGCACAAGATGATCTGCGCGCCCATGCCGATCAGGTGGTCGACAAAGAACATGCGGCCTTCAAACATCTTTTCAAAAAACAGTACGGTGCCATGGCTTTGGGTCGCCACCGTAATCGCGATCGACATCAAGTCAGTGGGAAATTGCGGCCAAATGGCGTCGTCGATTTTGGGAATCCCGCCGCCCAAGTCCTGGCGAATGCGCAGATTCTGGCCGCCTGGCACCAAGATGTCGTTGCCTTGGACCAAAGTTTCGACACCCAACCGGCGAAAAACCATTGCGATCATCCGCAAGTGCGCCGGAGCGGCGTCGACAATGCGCAGTTCACCGCCGGTTACCGCCGCCAAGCCAATGAACGAGCCCACTTCAAGGTAATCGGGGCCAATGGTGTAGTCGCAGCCGCCCAAGCGCGGGACGCCGTGGATCACCATGCGGTTGCTGCCAATGCCTTCGATGTTGGCGCCCATCAGGACCAGCATGTTGGCCAGGCCTTGGACGTGCGGCTCTCCGGCGCAATTGCCTAAGATTGTTGTGCCTTCGGCGACCGACGCCGCCATAAGTAAGTTCTCGGTGGCGGTGACGGAAGCTTCGTCGAGCAACAGATCGGCGCCGATTAACCGCTCAGCGCTCAGGCTGTAGCCTTCGTCGGAACTTTCGAACTTGGCGCCCAGCGCCACAAAACCGTCAAAGTGAGTATCCAGACGCCGTCGCCCGATTACATCGCCACCCGGCGGCGGCAACTGGGCTTGGTGGGCGCGACCCAACAGGGCGCCGGCGAACAAGATCGATGCCCGCACATGGCGGCCCATGGCGTCGGGCACCCGAGTGGCGGTCAAGCGCGGGGTGTGCATGCGCACGTCGTGCGGGCTCAAGCGGGTCACTTCGGCGCCTAGGGCCTGCGCGACATCGAGCATCACGCGCACGTCCAAAATATCGGGCAGATTGCGCAAGGTGACCGGTTCGTCGGCCAAAAGCGCGGCAGCGACGACAGGCAAGGCCTCGTTTTTGTTACCAGAGACCCGGACGGTACCGTTGAGCGGCACCCCGCCTTCGATCCGAAAAAAACTCATGAATTACTGCCACTAGCGCCACCACAACTGGCGGAGCGCTGCATAGGGTACAGCAGGAAGGCGCTGGGGGCACGACCCTTGCCAATGCCGAAGCGCTGTCCAAACCGGGCTGAAGGCTGAGTTGGCCGTTCTGTGCGCAGCTGCGCTACAAACAACCGCCCAAGTCGTCGGGCGCGCTTTTGGGCGGATTGCCGGAGCTCAAGGTCTGGCAGGCGCCGCTGGAACACTTAGGGATCAGGGTCGCCGCATTGCACTTGAGCACACAGGTCTTTTTGTTGCCGGCGTCGGTGACGCACACGTAGCTGGCGATGCAGTCGTCGCTGCCTTGGCAGGTGGCACCGCTGGCACCGCTCCCCGGTTTGATACAGGCCTTGCCGCTGCCGAACGTGATGCAAGCCATGGCGGTGCCGCAGCCGCTGTTGGTCACCAAATGGCAAATGGCGCCGCCCAAACACACCCCTAGGTTAAAGCCGATGGGCACGCCGTTGGATTGCAGTTGACTGCATGCCGACGGCGCCGTGCAGGTGTAACCGGCGGTGGCCCCGGTGGAATCGCACACGGAGCCGCACACGCCTGAAATGCACAACAGGCCCAGTGCGCAGTCGGCTAAGGCGTTGCACAGCTTGCCTTTGGTCAAGGTTCCCGGTGACGAACACACCGGTGGGCCGGTGGTCACTGGGTAGCACTGCTGGCCGCTGGGACAGCCACTATGAGTAATCGGGTTGCACTGACCGGGGCAAGTCCCGCAATCCGCTGGACATTTTTGGCAATCTTCGGTCGCCTTGTCGCAGGATTTGTCGCCACATTTGGGGGCGCACGGGCAGTCTTTGGCGCAGCTGGTGCACGACTCGCCGATTTCACAAGTGCCGTTGCCACATACGGTTGGACACTTGCCACAGTCGTCGGGGCAAGTGTCGCAGTTTTCGCTGGCTTTGTCGCAGGTCTTGTCGCCGCACTTGGCGGCACACGGGCAATCGCTGGGGCAGGTTTCGCACGACTCGTCGCCGCCGCAGCTGCCGTCCCCGCAACTGGGTGTGCACGGGCCACAATCTTGCGGGCAATCGCCGCAGGCCTCCGGCGACTGGCATTGGCCATCGCCGCACGCAGCCGGCGCGGTGTCGGCTGTGGAGTCTTTGGCATCCGTTTTGACGTCCGCTTTGGCGTCAGCCTTGCCGTCAGCCTTGCCATCAGCGGCGTCGAGGATCACCGCATCGGTGGGTCCGCTGTCTGTGGCATCCGTCACCGGCGGCTGTTCGGCGTCGGCAACGCTGTCTGGGTTGCTGCCCAAGTCGGCCTTCGTGGTAAATGGGCCGCTGTCGGCGGTGTCGGCGCTGGTGCTGTCGGTGACCGCGGACACGTCGGCGGCGAACAAGGGCGCTGGCCCGCCGCTCGCTGCGCCTGAGCCCGCAGTTGACCCGGTGGCACCGCCGCCGGTGGCGACACAAGCTGAGGTGGCCGTCAGCACAGTCAAGGTCGCCAGTAACGGCTGCCAGCACGGCATGAGCACCGCAGCTGCGATCGTAGGCCGGCAAACGCACGGACACAAACGCTTGATACTCAACCAGAATTTGACATGAGTGGCCAACAAGGATGCCTCAACCGGATGAACTTGGCACAGGTGGACGGACCAGAGCTGTAGGCCTGGCCCATTGTGCAGACCGGTTCAAGCGCGGCCAACCCATCGCCAGCGCCGTAACGTACCGATCTTTGGTCGCTGGGGCAACTCGCAACCGACGGCGAGCGCCGCACCACCGAGCGGGGAGTGTTTACTTCACCTTTGTCCACGCACAGTTACTCCAGCCACCTAGACTTTGGTCGCGGGCCTTTTGCATCGTCATCAGCGCCAAGGCCTCGTGCGGATTGCCCTTTGCAAACGGATATAGGACGCGCCCGTGGCCCAAGCGCAACAGGCGCAAGTTGACCTGAATCGGGTTTTTCTATTTGGGATCCTTGATATAGACGTAACGCAGCAACCGACCGTACACATCCGTGTCCTCGCCGCTTGGCTCAGCCAGCAAGCATACCGCGGCCGCCGATGCCAAAATAGCTGATTTAGTAAAAGCTTTAGCATCGTCTGCACCACACTCGGCAGCGACTTCTGGCTTGGCGGTTTCAGGGGTGTCGACCAGCAAAAAGCGGACTGCGACGTTGACCCCGGCGGCATCGAGTTTTTGCAGATGCTAAGGTGTCGCCGTCCGGCACCGACTTGACGGGCAGCCAGTCGCCAGGCTGACTGCAGGCACCGGCGGGTGCAATGGCGGATGCAAAGGCGTAGTCCAGCTGAGCGGTGGAATGGCAAGCTGGCAGCCAGTCGGCGCAGCACAGGCCGTCCTTGGCGCATTCCCAGCCACATTGGCACCCGGCGGTGGGACTGAACGGCTGCTCGCAGCGGTTGGCGCAACTGGGCCCATTGGGGCAAGCCGAGGCAAAATCGGCGCAACAGTTCTTGTACTTGGCGCATTCGAAGGTGCACTGGCACGGCTGGGCTGGGGCATAGGCGGCGCCACATTTGCCCTGGCAACTGGCAGCCGTTGCGGCCGTGTCGACCGCTGAATCCGTTGGAGTCTCTTGGGCGGTCACGGCGTCGGTTGGCCCGGGCTGGGCATCCGCCGCCACAATCTGGTCGTCGATGGCATCGGGTGGCACATAGACTGGAGCAACGGTCGCGGTGGTCGGCGCCGCAGCAACGCAAGCAGAGAGTAAATAGGCAATACAAATAGTGAGTTGCACTGGCTCACTGATGCAAGCACCGCAAGCCCGCGGCTACGCAGATGGTGGCGGCTGGCGGGCCTACGGTCAATGTGCAACGCGGTTTAGTGCTAGGAGCGTGTCGGAATATTCCGACTTGCTTCTAGCGCCGTCTGGCTAGACGGCGGCAACTGTCCGAAACTGCACGAATTTGATTCGGCCAGTTCTCCGGGCAGTTCTTGGACAGTTGAGAATAGTTGACTGGCTAGGAGCCTGTCGGATCGTAATAGATTCATTGTGTATAACCTGATAGACATTTCACAACCGATTGATTTCCGACAGGCTCCTAGTGCAATCTAGGCCACGGCCATCGCCGCGCCTAGGCGCGAACCGGTCGCAGTTGGTCAGCGTGAGCGCGACCACTCCATATGTAGATGATCCGTAGGGGATCTGGGTGGGACCAACGCGGAACAGCGTCGCCAAAGGGCCGTAACAATGCTTAGTCTGGGCGAAGGCCACCGGCCAATTGCGCGCCGCTGCCACCAAGGATACCGTGGCAACGCATTTGTCTTGCAGCACCTAGATCACCGAACGATGACGACCGATTTTTCCAGCCACCGATCGACCCAAGCCACTCACTCGCCCCGTCGGGCCGGCGGGGTGCGCCCTTGAGCCGGATGATTCCAGCCCAACCGCGACCGGGCAGCAGTCGGCAGGCGGTGCGCATTTTTGACGCTTTGCGCACCGGCTTGGACGACAATTGGACCGTGGTCCACGGCGCGGCATGGGTCGGGCGCAGTCGGCCCGATCAGCCGCTGGGCGACGGCGCCGTCGATTTTGTGGTGGCCAATCCGCACACGGGTCTGTTGGCGTTGACTCTGGTTCAAGGCGCACTGGGCTGCGATCCGTCGGCGGCCAGTTGGTCCGTTCAAGGTCAGGATGGCCGCAGCTTGGCCACCGCCGATCCGTTCACTCAGGCCCAAAACGGGGTAGCGGCACTGTGGGCCAAACTTGCCGAGCATCCGCTGGCGGTGCCGTCGCGACCGGCTCTAGGCCACGGTGTCTTGCTGCCCGACAGCTTTGGACCGCGGGCCGGTTTCGCGCCCCACGCCCCGAGCGACTTGGTCCTCGATCGGGCGCAGATGGACGATTTACCCGCTGCGATTCAACACTTGTGCGATCTGTGGCAGCGCAAAGCCCCGCCCATAGGCAATGCGCCGTCGCGCTGGTGGTGGCGAGCGTTTGAGGACCTTTTTTTGCAGCCCCAACGGGCGCGCATGCTGTTGGCGCACGCGTTGGTCGACGATGAGCGCGCGATGGTCGCTCTCAGTCCGCAGCAGGTGACGGTGCTCGACATGCTCGCGCGGGTCCGGCGGCAGGCTATCTACGGCGCGGCGGGCACCGGCAAGACGGTATTGGCGATGCACAAGGCCCAGATGCTAGCCAGCCAAGGCATGCGCGTACTGCTGACCTGTTACAACAAAGAATTGGGCCAGCACATGCAGCGGGCCATGGCCGACACCCCGGCAGTGTTGGCCATGCATTTTCATGAGTTATGCTACGATTTGGCGCAATTGGATCGCCGCAAGGTCAAGGCCCCCAGCAGTGAGGCACGGGCCCAGTTTTTCGACGTCGAGTTGGCTAATCAGCTACTGCGGGCCGCCCACACCCACGGGCCGCGTTTTGACGCCCTGGTGGTCGACGAAGCGCAAGACTTCGTGCAACCGTGGTGGCAAGCGCTGAACGCGTGGCTGGTCGATCCTGAACGCGCTGTTCGCTATGTGTTTTTTGACGACGCCCAGCGCCTGCGGGCCGACGCCGCGCCGGTACCGGGTGCCGACGAAGCGCTAGTGTTGACGACCAACTGGCGCAACACCCGCGCCATCCACCGCCATTTGACCCAGGTCACCCCGCACATGCGCCAGGCCCAGTGCATCGCCCCAGACGGCCAACCGGTGCAGGTAGAGCCTTTGCGGCCCAATCCCGGTCGAGCGCTGCGCCGGGTGTTGCAGCGGCTGACTGGCGCTGGCGGCGTCGCCGTCGACGATATTGTGGTGTTGACCGCCCGCGCGCCGCTCAAGTCGATTTGGCGCGATTTTGCCGAACTGCTGCTGCCGTTCAAGCTCACGGCCAGCGATGAACCGGGATGCGTGCGCCTGCGCGGCATTCGGGCGTTCAAGGGCATGGAGGCCAAAGTCGTGGTGCTGACCGAATTGGACAGCGAAACCACCGACACGCGCCAACTTTTACACTACATTGGCGGCTCGCGGGCGACGGGACTGCTGGTGGTGTTGCAGGATTAGCCGATGGCTCGCCGGTTGATTAGGACCCGTGCAAAATCAAGTCGATGTTGCATGTGGGCCCACTGCTTGCTGGGTGGGTCGCCCACTCGCGGCTTTGCAAGCCGACTCGATGCTCCGTTCCTATCGAAGATCGATCGCGTAATTCTTGCACGGGCCCTTGGAGGTGCGGCAGTGGCTGCAGGACTCGCGGCGGCACTGGTGGCGATTGTGGGGTGTGGGCGTACAGCGCCGCAGGCTGCAGCTCCAGTGAGCGCACAGGAGGCGCCAGTCTCTGAATTTCAATGGACTATCACGTCTCTGCAGGTGGCGGTCGCGGTGAATCCTGGTCAAGAGGTCACCGGTGTTGCCAATGCCAGCCTGCAAAGCGCGACAGCGACCGCCTTGACCGAGCTTGGACTGGTCAGTGCCGTGGGCGGGGCTGGCGATCCGTCGCCGCTGACGTGGGCGGGTCTCGATTTGCAGGTCAGTTGGCAAGCAGAAGACGCAGCGGGCATGGCAGTAGCCGTCGCCGCGCCGACCGCGGTGGCCCTTGGCGTGCAAATGCGGGCCCAAGCCGCCGCCCACGTCGCCACCGGCGGACAGGCTGAACTGGCTTGGCGCGTCGCGACTGTCCAACTGCCCAAACCTGTGGCAATTGTCGATTTGTCGGCGTGGTTGATCCCGCGCCTAAGCCGCGCCGCGGCCCACACGGCCGCCGATGTGCTGGCAGAGTTGTGGGCGCGCCGGTTGGACAACGCGGCGGTGGCGGCGGGCCTGCTCCATCCCGATGTGTGGCGGGCGTCCGCCTGCGCCCGCGAAGCGGGTGATCGCGGTCTACACGCTGAACGCAAGCCACTAGAAAAACTATGTAAAGACACGCGCAAGGACGTCGCGCTGGTGGCGTGCACGGCTCTTGGCCGCTTGGGCGGGATCGCCAGCATTGCCACCCTAGACGCGGCGCTGCGGGCCCGGCACCCGGACGTCATCGCCGCCGCCTTGGACGCCTTGGCTATGGTGCGCAATGAGGCCGCACTGCAGGTTCTGCGCCAGGCAGCCAAGGACCACGAGATTGAGCCGGTTCGCGTGCGTGCAGCCCAGTTGGTTGCGGAAGTGAGCGCGCGACTGGCTCAGGAATCGACCGCTACCGGCAAAGGCGACTACCCATGACGACTCCAGCCGCGGGACGAGGCAATTGACGCCAGCGCCTCCAACGGGCAGCATTGCCGCCAGCGAACCAGCCCCACCACCCGATCGCCGCCGAGCCGACCCATGAGCGCATCCGAACCTGGCCCCGCCGTGGACGGTACCATTGCAGCGGGTACCAACCCCGATATCACTTCGATTTTGGTGGAGAATCGGCGGTTTCCGCCGCCAAAGGCGTTTGCGGCTGCTGCACACTTAGGCCAGCCCGAAACCGTCGAGGAGTTGCGTCAGCGGGCGGCGCTCGACCCGGTCGGCTATTGGTGCGACGTCGCCAAGACCGATGTGCGCTGGTCCAAACCGTTTACCCAAGGCCTCGATTGGAGCGATGCCCCGCATGCGCGCTGGTTTGCCGACGGCGAACTGAACATCAGCGACAACTGCTTGGACCGTCACTGCGAGACCTGGCGCCGCCACAAGGCCGCGCTGATTTGGGAGGGCGAACCGATCGGTGCCAATGGTCCCGAGATTCGCACGCTGACCTACCAGCAACTCTTAGTGCAAGTACAGAAATTTGCAGCTGTCTTGCGCAGTCTCGGAGTGCAAGCCGGCGACCGGGTGTGCCTGTACCTGCCGATGATCCCCGAAGCGGCGATCGCTATGCTGGCTTGTGCGCGGATTGGCGCGGTCCATTCTGTTGTTTTTGGTGGATTTTCTGCCGAAGCCTTGCGCGACCGCACACTGGACGCCGGGGCCAAAGTCATCGTCACCGCCGACGCCGGTTATCGCCGCGGCGCGCTGCTGCGGCTCAAAGATGTGGTCGACGAAGCGTTGACCCGCAACGGTGGCGCGGCCTGCGTGCAGCACGTGGTGGTGGTCCAGCGCGCCGGCTGCGAGGTGCAATGGCAAGCCGGTCGCGACGCTTGGTGGCACGAGTGCATGGCGGCCGCGCCTGCCGGGATGCCGCCTACCGCGTTGCCAGCTGAGCATCCGCTTTTCATCTTGTATACGTCAGGAACAACGGGAAAACCAAAGGGGATCTTGCACACGACCGGCGGCTATCTGACCCACACCACTCGCACCGCGCGCTGGGTGTTCGATTTGCGCGATGACGACCTATTTTGGTGCACCGCCGATGTCGGCTGGGTCACGGGCCACAGCTATGTCGTCTACGGCCCGTTGTCCAACGGCGCAACCGTATTGATGTATGAGGGCGGCCCGGCGTTTCCCGATAAAGATCGATTTTGGGATATTGTGCAGCGCCACCGCGTCACGGTGTTCTACACGGCGCCAACCGCGCTTCGCACGTTTATGGCGTGGGGCGACGCGCCGATTCTCAAGCACGATTTGTCGTCGTTGCGCCTGCTCGGCACGGTGGGCGAACCGATCAATCCAGCGGCGTGGGTGTGGTACCGCAGCGTCATTGGCGGCGACCGCTGTCCGATTGTCGATACCTGGTGGCAGACGGAAACGGGCGGCATTTTGATTGCACCGCTGCCGGGTGTACAAACTTGCGTTCCGGGCACCGCAACCTTGCCGTTGCCCGGCATTGCCGCTGATGTCGTGGATAATCAAGGAAAATCCTTGCCCGCCGACGTCGGTGGTCTGCTGGTGATTCGCCAACCGTGGCCGGGCATGGCGCGCACGATTTGGGGCGACCGCGAACGCTTTGCCCAGACTTACTATGGGCGGATTGCCGGCATGTACGTGACTGGCGACGGTGCGCGCCGCGATGCCGACGGCAATTTCTGGATCTTGGGCCGCGTCGACGACGTGCTCAATGTGGCCGGCCACCGCATCGGCACCATGGAAGTCGAGTCGGCCTTGGTCAGCCACCCGCACGTCGCCGAGGCCGCGGTGGTCGGTCGGCCCGATGCGCTGACGGGTCAAGCGATTGTGGCGTTTGTCACTCCAATGCTGGGTGTGCAGACGTCGCCCGCGCTAGCCGAGGTGCTGCGCAGCCATGTTGCCAGTGAAATCGGCGGCTTGGCGCGGCCGGCGGAAATTCGCTTTGCCACCGCACTGCCCAAAACGCGCTCAGGCAAGATCATGCGGCGGTTATTGCGCGAACTGGCGACAGCGGGCCAAGTGACCGGCGACGTCACGACCTTGGAAGATTTTGGGGTCATTGAGAAATTGCGAGCCACCGATGAAGACTAGCCGCGCAATTTTTGGGCTGTTGACGGTCGTCGCGGTGGTGATTGGTTGCGTCACGGCCGGCCCGCGGCGCTGGTATTCCACGACGTGCACTGGTTCGGACATCTGTGACGGCACCGGACTGTGCATCGACGGCCTGTGTGCGCGCTCCTGCACGACGTCCGTCGATTGTGGCGGCGGAATCTGCGTTCAAAAGCATTGCCTTAGCCCAGCACTCACTTGCAAAAGCGATTTTTGTGTTGACGCTAATACCTGCACCGTCGACTTGTGCAACGTCGCCGACGGCATATGCAGCCACCAGCCCAGCAACGGCGCCTGCGATGACGGCGACCCGTGCACCATCGGCGACGAATGCATCGACCAGGGCGCGACGGCAGTGTGCAAGGCGGCGGCCAAATGCGACGACGGTGACCCCGCGACCGCAGATTCTTGTGCCAAGCCCGCTGCGGTGTGCAGCCACGCAGCCAACCCGCCGTGACCTGCGCCGAAGAAACTGTCCCAGAAGAAGTCATTGAGGGACTGGTTCAGTTTGCTTACTTGGTGGGTCGCTAAGCGCGCGTCCTGGCAGGCCGACGCGCCGCTTCTGTGTTACGCCAGTCGATCAAGTTATTCATGGACAGATCCTAAGACCACAGCGCTTCAGCACAAGCGCGGGCGGGTTGAGCACCGACAACTACCGCCGGAATGCGCAGGGCCAACTACCGCCGAGATGAGCAGGTCGACACCGCGACTGAGCAAACCCAACGGCTGATAATCGCAGGCGGTTTCGCGCGCGCCTTGCGAATTGGGGCCAAGCCGACTACAAGCTGCGGGCTTGCCCGAGACAGCGTTCTCGATCGCGCTCCAAAACATGACCACGACTGCTGCCGACTTTGCCGCGACAACCGCGGATGATGATAATGATTTCGCGGCCTTGCTCGCTCACGAGAGCACGACGACGCGCTTGCGCTACAAGCCCGGCGATCAGGTGCGCGGCCAAGTGGTGGTGATCGGTGAAAAGACCGCCACCCTGCAGTTGCCCGACGGCCAAGAAGGCTTGCTTGACTTGAGCGGGATGCGCGATCGCGACGGCAAGTTGCTGATCAATAAAGAAGAATTCGTCACTGGCTACGTGCTGCGCATCCGCGACCGCGTGATCGAAATCGCCCGCCACATTGGCAAGTCGCAAATCAGCACTCAGGTGTTGCAAGAGGCCGTTCACAACCGCATACCGGTCGATGGCACCGTCAGTTCGACCAACAAGGGCGGTTACGTCGTCGATTTAGGCAATAGCGCTCAAGGGTTTTGTCCGCACGCGATGATGGATACCCGGCGCATCGAAGACCCAGTTGTGTTTGTCGGTCAGCGCCTTAAGTTTCGGGTGCTCGAAGTGCGCGGCGACAAAGATGTGCTGGTGTCGCGGCGGGCGGTGCTCGAGGACGAGCAAGCGCGCAAGGCCGACGAAACCCGCCTTTTGCTGGTGGTGGGCGCGAAGCTTTCGGGCGTAATCACCAATGTCCGCGATTTTGGGGCGTTTGTCGACTTGGGTGGCATCGAAGGCCTGATCCCGGCGGGCGAATTGGCCTACGGTCGAGTCAAAGTGCAAGACGTGGTCCAGCCGGGTGAGAAGGTCGAAGTGCAAGTGCAGCGCATCGAGCCGGGTGTCGATCATAAGGGTCGACCAGTGGAGCGAATTTCGCTGTCGATGAGGGCGCTGGCCCCCGATCCGTTCGCCCAACTGGTCGAAGAACTGCAGCCCAATCAGGTGCTCATCGGTCGGGTCCGGCGCGTTGAGCCGTTTGGCGCTTTTGTCGAACTGATTGCCGGGGTCGAAGGGCTCATTCACATCAGCGCCTTTGGGCGGCGGATCAGCGTGCCGGGCGAAGTGGTGCAGCCTGAGATGAAAGTCCATGTGCGCATTTTGGCGGTCGATGCGGCGATGCGGCGGCTGTCGCTGGCCTACGTCGATGCGGACAAATTGACGGCGGTGCTGGACCCCGAAGCTGGGGTGCCGCAGACCAAGACGGCAGCTGTGTTTGTCGGGGTGGCCAAAGTCGACAAGCGCGATGCCGACAAGACCGACAAGGCCGCTGCTGAGGGTTTGGCCAATGCTCCGCGCAATGTACGGCCGGAAAAGGCGCCGGTTCCGCTCATCGGAGCGCTGCTCGACGTCACGGTCGACAAAGTCGAAACATTTGGCGTGTTCGTGTGTTGGGGCGCAGCCGGGGCCCTGGGGCGCGGCATGGTGCCCATTTCTGAGTTGGGCTTGCCGCTGGGCGCCGATCTGCGCCGGCACTTGCCGGTGGGTAGCGTGTTTAAGGCCGTGGTCACCGATTCTCGACCGGATGGCCGGGTGCGGATGTCGCGTACCCAGGCCGAGCGCGCCCAAGAACAGGCCGAGGCGTCGTCGTGGCTGGCTTCGCACGCCGGGGCGGCGGTCAAGGGCGGCGTCGGCACCTTTGGCGAGTTGCTGTTGGCCAAAATGGCCCAACCGGGCACCACCAAACCGGCTAAAAAGTAGGCGCACAGGCGGCACGGCATGGCAGGTCTGCTCGATACGCTCAGCGATGAACAGACCCAAGTCTGTCGGCTGCTGCCGTATCCGCTCGCCGCAGCTTGGCAGCAGGTGCTGCAAGCGCCCACGCTGCCGCAATTGGAAGCACGGCTGCACACCCAGGTTGAAGTGGTGGTGCGCACCCTCGGGGTGCTGCTGCTGATCGAGTATCTGCGCGGTCCCGCCGACGCCAACGCCGAATTGGTCCTTGATCACCTCAATAAGCCTGAACCTGAGGACTGGCTGGCGGTGGTGACCAAGCTCGGCGAGGTGCTACACCGACGCACCGAGCCTGCGGTGATGCTGGCACCGCTGGTGGCGTGGCGCCGTCGCCATGCCCACGCCGATCGCGATGGCCTGCAACAACTGACCTACGTCATCGGCTTACGGCGCAGTGGTTTGACCGCGACCGGCGTCGAGGAGTCGTTTGAAGCCACCCAACAAGTGGAAGAACTTTTGGAAGCGACGCTGGACTTGTTGGAGTCGCTGCGCTGGCTAGGAGCGTGGCGCATGCTGCGGGTAGTCGAGCAAGCGACCCTGCGCCACAAGGGGTTTAGTGGTCGAGTACAGGTGTTTGCCGGTGGAGCGGAAACGCCGGACAGCATCGCGGCCAGCTGGACCGCGCACTTGGTCGTCGATGCCCTGTACTTGGTCGACCCGCGGGCCACCCAGATGCTGGAAGTGTCGCCGTTGTTGCGCATCCTGCCGCATCCGCGCACCCGGCGACCGCTGTGTTTCCTGTTTGACCGCGCCGAAAACTTGCATCGCCTCACGCTAATCCACGACAGCAGCGGCGTTCATGCCGAAACCTCGATTGCCGGGCCGCACGGCGAGATGGCGTTTGAGCAGTGGCTGGCCATGCGCAGTGCTCATGGGGCGTGGCTGGCCAATCAGGATCTGTTGGACAGTTTGACGGTGGATCCGCTGGCCCAGCAGTTTGCGGTCGCGCGCAGGACTGCTCCAGCTCGGCGGATTTCGGGTTTGTCCCAGCATGCCTATCGGCGCCAAGTGCGCGGTGAGTCACTGTTCACCAGTTGGCGCAGCCGGGCCAACCTTGGGGTGCAAGTCGCCGTGGCGGTCGCGCTGGTGGCGGCGGCATTTTGGCTGCTGGCGCCACGCCAAGCGGTGCGAGTGCCGGTGCAAATCGCCGACGAGATGGCGGCGCCGCTGGCCATTCACCGCGATCACGAGCTGGCAGCGCCTGAGCCTGCCAGCCAAGTGCGTGCCGAGAGCCCGCCCGCTGGGCCATCGGCGCCGGCGGTTCCGGTAGGCGGGCAAGGCTTGGCGTCGGTGCCGGTCAGCCAATTGCCGGCGAGTGTCGCGACCGTAGTGGTTGCGGCGGTCGTGCAGGCACCGGTGGTCGTGCTGGCACCGGCGGTCGTGCAGGCACCGGTTGTCGTTGAGCCCAAAGCGAATCCGACGCAGCCTGAACCGCAGTCCAAGCGCCAGCTTCGAGTACAACCCCAACTTCAAGTGCAACCACAACTTGTAGCACCGCCGGTTGCCGTAAAACCGCAACTTGCGGCAGTGGATGTTCAGCCTACCGCTGCAGTGGCGGTCGCCGGTGCTGCGGCAAGAGAGCCTAGCGCTATTGGTGGTGAATTTAGTACCAAGGGCCTGCGCGACTTGACCATTCGGCCTGCGTACGCGATTTTGAAGTTTTTGCAGGCCAAGGAGGCCGGCGATAGGCGCGCCGACTGGCACTTGGCGCAAGCGCATTTCGCCGCTGGCCACACCGCAAAATGCCGTCACCATGCTCTATTGGCCTTGGCTAAGGCGGCCAGCGACACGGCCGCAAACGACTTGGTGGTCAAGTGTGGCGGCGACCCGCGCCAAGCCGCTCGGCACGCCGATCCAGCTGAAGACGGCAAAGTGTTGACCCAAAAGCTGTACGCGGAGGGTTACGCCATCATCTATGGTGACACTCACACCAAGGCCGAGCGGCGCAGGATGGCCAAAGAACTGTACAGTGACGCGGCGGCGCGCGGATTAGCCAAGGGCCACACGGGGCTGGCGCAGATCTATTTGTTTGGCGAGACCAACCGGGCCAAGTGCTACAAACACGCGCAATTGGCGGTGGTGGCTGGCGAACGCGGCGAGGCGGAACGGTTGGTGGCGGTGTGCAAGCCCAAACACCAGGCCAGCTTGGCGCGATAGACCGAGCGCTCCAACTTGGCGCGATAGACCGAGCGCTCCAACTTGGCGCGATAGACCGAGCGCTCCAACTTGGCGACTGCCGCTCGAGCTGCTTGCCGATTAGCCCCTCTAACCGCAAAACATCCATAAAACCAATGGGAACTACCACTGGGTGGCCAAGTGCGCCTACGAAGTCTATCAAAGCAAACCGTATTGGCAGCCGATAAAAGTTGATACCGAAGACTTATGCGGGACCACTCTGGGCGCCCAGTGGCGGCTGTTGGCCGAAAGTGACTTGGCGCTGTGGCAGCCTGAGGCGTTCACCCTCATCCACGAAGCGATCGCGCCGTCTACCTTGCTGTGGGGATCCAACTACTTTTCGCTTGACGTGTACCTGCGCGGCACCGACGGCACGCTCAAAGTCGGAAAGTTGAAAGCGGGCGCAGCGACCGTGCCCGTGCCATTCAAAGACGATGGCTCAGGGTCGCTGGAGGGCAAGTGGAGCGTGCGTTGCGTGCGCATTCTGCCGGTTATTCCTGTTAAATAACAATACTTTGCCAGACGCCGCACCGACTCGACGGCGGCCTGCATCGCCCAAATTCCCCACGCAGATTCCCCGCGGCCCCCGATTTGGGATGCAGATCAAGGAACAAGGAGCTTGACGACTGAGGCGTACTTGTGTACGCCGATGAGACAGTCCTGCGAACTGCCTAGGAGGAAAGCGCCGCAGCGACGCGCAGATGCGCCCAAAGCGGGGGATCGCGGATCGTTGGCCAAGGGCCACCCAGCGCTAGCGCATGTCTCTTGGTTCGGCGAAATCAACCGGGCTAATGGCTATAGACACGCGCAATTGGCGGTAGCTGCCCGTTCCCGCTACCTGCCCACCAACCCCACCAACCCCAAAACCTCCATAAATCCAACAACCGCTCGGCCGGCGTCGGCGCCATCGGGATCGGCAATTTCTTGGACCAACAGGCCCAAGTAACCGCCAAACACCGCCGCCGCCAGCCCCGCCAACGCTTCCTCGCCCACTTTGCCCGCCAACGCCGGCCGCAGCATGTCGCCGACCGCCGATCGCGCCCGCTGGTAAAACAGGGCCAGCGCCGCCCGCAGCGCCTCATCGCGACGGGACTGCACCGAAGAGTCGAGCCACAGCGGCGCCATCACCCGCCCTCGCTTGAGTTCACGCGCCAACGCTGCGGTGGTTTGCGCCACATAATCAGGGGACTTGAGCGCCGCCTGAAACTGGCTGAGCATTTGCTCCATCACTTGCTGGGTCCACGCCTCCAAGATGTCGATGAACACATCGTGCTTGCTGGCGTAGTGCCAGTAGAACGCGCCTTTGGACACGCCGGCGCCATCGCAGATCGCGGTAACGCTAGTATTTTCATAGCCGTGGTCGCGAAACAACCGATAGGCCGCCGTGCGCAGGGTCTCTTTGCGGGTCTTGCTCGGATCGACACCATCAGTCTTGCGCGGGCGGGGCATAGCGGTTCCTTAGCGGTGAGTACCCAAAACCAGACGGGGTGGCCCAAGCTGTGGCCTGCGCTTGGACCGAGCAGCATCCAGAGTGCGCAGGCTTCGCACTTGCACTCGACCTGAGCAGTGGCGTAGCGGTGACAGGCGGTGTCAGCCCGTCGGCAACACTACCGATGGCGGCACTTGCACCGCCCAGCGCGGACGCCCACTGCCGTGTTTGACCTGCAGCAACCGCTCAATCAACTCGGGTCGAATCCGGTCGGCGGCGATCACTGCGTCGAGCGAACCGACAGCCACCGCTCGCGCAACGCTGTGAATGGCATCAAACTCGCGCGCCACTTCAGCTTGCTTGTCCAGCGTCACTTCGGCGATGGCGCGCTCCAGTTTTTCGCGCAATCGCGGTCGCTTAGTGGCCGGCGCTGCCTCCAGAGCCGCACGAGCGGCTTGGGTGCGCGGATCGGCATCGACGCGTTGGCGAACTAACCGCGGAAACACCACTGCGGCGGCTGGGGCTCCGCCGATCACGCTGGCAAAACTGCCGTGCAAGGCGATGGCTTGCAGATTGGGATTGAGCGCTTTGCTGAAAACCACATAGGCCCCGCCGTGGTAGCGACCGATGACGAGGAAAATGATCGGGCCGACAAATTCGACCACTGCCCGGCCAATCTCGGCGCCGTACTCCAATTGGCAGCGGCGCATCGATTCGGGGCTGCCGTCAAAGCCGCTCAGATTGGCCAACACCACCGCCGGGCGGTTGCCGCTGCAGGCGCGCAATGCCCGCGCGACCTTCTTGCTCGATTGCGGAAACAAGGTGCCGCCACTAAACGTATCAGGGCCGTCGTTGGGGATTTGGCCGCGCCGGGCCAACGGCCGGCTCTCAAAACCGATGACACACACCGGCATGCCGCCCAAATGGGCGTCCAACACCACCGCCGTTTCGGCTTCGCGCCACCACGCCCAGCGCTCCAAGCAGCCGCCATCCTTGTCGACGACCGTGGCCATAACAGCCCGAATAGCAAATGGTTTCTTGCGGCCTGGATTGTGGGCTTCGTCAAACAGTTCGCCCACCGTGGCAAAACCATTGCCTTCGCCACGGTACGGCTCGCCCAACACTGAGCGATCGACGGGATCGGTGGAGGCAAACGCCCGCGGCCCTTGCTCGCCGCGCCGACACCACGTCAGCCAGTAGTGCTCAAACAGCGTCGCGTAGGCCTGACCCAAGTCGGCCGCCAAGTACTGGGCCTCGCCGTTGGGGCCCATAATGCGGTCAAAGCCGCCGATGCCGCGCTCGTCTTCGGCCGCTACACTGCCGGAGACCTCCAGCGCCCGCTTGCCGGTCAGCACCATCGCCGCTTCGGGGGTCATGATCAGCACGCCGCGGTGGTGGGTCAGCATGGTCGCCATCGCGTTCCAGTAACTCTGCGCGCCGACGCAGGTGCCGGCGACGATGATGTGAACAATGCCGCCGGTGCGGGTGAATTCGACAATCCGCCGCAGCACCCGCGCCGTCCAGTCGAGGTTTTCAGTGCCGCTGTCCATGGCGATGCGAGCGCCAGACGACACCGGGATCCACTCGATCGGCGCGCCCAGCGATTCGGCGAGGTCAAAAGCAGCTAAAATTCGCCGACATTCGGCCTCACCCAGCGCGCCCATCGCCCGCAGCGGGTCCGACAGCAGCAACACGCGCTCAATGCCCTCGGGGTGTTTGCGGGTGTGGTGGCGAATCAGCCCAACCACCACCCCGGCGCTATTGTCGGCTTCGGCGCGCTGCACGGGCACCAGGCGCAGGCCATCGGCATCCAAATCGTATTCGCTAAATCGGCCTTGCTGCATGTCGGGGTGCGGTGCCGCCGCCGTGTGTCCGCCGTGCGACTGCAACAACCGCACAATATCATAGGGACAATGCACCCCGAGCCGCCGAGCCGCCACCCGCCGTTGGCCCAGCGGATCCAAGGTCCGCACCAAGTCTTGGGTCAACGGTTCTTCGCGGACCTCAAAACGGTGGCGGCCTTGGGTTTGCAAACTCAGAGCCAGCGGCCGCGCTTGAGCGCTTTTGGCGTCGAACAAGTGAGTGTGAATCACCACTTTTTCCAGCCCGAGCCCGCGTCCCTGTGGCAAATAGCGCCGCCCCAGCTTGGCAATTTCGGCCGGTCGCAGTCGCAACACCTTGCGGACAAACAGCACCACCCGATTGTTATGCAAGCGCTTTTTTGGGTCGCGCTGGCTTTGCTCGGCGCGCAGCAACCGCGTCGCCTCCAACCATGCCAGCTCAAACGGCACCAGCCGCGGATCGGTGGGGGCAACCAGCGAATCCGGGGCGTCACTGACTTCGGCCACTACCACAATGCGCTCGTCGTCGGCGTTGTCTTTGGCCCGCAGGTGCAGCGCCACCAGTGGGGCGGGCGCCGGCAGTTGGGCGAGGTTAAAGTTCTTGTAGCGCCACAATTCCAGCCGCAGTGCCGTTTCGCGGTCCACTCCGACTGGCAATACCATGTCGGCCAGCAACGCCTCTGCTTGCGGATGGCCTTGCAGCAATTCCGGGACCACCGCTGCCATTTCTCCAGACTGGGCACGGGCTGCGCGCAAGGCCTGCCATTTGGGCGCTAATTCCAGTGCCAGCAGCGCATGATGGGCGTTGTCGGCCACCGCGGGATGAGCGACCGGGGCAAAGCGCAGCCACTCGACCAGCGTTTCGCTCAAGCAGTCGGGCAGCGCCACCCCTGCGGCCTGCATGCCGATAATCGCGCGCAACAGCGTAGACGCACAGCGGTAGCGCAATTCTCCGTCGGCGTGGGCCGCGGTCATCCGCCACAGTGCCTGACGCGCAGCCGGATCCGCCGACAACTGCGCCACCCCAAACCGAGCCAGCGCGCGCTCGATACGGACCTTGAGCGCAGGATCGCAGCGGGCGTCGCCCAAATGCAGGCGGCGGCACAAGTCAAAAAAGGCAAACTCGGCGGTATGCCCGGCGGCAGCAGCGTCGTCCATGGGCTCACGGGCCAGGCAGGCCTGAACCGCGGCGAAGTCATCGACCACATCCAAAAGCGGCAGCCAACGCTGCGGATGGCGTAACGTCGCAAAATCCAAGTCTATGTGCGTCAGACCGCGCAAGATGGCAATCGCTTCGGTCGGCAAGTCGTAGCCCAACAGCGCACAGTGCGAAATATGCACCAGATCGGCGAGCACCGCGGCGGCACTCACGGCATCGAGGTCATCGAGACGCTGCGGCCGCACTTTGCCCCCTTCCGCCAACAACATCAGCGGTTGCAGTTGGATGGGCTGAGGCGGCGCAGCGACAGCGACGTCGGTGGTGTCGGTGTCTGGCTCGCCGGCAAACTCAAATAGCGGAGTCCCCGCCGCAACTTGCTGGTGTGCCCGGCACACGACGCTGGCGATGGTGCCCTCGCGGTCGCTCAGCAGCGGCATTTCGAGCTTCATCGCCTCCAGTACCGCTAAACGCTGGCCAACGACCACGACATCGCCGTCCTGCACTTCCACCCGCACCACCAAGGCCGGCGCCGGCGAAGTCAGCACGTTGCCGCCCGCTTGGGCCACCGCGAAGGCGCGACCGTCGATCTCCATGCGCATGCCGGTGCGGCCATGGGCCAACAGCACCCGATGGCGCTGGCCACCGACACCCAGCACCGCGACGCCTTCATCCTCCGCTTGCCAGCGAACATCGCAAGTCTGGGTGGGCAGTTGCACGCTGTAGCGGTCGGCGCCGGTCTGACACACATGCAAACGCCAGGTCTTGCCCGCGGTGCGCAAGTGCAGCGTGTGGCCGCGCGCCGGCAGCGGCAGCTTGGGCATGCCGGCCTGGGCGTTGGCAAAAAACTGCTCGACTACCCCGGCCATATGGGTCTGGTGGGCGACGATACCGGCCGCCAGCAATGCCAACGTTGGATCGGCGCTGCGGGTCAGCTCGCCACTGGCCAATGCGCCATCGAGCCACTGGGTGTCGGCGCTGCAGTCAACTACCGCGGGGTGCGCCAACAAGTCGAGCAAAAGCCCTTTGTTGTGAGCGCCATCTTCGATGACCAAGTCCAGTTCGCTCAGCGCCCGCCGCAGCCGCGCCAGCGCCGTCGGCCGATCCGGCCCCCACGCCATCACTTTGGCGACCATCGAATCAAACTCGGGGGCGATCGCCATCCCTGCCTGCACCCCCGAATCGACGCGCACGCCGGGGCCAGCCGGCAACTGCAACACCCGCACAAAACCAGGCGACGGCGCGCAATCGCGCTCGGGATCCTCCGCACACAGGCGCACTTCAATCGCGTGACCCAAGGGCGGATACGCAGGTCGGTGCCAAGGCAGGCCGCGGGCGATGTCAATCTGGGCATGGACTAGATCGCAGCCAGTGACCAGTTCCGTAATGGTATGCTCGACTTGCAAGCGCGCGTTGACTTCCAAGAAGCTGGCTGTTTGGCTGCGTGGTTGCCACAGGAATTCGGCCGTACACACCCCGCGATAGCCGGCCAACTGCGCCAACTGGGCCGAAGAGTGCAGCAATTGCGCTTCGACGGCGGCGGGCAGGACCGGACATGGCGCTTCTTCGATGATTTTTTGGTGGCGCCGCTGCACTGAGCAGTCGCGCACCCCTAAGCCGACCGCGATGCCATCGGCGCCGGCGACCACTTGCACTTCGACGTGGCGACCGCCTTCGATACACCGTTCCAACAGCACGGTGCCGGCCCCAAAAATGCGCGCCACTTCGCTGCGCACGACCTGCACGGCGGCGACCAGATCGGCGGCCTGCGTCACTTTGCGAATGCCGCGACCGCCGCCTCCCGCCGAGGCCTTGACCATCAGCGGATAGCCAACTTGTTCCGCAAGTACCAGCAGTTCAGCGTCACTGGCCTCCCCAGCCAGCCGCCATGGCGCCAACGGCACCGCCGCTTGCTCCGCCAGTTGCTTGGCCGCGTATTTGTCGCCCAAGCGCTGCATGGCTTGCGCCGACGGCCCCAAAAACGCGATGCCAACGTCTTGCAAGGTTTGGACAAAGGCGGCGTCCTCGCTCAGGAAGCCCCAGCCGGGCCACACCGCGTCACAGCCATTGCGCTGGAGAAGTTCAATAATCCTGGGCACATCAAGATAGGCCGACCGCAGCCGACCGCTGGCGTCCGCTTGCATGGCCGGCCCTAGCGCGATCGCGTGGGCAGCCCGGCGCACAAACGGCGCCTTGGCGTCGGGATCGGTAAACACCACACTGTGGGCAATGGCGGTGCCGCGCAGCAGGTTGTAGTCCGCCAAACCGCGCAGAAAACGACTGGCGGCCTCGCCGCGGTTGAGCACGGCAATATGGTTGATAGCGCGCTGGTTCACGAGGCAGCCTCCCAAATGACGATGGCAGCCGCTGTTGGCCCGTCGTGGCTCAGTGACAAGTGTAAGGTCGGTCGACCGCAGGCTCGCGCCACCTCACCGTGCAGTAGCAGGGTGGGCCGTTGCCAGGGGTCGGCGGCCACTTCGATGAGCCGCCAATCGATAGAGGGCAGAACCGGGGCCTGACCGCGGCGACTGTTGGCCCACGCCTTGACGAACGCCTCTTTGGCAGCCCAGCGCACGGCCAAGTGGGCCGCGGGATTGCCAATGGCCTGAGCTGCTCGCCGCTCGCCATCGGTGAACACGCTTTGGGCAAAAACCGATGACTTGTCAGCCAGTTGCTCAGCAAAACCGGCGATGTCGACGATATCGAGGCCAATGGCGGCGATCATGATTGCCCCTCAGTACTGCGATAGCGGCCGTCGCTGCCCAAGCGGGCGTCGGCATCGGTCAGCAGATCGGCTTCTTGGTCGAGTTGGGCCTCCGTGCCATCGAGTCCAGCAAACCGGCGATGGCTGCGGCGCTCGAACACCGGTTTGCCGCCCATCCACATGTGAGCCAGCCGCCGCCGCCCGGCTTGCACCCGCTGGGCCGACCGCAGTTGCCAGCCTTGCCGTTGCTCGGCGGTCAGCGCCGCTTCAAAGGTGGACGGCGCGATCAACAGCACCAAAGCGCCGACGTGACCGAAGCCCAGACTGGTCACCAGCCCCGCTCGCAGCGGCAGCGCTGGCCCTGCTTGCAGCGGTTGATCGCTCCAGCACAAGTGATGATGACCGCGCAAGGCCGGGTCAACACTGTCCAGATTGCGATTGCCGGCGATGCGCCCGCTGGCCAGCATTTGGCACAGGCCGCCCAATTGCCACGCCGCCGCGCCGCCCTTGCTGTGACCGGTCAGGGCTTTTTGCGACACCACCAGCAGCGGATTGCCAGCGGTCCGACCCAGCGCGCGCTGAATGCGGTCGTGGACCCGCGATTCGTTGGGGTCATTGGCACCGGTCGAAGTGTCGTGTTTGGACACAATCGCGATGTCATCGGCAGTCAAGCCATGGCCGACCAGCGCTTGGCCCAGCGGCGACTGTGCTCCGCCCATCGCCACCGCCAGCACCCCTTGCCCCGGCGCCGGAATCGAGCGGTGAATGCCATCGGCGTGCGACGCGGCATAGCCCACCACCGCATACACCGGCAGCCCGAGCTTGAGCGCAATGTCGCCGCGGGTGAGTAGAAAAGTGCCACCGCCCTGCGCTTCAACAAAACCCTTGCGCCGCACATCGTTGGGCCGCGACATCCGGTGCGGGGCGATGCCGGCGGCGGCCATCTGCACGCTGTCGGCGGTGGCGGCCATGTCGGTAAAACCAACGGCACCTTGGGGCCCATAGTCGTCAAAACCGCCGGCGACCACGAAATCGCAGCGGTTGAGCAGCAACTTGTCGACCGCTTGCTCGACGCTGACTCCGGCGGTCGCACAGGCGGCGACCGGATGGGCCATGGCGCCGTAACTGCCGACGTACGCTTGCACGGCGTAGGCGCCCATCACGTTGATCAGCGTTTCTTGCAAAGCGTCGCCTTGGCGCTCGTTGCCCAATATCGGGTCCAGATACAGGCGATTCAGGCTTTTCATCCCGCCGATGCCGCTGCCTTGGGTGTTGCCGATGCGCGCCGGGTGCACGTGTGTCAGCAACTCTTCGGGCTGTAAGCCCGCTGAAGCAAAGGCATCGGCGGTGGCCACTAGATTCATCAACGTCACGGGATCGGTAGTACCGAGCATGTCGCGCGGGATGCCGAACTGGGCAAAATCGAAGCCATCGGGCAACAACCCAGCGACATGGCGGCTGAGCGCCAGTGTCTTGGGCACCCGAATTTCGGCGCCTTTTTTACGAGTAATCGTCCAATTGCCATCGGCGGTCGGGGTCAGCAGCGTCATCGTCGGATCGGCAGCCTGCACAGCCAGCGCCTCGGCGTGGGTGGCCACCTCAAACTGGACATCGCGATCCAAGAACACCACGGTGCTGCTGGTCAGCGCCCGCGGGTCAAAGCCGGCGGTCGCAGGGTTGACCGGGCGAACGCCAATGCGCTGCCGCAGTTGCGCTAAGTAGTTCTCGGCCAACTCCGCATCTGCGACCTCTTGGCCGGAGGCGACATCGACCCAACCGCCGCCGTGAGTCGTCTGCCAGCGCACCAAACCGCACAGCCAAGCCAATTCGGCGATGGCGGCCGGTTCGGGATGGTCCCAACCCTCAACTGCAAAGCGGGTACGGGCGCTGCCGCAGGGATTGAGCTCACCGAGGCCGACAATCACCACCATTTTATCAAGAGCAATTAGTGGCTTAGGTGCAGACGTTGCGCCATGGTCAGCTGGAGTTCCGGCCGCCGCGGTGGCCAGTGGCCATGCAGCAAGCGCAGTCGCAACGACAGCCTGAACCGGTGTTTGCCCGGTCTTGGCCGCGAACCCAACGGCAAGCTCGCGGCGACGGCGCGCACTGGCCACCTGCTCGGCCAATTGTTGGCGCACGCCATCGACCACCGCGCCGACATTGCCAATTTTGCCAAAACCGCCGGTCAGGTCGATGTCGAGCGGTGCAGCCAAGGCCTGCGCGCGCGCCGACTGGCTGCACGCTTGCGCAATATGCGCGCCCATTTGGGCCGGCGAAAACGTCTGGATCCCAGTGGCTTGCTCCAGCCCGGCAGCCACCGCGTCGTGGGTGTCCATCAGCCCGGTGCCGCGAACCCAGCCGATGCGTACCGCGGCCAGCGTACAGCCGTTGCCCCACGCTCCGGCTTCGCTGCGCCAACGCAAAAACAGCGTTTCCAGCCCGAGTTTGGTCTGCGCGTACAGGCCATCGCCGCCGAATTGGCCGTGGTTGGGCGATAGCGGCAGCACAATGTGGCACGGCCGGCCTAGATCGCTGCGTTTGGCGGTGCGGGCACCTAGATCCGCCACCAACCGCTGCACGTTGACCAACATCGCCCGCGACACCGCTTCGGCGCGGTCGCTCAGCGCATTGAGGGTACCGACGTCCTTGAGCGCGGCAAACGGCAGACACAAGTCGGGCACTAGGCCGCTAGGTCCAAACAGCCATTCCACCAGCGCCCGCGTGTCTTGGGCCGAGGCGGCGTTGTAGGGCACCACATGCAGCTCGGCCGTCGGCGCCGCGTTGTCTTGATAGAACTGCCGGTAGAACAGCAGGCGCGAATCGTCGAAACTGCTAGTTGTCACCACAACTTTGGCCCCAGACCACAGCAAATGGCGGACGACTTGCAGGGCAATCGAACCGGGACTGGCGCCGGTGACCAGGGCCGTTGTGCCAGTCAAATCGAGATCAACCGGTGGCAACGCCCGCGTCGGATCGGCGACTTCAAGCGCCTGAATCTGGCCCTGATCATCGACCGTGGTGCTCGGCCGAGTGGCAGCGACCGTGCATGGCGGCATTGGCTGGACGATGGCGATTTTCGCCAGCAATTTCGCGGCATCGGCGTGGCCCAACTTGCTGGCTTGGCTGGCAAAAAAGCGCGCGCTGTCGGCAATACGGGCGTCGCCGGCAAAGGCGGCCAATCGCCGCGCCAAGGGTTGACTGGTCGCGACGTCGGTGCGCTGATTGGCCAGATTAAACCACAATTGGACCAATTGCCGCTGCGCGCTGGCCCATGCCGAGGCAAACACCGCGTGTTTGTTGGGTTCAAAGGCTGGCGCCACCAGTTGTGAAAATTGGGGTCCGAGTTCTGCCAGCAGGGTCGCAGCAGCGACGGAGGCCGGTTCGCTGTGTGGATCGCCCGCCGCGGTAACGCCAGGGGAATGACCCAAGGTCTCCAACACTTGCCGCGCCGCTGTCGCCAGCACCCCAGTCTTGCCGACGATGCGCTCCTGCAACTGGGTCAAGGCCGCCGAATCGACGACCGCACCGCCAGAAGCTGGACCTGAAGCCCGTGGAGCCAGAGCCAGCGTACGGTCAACTGCCCACTGTTGAGCTACGCCATCGAGCAATTCATGGGCTGCCGCCGCGGTGGCTGCCCCTTGCAGGCCGCCCACAGCGCCTCCACGCACCGAATCGCCGGTGCGACTGGCCAAGGTCGCGGTCAGCAGGACATGGTCCGCGGTCGCCTCGTTCAAGCCCCACTGGCTGTCCAACCACGCCACAGCATCGCGTTTGGCCAGACCAGCGCGACCCAGAAGCTTGCCGAGCGCATCGTCCATGGCCGCTTTGAGGTACTTGCCGGGAGCTCGGTAATTGGGGTTGCGCTTGGCGATTTCGTCAGCAACTTTGGTCAGTGGCAAGTCGGCAGCACCGTCGATGGCCCCGACGCCAAACTCAGCACCCAGATCGGCGAGCGCCTGATTGCGCCGCGACGATACGCCTTCAAAAACATCTTCGAGAGACTCGCTCTGGGCCACTTGATCCAGGCGAATGCGCGCTTGCAAGGCCACCAGTGCGCGCAGGGCATCCACTACGCCAATCGGTTTGACCGGCGCGACGGTCCCCGCTGGAGCAGCGATCAGCTGAGGCGCCGCTACAGGTGCGCAAGCTGGTACTGATGCCGGAACGGGTACGGCCTGGGAGACGGCACCCGAAGGCGGCACGGGTGCTGGGGCTGGTTCAACCCCCTCGTCCTGCTCTAGCACTTCGTCCATATCTGCTTCGAGATTACGCACCTGCACCGCAGTTTCGCTTAAGCCCAGCCCTTGCATACTGGCCCGCGCCATATTGGCCAGCGTCGGCTGGTGGCCCGGCCCAATTTCAATCAAGCGCTGCACGCCCATACCGCCGGCATTGCGCGGCGCAAACAACAGCTCTTGAGTCTCGATCCAGCGCACCGGACTGGCAAACTGCCAGGCCAGCAACTCGATTAGTAGCAAGCGCGTCAGCTCAGCCTCGCGACCGTGCCACGCGGGGCGATCGTTGCCCACCGCGGCCAACTGCGCACTGTGGGCGGCTTGCGCGACCAGCCCGATGAACTCGGCATCGAGCGCAAACGGCCGCGCCACCAGATTGGGCACATAGCGGCCGACCAACCGCGACGGATCGATGCGCGCCGGCATCCGTTCATCAAGCACCTGCCGAAAAGCCGGCACCGCGCCATGCAACACTTTAGAATGAAAAGGAACATCTAGGCCAATCACCGGCAACCACGCCGGTTTGCCGCCCTTGGGTGACCGCCGCCGCAGTTCAGATTCCAACGCCGCCAGCGCCGCCACTTCTCCGGTGACCGAATACTGGCGATCGCGGACATTGTGATTGACAATCTGAATAAATTTGCCGGTCCGTGCCCCGATTTCGTCGACCAACTGCTCGGCGCCAGCGTGATCCAGACCCGCCAAATTGGGACGAACTACCCCCATCGCAAACGCACTGCGACCGTGGGCATCACGCTCGACTACGGTGTGCATGGTACAGCCGCGCAACCACACGATATCGACCACGGTTTCCAGCGGCAGCACTTCGGTATAGGCCGCCAACGCGTTGTATTCGCCGACGCTGTGGCCGCAGGTCGCCGCGGTTGGGCTCAGCACTTGGGCCTGCCGCATCTCCGCCACTTGCGCCATTGCCAGCACCGCCATGCTGACCTGAGTAAATTGAGTCAGTTGCAGCACACCCTCGGGATGCAGGTAGCGCACCCCGTTGGCGGTCAGCACCTTGGGATTGGCGCGC
Source organism: Myxococcales bacterium (assembly GCA_009692465.1). Classification (GTDB taxonomy): domain Bacteria; phylum Myxococcota_A; class UBA9042; order UBA9042; family UBA9042; genus SXRM01. Next base: position 42,992 of record SHZD01000010.1, read on the forward strand.
ACGACTTCGAGCACCGAAAAACCGAGGCTGCGGCGGGTAAAGGCGTCGGCGCGCTCCCACACCGCACGGGCGGCCTTGCTGCGGGCGAAACCGGCCATCCCCATGCCCTGTTGTTGAACGCCCTGCCCTGGAAAAACATAAACCGTCGACTTGGGTTCAACCACATAACGGGCACTGGCGGCCAGTTCGTCACCGTGACTGCCGCTGACACTGGCGGTGGCCTGCACGATCCGTCGGCCTTGGCTCATGCCCACTCGCTCACAACGCAAGCGCAACGTGCTGCCGTGAGGCACAGGCGCCAAAAACTGGGCCTCAGTCCTCACGAGCTGCGTTTCGGTCACGCCGACGCTGGAGCAAACAAACTGGCTCAGGCGGGCGGCGGTCCACATGCCGTGGACAATCGGCGCCGGCAATCCAGCGAGACGGGCCACGGCGGGGCTGTGGTGCAGCGGATTGAAATCACCACCGACTGCGGCAAACGGCAGCGAATCCAACGGCGCGGGCGCCCCAATTTCCGCCATCAGCCGCGGTGGCGTAGGGCGCTCCGGCACCGGTGCCGCAACCAGTTCAGTCAGGGCGCGCAAGGGATGCTGACCAGTGGACTGCCAGCTGCCAACGAGCTCAAATCGACCCACGCGGAGTCCGATAGCGTCGATTTCACCGGCACCTGAATACCACAGCTGGCCATTTTGCAATCGAATTTCACGCAGATTGCCGCGCAACTGCAGCGTTTGGTTCGCTGCGATGGGGGACTGGACCTGAATCATCGTACAGTCGTTTAAGAAATCAGCAGCTGGCTGGTCCGCGACCTCAATCTCGGCAGTCCACGGTTGGTCGGCCAGCGTGACGATGACCGCATCGACCGGCAGACGCGTCCAGTCCACGGCCAGCGCTAAGCCACTGCCGCGAATGAGTAATGTCGTAGTGACCTTGAGGTGCGCCTCGCCCTGTACGACATCCGCAACCAGCTCGACCGTGCGCCCGACGTCGCTGTCCTCGACTCGCACCACTCGTACCGCAGTGGCGATGTCCGCCCCAGCCAGCGGTCGACCGCGCCCTACCACCTGCACGCGGTGCCGGGCGTGCAACAAGCGCAGCCAGCCACCGCGCAATGGCGCGCAGCCCATCGCCCGAAACAAACCGCGCCAAATCAGCGGAAATGCGAAGTCCAGCGCCATTTCAGTGGCTTGTGGATCGCCTCCAGTCAGCGCCGCCCAGCCACTGAGCCGCGCCGCGTCCAACTGCACCGTATCGTGGGCCACGGCAAACAGCGGCACCGCCTGGGCACCGTCGTCGGCGATCAGCCCTTGGTACAGCGTTTGGACCGCGTTGCTCCACGGCGCCGACTGCAACCGCAGCCACTGGGCGCCGCGCGCCTGCCGCACGTGTTCTACCGCAAAAACGAAGTCGGGCTGCCGCGGCGAATGGGCCAGACCGACGCGGATTTCGAGCTGGTGGGGGCCCGTCTGCGTAGCGGTGACAGCCTCGCCATCGAGCGCGGTCCAGCACAGCGCCGTCAACTGACCGCCGGCGGTGGTCGGCAGTGAAAACGTACCCGCGCCAGGCGGACATAGCGCCCGCAACAGGTGCACGATTGGCTTGTCATCCAGCTGCCACGGCAGATCGGCGCAGGCTGCCGCCACGGGCCCTTGGTAGTCAGCGGCGATCATCGACAATTCGTCTGTAGGTTTAGGCAGCTGCAAGCGCTCTTGGGCCACCGGCCGCGCACCCGCCAAGCGCAAGTGCTCGATCACGGCGCGCTCAAAGCGGCCCAACAGCTCAGCAACCGGCTCGTCGGCGCGCTCGATGCCGGTCACCGCTTCGGGCCCCGGAATCACCAACACCGCATTGGCCGGGTAGCGCGGGTCTTGGGCTTGCCACAGCGCGTCCGCCTTGTACCAACGCCGCACATCGGCATCGATGACCGGTACAAACGGCACCGGCTTGCCGGGACGGCCACACACGTCGACGAAAAAAGGGACGTCACTGGGATGCACCAGCTCGGTCGCCGCCTGCGGCCATTGGCGGCTCAGGTCGTGCAACGCCGCCTGCGGATCGTCTAGCTCAGCCGCCATCAGCCACTTTTGGCGCGGTTGCGCTGCCGCCATACCGGCTAGCCGAGCTTCCGCGCGGGCAAACAGCACCAGGCCGCGCGATCGCCAACTCGGATCGAGCCAAGCGCCGTCGTCGTAGCGACCAAAAGTGCCCACAGCCAGTAATTGGATAGCGCGCGCCAGCAGTTGGAACCAAGTCATCTCGCCGACGTCACCAAAATAAGGCTTGGCCGTCGTCGCCAAGGCACTGATGATGGCCGCGCGCTGGGCTGTTACCGCCGCTTCGTCGCCCGCCACCGCGTCCAACAGGCGACCGACTCGCGAGGCCGCGTTATCCAAATAGTGAATATCAGCTCCAAGTTGGCTCTTTCCCGAGGTGACCTGCCCGCTGGCCTGACCGGCGTAGACCCACTGCGGCGTGCCAGCCGCCTGGACCAACGCCCGTTTGACGTCGCTAGTGGCGGTCGCCTCCAGGCAGGCCATGGCCAGCGTGCCCAAAAACACCGCGTCGACCGGCATATCGCTCACTTGATAGCGCCGCGACCACGTTCCGGTCAGCAGCTCAACTGCACGTTGCTCATGGGCAATACCGCCGCCGACGCAAACGATTAGATTGGGGCAATCGCGCAACTTGGCGTACCCGTCCAGCAAAAGTGCGTCGAGATCCTCCCACGAGTGGTGCCCGCCGGCCTTGCCGCCCTCGACATGGACGTGCAGGGTAACCCTAGGCAATGCCTTGGCAATCTTGCAAACGTGTTCGATTTGTTGGGCGGTGCCCGGCTTGAAGGCGATATGCGCGATCCCCGCCGCCCGCCATTGGTTGACCCAGCGCACCGCCTCATCGACTGGCGGAATACCAGCGCTCACGGTAATCCCGTGCAGCGGCAGACCTTTATGGCGCGCACGCACCGCCAGACCTTTGCCGATCTGCAAGTCCCACAAGTAGGGATCGAGGTACAGCGCATTGAGGACGACACCGCGACCGGGCAGCAGGGTTTGGGCCAACTCCTCCATCCGTAACTCAAAAGTGCGCGCAGTCGGCTGGCCACCACCGGCCAGTTCGGACCAATAGCCCGCGTTGGCGGCTGCGGCGACAATGGGAGCATCCGCAGTGGTCGGCGTCATCCCTGGCAGAATCACCGGCGGCTGGGCCGTCGCCTGTGAAAACCGATTGCTAATCACAACTTCACCGTCAGGCAACTCGACCAACGTCGGCGCAAACTGGCGGTAGTCCAGCGGCAGCGGCCCCGGACCGGCACCGTCGAGCAACTGGCGCTGGCCATGCGGCAGGTCCACTGCCACCACGCGCGTCGACGTGCCGCGCAGCGCACTCATGGTCAGCTTGGCCACACCGTCACTTGGACCCAAATCGAGCACATTGTCAGCGAGTTGAGCCAGCGATCGCACTACCTGATGCCAGCGCACCGGCCGCACAAACTCGTCGGCCATCACTTCGGCAAGCGCGGTGCTCTGGGCGTACGGCTGGCCAGTAAACGACGACAGCACCGCAAAATGCAGCGGACTCAGGCCAAACTGGGCCTTGCCGAGTTCATGGCGCATCGCTGCCAGCCCGACTTGCATTGCCGGACCGTGAAAGGGCGCGCCCACATCGAGCCATTCCCAAGTAAACGCAAGGGGTTTTCCGCCCAGACGTCCTTCCTTGCGGGCGATTTTTTGGCGCGCAGTCTCACTTTCCAGCACCGTTCGCAGAGCCAATAGGGCCGCCGGCGCCGCGCTGATGACATGCCGAGTCCGAGTATTCCATAGTGAAATAACGGGCTTATCCGCACCCGTTGCCAGCGGGCTGCTGCGATCGACCAGCGTTTGGAGTTCAGCGACAGTCGGACCGCTGACGGCTGCCATCGCCGTCGCCTCTCCTTGGCGAATGCCGCGCTGACCGGCAGACTGCGCCATGGTCAAGCCTTGCCACGCCATCACCCCAGCGAATTGGGCACAGCGCTCGGCAGCAAGCGGGTTAGCACCGGCCTCGCTGACCAACAGGGCGGCCATCACCCCTTGCGAGTGCCCAGTTGCCGCGCGCACTGCCCCAGCGGCCACTGCATCGCCAAAACCTTCGGCGTGCAACCACTGCCAGCGCGCCGCTTGCGCCAGCAAGATCCCCGGTTGCGACACCACTGAACTCGATAACACCTGTGCGGGCGGTCGAGCGTCGGGTTGCCGCAGCCAGCGCGCCAGCTCAAAGCCGTGTGCACACAGCCCACTCCAAGCAAACGGCTGCGTTTTCACCAGCGCTTGCAGCTCAGCGTCGGCCGCGTCGACCATCGCCCGCACTGTCGGCAGGTGCTGGTCCAGCGCGGCCAATCCCTCAAGCCAGCCAACTCCTTGACCAGCAAAGGTGATCGCTGCCGTCGCTTCGCCTCGCTGCAGCGACTCCAACAGCGACTTGCCAAGAGCGGCGGGACGGGCTGGGGTAGGCATCGATAGATCCAATAGCGCGAAATAGCGCTTGTTTTTCGTCACCAACTAAACAAACCGACCAGTCGGTATGTTATTTTCGGGCCGCTAGATACGCTGGTCGGCACTGGAAGTCAATTCGGCAGGCACTCCTGAAATTTACCACCCAAATCACTGCGAAGCCCGATTTCGGATGCCAGTGCTTTGTCACTCGCTGTCGCTCGACAAGGAGAAGTGAAGCCCAATGGGCGCGGATCAAGAAATCAGTCCTGCGAACTGATTTGCCGCGCCACGGAAACGGCCTTCGCGGCCGTTGAGCACCAGTTAAGTATGGAGCTGGGGACTGGAGCGCCGACGCAGCAGGCTTGCATTTGTGCAAGCCGACTCAACCGAGCATGTTGCGCCGAAAGCGGGGAATCGCGGCACTGTTTGGCACCCCGTGGCCAGGTGGAGCGATGGGGCGGCAGGCCGCGAAATTAGGCAATCGGGGCCGTGTGGCCCTGAATCAACGGAATCGGCCTGCGTTGACCCTTGCGAGTAGGGCCGATCATCGGTATCTTGGGCGTCTGTTGGGGGTTCAAATGAAAGTCAGAGCAACAGCAATTTTGGGATGGGTGGGCGCTGGTATGGCGATGCTCGGCTGCGATGTCGGTACGGGTGGCGCGTTTATGTCGCCAATTCCACATGGCCTTGAGCCATCGGCGATCGCGGCCCAAGTAGCGCAAGCGTCGGGAATAATTCGCACGCCTCACGAACGTGACGCCAAAGAAAGCGTCAAACCGTGGACTTCGAGCCACGCCATGGTCGCCAGCGGCGGCTACATTTTTATCGCCGACAGCGATCGCAACGCTGTGGTGGTGATGCGCCAAGGTCCGCTGCAAGTGGTGCAAACCCTGCCGGTGGCCAACTCTCCGCAAAAGGCGATCGTCGGTCCTGATGGCACGGTTTACGTCGCCCCGCGGCACGGCAATAAGGTGCTGGCGTTTGCGCCAAGCGGCGATCCCGAAAAACCACTCAAAGAAACCCCCAAAGCGCTCGAAGTCGGGCTGGAGCCGCGGGCGATGGCCCTGTCGGCGGCGGGCGATCGGTTGTATGTAGTTCTAGGTGGGGCCCGCCAGTTGGTCACCGTCGATGTCGCCTCTGGCCAAGTCAAAGCTTCGCAGGCACTGAACGCGACGCCAACCACGGTCACGGCCGGCGGCAGTTTTTTGATCGTCACTTACGATACTGGCACCGCAGAGCGCTTCAAACTCCAAGCCAATGTGGCTGCTCCACAACATGAACAGTCAGTGACCAGTGCGGCGGGCGATTCGCTGGTGTCCAAATGCAAAGATTCAACGCGTCGGCCACGGCGCACCTTGGGCGCAGCTTGGGAGCCCTCGGGCGATCAAGTATTGGCGGCGCGCGCGGTCGCCGCTCCTGGCACCGTGGACGACATTTCCACCGCTAACATGGCCGAGATCGACCCCAACGCTAAAAGCGGCCAAAGCGGCGGCTACGGTGGCGGCGGCAAGACCAAGTGCAACGACGGACCGCGCCGACCGATGGAACCGAGCATTGTGGCCATGACCAATGCGACGGCACTTCCCGCTGGCGAAGTTTCGGGCACCCCGTACCGCACCGCGCCGACCGCGGTGGCGATGGTGGCCCAGTTTGACCAACTCGCGGATGTGGCCATTCACCCAACCCGACGGTTGGCCGCTATCCCGGCAACCGGCACCGACAATGTGCTGCTGGTTCACAGTGGCGTTAAAGTTGCCAATGGCGACGCGGTCGAAGCCGCGGTGCTCAAGACCGGTCAAGCCCCGACCGCGATTGCGTTTTCGGACGATGGTCGCTTTGCTTTTACGCTGGACACCCACAGCGTCGCCGTCAGCCGCTTCGATTTAGGCCCGTGGCTCAAGGGGTTGGCCGCGGACACCAAAGTGGACGCGCCGATTGAACTTAAACCGACCTACGCGGTGGCGTACGGCCAAGATGTGCTGCCTGAGGCCGCGCGCATCGGTCGGCGCATGTTCACGTTCGCCGGCAACAGCGGGCTGGCCAAAGACGGCATTTTCGCCTGCGCCAGTTGCCATGCTGACGGCGGCGAAGACAAATTGGTGTGGATGGTCTCCGACGGTCCGCGCCAGACACCGGCACTGGCTGGGCGCTTGAACGGCATGGCGCCGTTTAACTGGAAGGGCACCGAGGGCGAACTGCAGAACAACATGGTCAAGACCATCCACCGGATGGGCGGTACAGGGCTGAGCGCGGCCGAATTGGCGTCGCTTGAGCAGTTCCTGCTAGTGGGCTTGCCCAAGGTGGCGCCCAATCCCAACGTGGCGGCTGACGGGCAGTTAACGGCCAAGCAGTTGCACGGCAAAGAACTGTTTGAGCGCGCTGACGTGGCCTGCGCCGGTTGCCACTTGGCCGGTAACGGTGCCGATGGCAAATCGCATGACGTGGGCACCGCCAGCACCGGCGACAAGATTGCCGCATCGTTTCAGAATGCGCCGGCCCAATCGGCTGGCCGCTTTGACACCCCCAGTCTGCGCAACTTGTGGAACACAGCGCCCTATTTTCACGATGGCACCGCCGCGACCCTCATTGACGTGCTCAGCCGGCCGAAAATGGGCGGGGCGAGCAAGTTGTCGGTGGCCGATCGCGCTGACCTCGTCGAGTACTTGAAGACCCTGTAGTTGAGTGTTTTCAAGCTATTGCCGCAAGAATCCTTACAGTCAGAGCTGATCGGGCGCCAGGCCGATATGTTCGCCAACCGTTTGCGCCGCAATTGGGCGCGGCTGGCCAACGGCTTTGCAAAGCGCCAGATCGAGGCATTTCGGCTGTACGATCGCGATATTCCGGAGATTCGCGCGGTCGCTGACTGGTATGCCGGGCATTTGGTGGTCGGCGAGTACGCGCGCACCCAGACCGCCGACTGGCCAGATTGGCTTGCGACGCTGGCGCAGGCGGGGGCAGATGCGCTCGGCATCGACGCCGCCCTTGTCCACTGCAAAGAGCGGCGCACTCGGCCCCAAGCGGGTGAACGTTATCGCAAATTGGCAAATTTGGGCCAGCGGATTGAGGTGCGCGAAGGTCCGCTGCGCTTCTGGGTCAATCTGGATGACTACCTGGACACTGGCCTGTTTGCCGATCACCGCGAGACGCGGACGTTGGTCGCTCAAGACGCCGCCGGCAAGACCGCCGCCAACTTGTTCGCGTACACCGGCGCGTTTGCGGTGGCGTTGGCAGTGGGCGGAGCCAAATCCACCGTCAGCGTCGATACTTCGACGGCGTACATGGGCTGGCTGGCCGACAACTTGGCGCTGAACGAAGTGGCAGGGCCCCAGCACACCAGCGCCCAAATGGACGTCCGACTGTGGCTAGATTGGGCGCGCCGCCATGATCAACGCTTCGATGTGGTGGTGTGTAACCCGCCGTCGTTCTCGGAGCGCAATGACCAGAGCTTCGACGTCCAGCGCGACCACCGCGAATTGGTGAAGGCGTGCATCGCGGTGTTGCGACCCGGCGGCGTGCTGTGGTTTAGCTGCAATCACCAGCGCTTCATCGCCGATCTAGACGGACTAGCCAGCCATTGCATTGAAACTACTGCGCAAACCGTGCCAGTGGACTACCGCAATCGGCAGGCGCACCGCTCGTGGCGATTGGCGGTGTAGCCGGCTTGGCGGCGGGCGGCGTAGTTGGGTTGGCGTGGCGCGGATTTGGACCGACTCAGCCCTCGTATACCGCGTCTAGGATTTCCAACCCGCGGTCAATAATCGCAAAACCCTGCGCCAGTTCATCTTGGGTAATGCACAGCGGCGGGTTGGTCATCACCGTACTCCACTGCAGCATGGTGAACAGGCCATTATCGCGCAAGAATTTGCCCAGTTGGGCCATGGCGGGATGGGCACCGCCGTACGGCACCAAGCGGTCATTGGCGCTGTTGCGGCGAATGTCGAGCAAACCAAACAGCCCAATAGTGCGGTGACCGCGCACGCACGGGTGTTTTGCTTGCAAGCGCTGCATATGGGCGCGCATGACCGGCTCCAAGCGCGCGGCATTGCCGACCATATCTTCGTCGACGAGCACATTGATGGCGGCCAGCGCCGCGGCCAAGCACATCGGATGCGCGTTGTAAGTCAGCCCACCCGGAAACACGTTGTCGCGAAAATAAGCGGCGATTTTGTCCGACACGCCCATCGCGCCCAGCGGCAAATAGCTGCTAGTCAGCCCTTTGGCCATGGTTACGATGTCGGGCACGATGCCTCCGTGCTCAAATGCATAGATTTTGCCGGTGCGTCCCCAGCCGCACATGACTTCGTCGCACACGAGTAAAATTCCGTATTTGTTTAGCAATTCTCGCAATGCCGGCAAGTAGCCCTGCGGCGGCACTAAGATGCCATTGGTGCCCGTCACCGTTTCGATAAACATGGCGGCGATGGTGGTGGGCCCTTCGTAGCGAATGACTTCTTCCAAATAAGTCAGGTTGTTGCGCACGATTTCGCTGTCCGATTGGCCAAAACTGTAGTCGTACGGCACCGGATCCATGACCCGCACCACCCCGCCCATGCCCGGTTCGTTGGGCCAGCGCCGCGGATCGCCGGTGAGGGTAATCGCGCCGTGGGTGGCACCGTGATAACTGCGGTAGCGGGCAATGATTTTGTGGCGACCGGTGAAAATTCGCGCGGCCTTCAGGGCATTTTCGTTGGCCTCCGCGCCGCCCAAAGTATAGAAAAACGTATTGATATCGCCGGGAGTTAGCTCAGCCAAACGCTTGGACAGCCGAGCGCGGATTTCAGTGGCCATGCCAGGGTAGACAAAAATGACTTCGTCCAGCTGGTCCTTGATGGCCTGTTTGACTTTGGGATGGCCGTGGCCGATGTTGACGGACATCAGTTGACTGTTGAAATCCATCCACTTTTGCCCTTCGGGGCCGTACAGCCAGATCCCTTGCGCGCGCGCAATCGGAAAGGGGTCCACTTTGGCGGTGGCTGACCACGAGAACAAGCTGTGCTGCGTGCATAAGTCGATCATCTCTTGGGAATTCATGCAATTGCCTAGGGCGCCAACGGCGCAGCGCAGGGATGGGCGTTTTTCGCAATTCGCTTTGCCGATTGTCTAGTTAGGGGTCGTGAAAAAATAACTCAGTCGATCCGCGGTTGGAACGGAGCTTCGAGTCGGCTTGCAAAGCCGCGAGTTAGCGACCCACCAAGCAATCATTGGGCCGGGGTGCAAAATCGACTTGATTTTGCACGGGCCCTTAGGTCGGCTGAGTGCGAACGACCGCGGTCGGCTCGGCCAGCGCATTGCGCTGATTTTGCGAGGCCCAAAACGGCGCCCAACACGGTCGGTTCAAGTAGCGACCGAAGCCGCGTGTGGTGTCTAACTGGTCGTTTTGCCAGACAACCGTGCCGCGAACCAGCGTGACCGCCGGGTTGCCGATGGTGGCCATGCCTTCGTAAATATTGAAGTCAATGTTCTGGTGATGGGTCTCTTTGGAAATCACTCGGGTCTTGGCAGGATCCCACACCACCAGATCGGCGTCGCTGCCGACGGCAATCGTGCCTTTCTTGGGGTAAATATTGAAAATCTTGGCGGTATTGGTGCTGGTGACAGCGACAAATTCGCTGGGACTGAGCCGACCCGTGCGCACGCCGTGGCTCCACAGCACACTCATGCGGTCCTCGACGCCGCCGGTGCCGTTGGGGATCTTGCGAAAATCGTTGATTCCCGCGCGCTTTTGGGGAGTACAGAAGCAGCAGTGATCGGTCGCCGTGGTCTGGAGCATGCCCGCTTGCAGACCGCGCCACAGCGCCAACTGGTGTTCCTTGCTGCGAAACGGCGGGCTCATGACGTAGTGAGCGGCCTTGTCCCAGTCGGGGTTGCGGTACACGCTGTCGTCGATGACTAAATGCTGGCTCAAAACTTCGCCAAACACGCGCTGGCCTTCCAGTTTGGCACGGGTGATGGCCTGCAGCGACTGTTCGCACGAGTTGTGCACAATGTACAGCGGCACCCCCAAGGCTTCAGCAATGCGAATCGCACGGTTGGCTGCTTCGCCTTCGACCATCGGCGGGCGGCTGAGGGGATGGCCTTCGGGACCGGTAATGCCCTTGTCGAAGATGGCCTGCTGCAGGCGAAACACCAGCTCGCCGTTTTCGGCGTGGACGGTGCACAGCGCGCCCAACTCCTTGGCCCGCAAGAAGGAATTGACCAAGATCTCGTCGTCGCACATGATGGCGCCCTTGTAGGCCATAAAGTGCTTGAAACTATTGACGCCATGCTGGGTACACAAGGTGGCCATGTCGGCGGCAACGCTGTCGTCCCACCAGGTGACGGCGACGTGAAAACTGTAGTCGGTGGCCGATTTTGCCGCCCAGCCGCGCCAAGTGTGAAAGGCCTCGAGCAAGCGTTGTTTAGGCGCCGGAATGACAAAATCGATGATCGTGGTGGTGCCGCCGGCCGCCGCTGCCGAGGTACCGGTGAAAAAATCTTCCGACGCTACCGTGCCCATGAACGGCAATTCCATGTGGGTGTGCGGATCGATGCCGCCGGGCAGCACGTAGGCACCGCCGGCGTCGATGACCTGTGCGCCAGTGGCGTCCAAGCCTTCGCCCACCGCCACCACCACTTCGCCGTCCACCAGCACGTCGGCGCGACTTTCGGCCTCCGCGGTGACGACGGTGCCGCCGCGAATCAGAATCTTGCTCATGGTCGATGCTCCCTAGAGCACCGATCAGATTCCATCTGATTCTGTGCTCATTGCTTGTTTCGTGGGTCGCGAGGTCGCGCCCGAGGGGTCTCGCCGCTGCATTCCCGATGGAAACCAATCGCATTTTGGTGTCGGGACACCTGGTTTAGGCTACAGACCGCGGTCGGTGGTGCTTGCGCTGACAGGAATATGTTTGGTGCTCTAGGAGCGTGTCGGAGTATTCCGACTCGCTCCTAGCGCCGTCTGGCTAGACGGCGGCAACTGTCTGAAACTGCACGGATTCACTCCGGGCAGTTCTTGGACAGTTGAGATTATCTGAGAAGCTAGGAGCCTGTCAGATCGTAATAGAT
>SHZD01000165.1 GCA_009692465.1 Myxococcales bacterium
AACTGTCCGAAACTGCATGGATTCACTCCGGGCAGTTCTCGGACAGTTGAGAATAGTTGACTGGCTAGGAGCCTGGCGGATCGTAATAGATTCATTGTGTATAACCGGATAGACATTTCATAACCGATTGATTTCCGACAGGCTCCTAGGAGAACAGACATGCTATTTTCCCGTGACCGCGCAGCCAATTGTGCAGTTTGCTTCCTGTTGACGGCGACATCCTGCGCGACCGAAACGCCGCCGGCAGAAGCGGAAACCCCAGAGGGCGAAATGTGCGAGCACTTGGCCGAAGGTCCGGCCCAAATCGTCGCCGCTTCGTCTGCCGACACGGCCGCGGCGCTGCCCGAGGTCAGCAAAAGCCACACCCGCTTCGATGTCGACCTGCCGAAAGACGCGAGCGGCACCTACACCGGCTACGTGCGCTTCGCCGCCCCGGCCAAGGGCGCCTATCTGCTGGGGATGAATGCAAAAGTCCCAGTGGAAGTGGCGCTTGCTGCCTCTGGCACTGCCGTCGCCCCTGCGGTGGCCGTGAAACCCGCCTGCGCAGTGGCCCTGTATCAAGCCGAATTGGCACTCGAGTTGGGCACCTACCGCGTCAAGCTAGGCCCGGCGCACAGTGCCAAGGTGGGTCTCTTGTTTGAGGCCAAATAGCCCAAGTCGGGCCGGCCTTTCAGGACGCGAGCTTAGCGACCAACAAAGCAAGCAAACGGAACCAGTCCCACAATGACTTATTCTGGGACAGTTCCTAAGTCCCGCGCTCCCACGCCGGCGCTTGCCGCATAAAGTTGGCGTGCATGTACTCCTGCTGAATCACGCTGGCCATCTCGTCGACGTCGCGAAACTGGTCCCAATCCACGCGAATCACCGGAATCCGCCGTGAAATATCGGCGACAAAGCGCTCGTATTCGTCGTACAGCGCTTGCAAGTACACCAACTGAATGCCCTGTTCGACGCCGCGGGCCCGCATCTTGATGCGCTCGAACGACCGCTCCGGCTTGACGTCGAGGTAAATGATGCAGCTGGGTCGGCACATGAAATTGGACATATGCTTGAAAAGACTTAGGTAAGTGCGATAATCGCGCGGTTCCATCAGCCCGGTTTCCGACAACATTTTGGCGAAAATCGCGTCCTCGTAGATGGTCCGGTCTTGAATGGCCGGCCGACCGCGCCAGATGATTTCCTGATGTTGCTGAAAACGCCGGTTGAGCAGGTAGATTTGGGTCGCAAAACTATAGCGCGCAGTGTCGCGGTAAAAATCCGAAAGATATTCGTTATCTTCGACCGGCTCGTAGTAGACATCCAGCCCCATGTGCTTGCCGACCGCGGCCGCCAAGGTCGATTTGCCGGCGCCGATCAGACCGGCGATGCCGATAAACAGCGTATCCAAGCCGGCAGCTGTCGATGGTTGGCGAATCTGGGCCGCATCTGGGTCGGTCGGCAGTGAGTCTATCACGAGCAATCCTGTTCAGTGGGCAGTGGAGCCACTCTGGGCCCAGTCAGGGCGCGGGCAAGACTATACATGGTCAGCGAAATTCGAGATCAACCTTTGACCGGAGCCGCGAGTCAGCTTGCAAAGCCGCGAGTTAGCAACCCATCGAGCAGGCGATAGGCTCCGGAGCAAAATCGACTTATTTTTGCCCGGGCCGTCAGAGGCCGGTCGGTGGCGATTTGAGAGCCAAAGTTCGCTCCGCCAAGAGCTGCAACTGGCGCTCGTCTTCGGGTTCAAAGTGGCGACGGCAGCGGGCTTCATAGCGGTCGGTGGCGCCCAGTTCAATGACTTGGTCGCTGGCTTGCAAGTCGCCGCCCCGCAGGCGCTGACTGCGATTGGCTGGCACGCCGCACACCGTACAGACCGCCAACAGCTTGGTCACATACTCGCCGATCGCCAACAGTTGCGGCATCGGTTCAAACGGCCGACCGCGAAAATCTTGGTCCAGACCAGCGACGATAACGCGCTTGCCCATGTTGGCCAAACGATTGCACACATCGACGACCACGCTGTCAAAAAACTGCACTTCGTCGATGCCAATGACGTCGGTCAGCTCGTGAACCAGCCCCAAAATCTCGCCGGCGTTGTGCACCTTGACCGCCGCGATGCGAAAATTACTGTGGCTCACCAGCTCTTCTTCGGCGTAGCGGGTGTCCAGACCAGGCTTGAACACCTGCACGCGCTGGTGAGCGATGCGGGCCAAGCGCAAGCGCCGGATCAACTCCTCGCTTTTGCCAGAAAACATCGACCCGCAGATGACTTCCAGCGTGCCGTGTGAATGGGGAAAGAAAGCCATTGTGGGCGGCCGGCTCCCAGCAAGAGAGTGTTATTGTTTAGTGATCAGCGATTGGCGCGCCGTGCGCGTCCGCTTAGGCACTCAGAATCAGCCGCCTACCCGATACTGCAGCACGTACTTTTTGGCGGCCCCACCGGAAGGCGGAAAGCCAATCTTGCGGACGGCATCGCCGATGCAGCCGGCCATCGCCCTGTTGTTGCCGTGCTTGCCCATGACCGTTGCGCGCTCCACTCCGCCTGTCGAGCCCACCAGAGCGGTCACTTTGATGGTGTCCTCACCTTGATCGTCGGCGTGCAATAGATAGCAATTGACCACGTTTTTGCCGGCTTTGTTGCCATATTCTTTGATCTGCGCCGGCGTCAAGTTGGCGTCTTCGCCCTCGCCGCCGTCCTTGCCCTTGGCGTGCTTGCGCAACAACTCTTCAACATCATCGTCGCTAACCGACTTCTTGCCTTTGCCAGCTTTGGTCGCTTCTTCGGCCGAGCGCTTGGCTTCCTCAATGGCCTTCTTGTCAGCCGCGGCTTTGGCTTTGGCAAAGCCAGCGGATTCCTTGTCGGCCTTGGCTTTTTCTTCGACAGCCTTTCTGGATTCAGCAGCCTTGTCGCGCGCCGCAGCTTTGTCCTGATCCTTGGATGCTTTGTCGGCGTTGGCTTTCTTGGCTTTTTCCTCGCGGTCGGCCTTGTCTTGTTCACGCTTGCTGGCATCAGACGCGGCTTTTTCGGCCTTAGCTTGTTTGTCCGTGTCGGCCTTGGCAGCGCGACTGGCCGCACTTTTCTCGCGTTCTTCAGCTGCCTTGGCCTTGTTCTCTTCGGCTTTGGCTTTGGCTGCAGCGGCTTTTTCGGCGTTGGCTTGATCGGAAGCGGCCTTGTTAGCGGCGGCCTTTTCTGCCGCTACTGCTGCTGCTGCCCTGTCGGTGCCACTCTTTTCGCTCGCGGCCTTGTCAGCACTGGCTTTTTCGGCGCTAGCTTTTTCCGCACTGGCCTTGTCAGCACTGGCCTTGTCAGCACTGGTCTTGTCAGCACTGGCCTTGTCAGCACTGGCCTTGTCAGCACTGGCCTTGTCAGCACTGGCCTTGTCAGCACTGGCCTTGTCAGCACTGGCCCTGTCGGCACTGGCTTTGTCCGCGGCAGCCTTGGCAGCTTCTTCGTCCACTTTAGCCACGGCGGCCACTGCTTGCGGATCGACTGCGGCAGGCGGCGCCGCAGCGGCCGCATCCTCGCTAGGAGCGGCTTGGGCGTCGGGAGCAACGGCAGGCTTGACCACCACTGGAACGGATACGGCGGTCAACGCAGGTGCCACTGTGGGCCCAGCAGCCACCGCCGCAGGCGCTGCCGAGGCCGCCATGGCCGCAGTATCGGCGGGCTTGTCCGTTTTGCCAGATAGCGCCAAGAACACGGTCACCGCAGCCGCCGCAAACACGACACTGAGCACAATGCCAATCATCGCGCCGCCACCGCTCTTTTGCGAAGGCGGTGCGCCGATTCTCGAACCCGGTTGAGTCACCCCCGCCGCATTGGCAGCTACATTGGCCGCTCGAGCCGCAGCACCGACCGGACCGCTGACAATGGGCGCAATAGCCGGCATACCGGAACCTATTTTGAGGTCGGCGCGGCCACTTTTACCATCGGGTCTGTTCGCGGTCTTGGCATCGCCCCTGGCTGCTTGCCCGGGCAGCGCCACTTTGTTGGCATCGATGTTGCCACGGCGGTCTTTGCTGGCGACTTGCTCGTCCGGCAATCGAATTCGAATCGACCCCCCCCCAGCTTCGGCCGCTTTGGGCAGAGCCGGTTGGCTAACCCGTTTCGCTTCGCCAATTGGTGCAGTCCCTTGCACCCGCGCGGGGCCAACATCTATGGGCGGTGCCAAGTCGCTGACATTGCTCAGCGCCGGTGCAGTGCTGGTGCGGCTGGCGATCATTGCCGCCTTCACCGTGGCAATCGGCTCACCGGTAGCGCCGAAGGGCGAAATTGTGGTGTCGACTTGGTCGGCAACCGCAACTGCTGCAGCCGGCGTGGGGCTTTGGGCGGGGCTGCGCGGCTTTGCGGCAAAAGCGGCATCGAGGGGCGGCAATTCGGGGGGTTCAGCGGCCTGAGCGACACCTTCCGAATCCGGTGCCTGTTGACCGTCGAGCTTGACGAGCAGTTCGATCATCGCTGCTGACAATTCCAGCGTTTGCGCACGGCGCGGCGACAACTTCCTCGCCGCAGGGGCGGCGGCATCGGTCGGGACGTCTGGGGCAACAGCAACATGATCGTCAAACGGCGGCACGTCCTTACACGGAGTCCATGCCGAAAAACCCTTGCGCCACACCGGATCTTCAGCTGTGAGCCGACCCGATGCGATGTGGTCAATCACCTCTGCTTCGCTCAGCGGGCCAATCTGGCGGCCGCCGATGCCGGCGAACCAGATCTGGGCCGGCGGCTGCGCGGCTGTGGCCTGCTCGGGCAAGTCCAGCGCGAACGGCAGGGTAGTGCGGCCCACTTCTTCCGGCGTTTCGACGCCGCGCACCCGGATCTCAGCGCCGCAGCGCTTGCACGCAATCTTGAAAATACGGTTCTTGCCCTGAATTTTGTCATCAGGCAGTCGATAGTGGGCGTTGCATGCAGGGCACGAAATTTTCATCGATTTTCCCGTAAAAGCCTAATGAAATAACTACTTCAATGCGGCAGATTCGTCGCAGTTGCTGCAGCTAGCTGACGGCCCGCGTTTGCACCCTAGTCGCCGTCGGTTGCCGTCGGTTGCCGTCGGTTGCCCTTCCGAAAAGGCATCGTAGGCTAGCCGCATCCAATTCTTTGCGCAACGTTCGATTCCACTTGCGGGTTAGGGTGCGCCAGCGCCAGCAACAATTGCCGGGCCGCGCGCGGACCCATGGGCCAAGGTGCGTAGCGAACCAGTGATTCTGCCAATACAATCAGACCTACATCCAAACTGTCCGCGCTAGAGCCACGCGGCGACCAAATCGCGACCAGAGCCCACTTGCGGTAGGCGACCATCGCTTCGCGGTCACCATCCACAGGCCGATTCAGCAGGTGCTTCAAGTGCCTGTCCACATCGAGCCGACATTGAACCAAGCCCTTGGCGCCTCGGTAGGCCGCCGCCGCTGGACAACGAACGTGGAGCGCTTTCGCGGCCCAATCTACCAATTCCGTCCGCACGGGTTCGATGCCGGCACGCACTGCTTCGGCTGACAAGATTTCGGCGTGTTCAGTTGCGCCCAGCGGGGCTTCATTCAAGAAATCAAGGTCTTCATCCATGGTCACCCTGACAAACTGTCGCTCTTTTGCGCCGATCGCGCAACGTCACGCTCAAACCACAGCAATCAATTGGCAGGTTTACGGCGGCGCCAGTGAGGCCGCCTGTGCTGCAAAACCGCCAGAAATGCAGTAGGTTGAAAACCAAGCCCCCAGCGCAGGTTGACAGGCGCCGCGCGGCCTTTGACGATCGACAACGCAGCGCGATTTGCGTCTGCAGCGGTCGCGCATGTTAGTCGGAATCATCAATCCCGCCGCCGGTCACAAGCCGGCCTCTGATCTTGCTCATGTTTTGGCGACCTCGTCGCCGCGCTTGCGGCTGGTCATGTCCGACCGGCCCGACGACATGGAAGGAATTCTCTCCGCGATTGACGCCGGGGCGCAGCTCATCGTCATCGCTGGCGGCGACGGCACTACCTGCAACCTGTTGACGCGCATCGATCGGGCCGGGCTGCTCGACCAATTACCGCCACTTTTGGTGCTGCCGGCAGGTCGCGTCAACACGATCGCCAGCGCGCTGGTCGGTTCACGCAAGCCGGCAGTGTTGGCTCAGCGCATTCTGCACGCGTGGACGCGCGGGGTGCGGCGCATCAAGCAAGTGCCCGTTGTGCGGGTGCGGATCGACGGGCTGCCTGATTTTATAGGATTTACTGCCAGCATTGGTGCTGTAGCGCGCATTCATGCCGACTATCGGCACGCCTTGGTGCAAGGTCCTATCGGCATCGCCGAAATTCTGCTGCGCTTGTCGCTGTTTCGTCTGCCGGCTGATCGCTACGCGCCGATCACCGGGCCGTTTGAACTGGAGCCGGGGCCGCTGCGGCTGCAGGCCGTCACCTTTGGCATGCTCAGCCCGCTGTCGAGCTTTTTTCACTTCGTGCGGCCGTTTCCCAATGTGCTCACAGTGGCTCAAGGCGATGGTGTGCATATGGTTTTGGCCAATCTGGGTCCGCTGGCGACCCAGACTGTGATGCCAGGATTGTTGCGCGGTCTGCTCGGACCTCATCCGCTGGTCCAGTATGGCACCACCCGCAAGTTGGCATGGACAAACGGCGATCGCGCTGACTTGGTGGTATTGGACGGCGAGGAGTTGGCTGTTGCCCCCGGCGCGCGCGTCGACATTTCAGTAGCTGGTCACGTAAAAATGCTAGTTTGGAAGGACTTGCCCGCCCAAAATAAGCCCTAGGTTTAGTTTGTTGTTGCAGGACTGAACTCGACCAAGCGCAGCGGCACCATTGCCGAAATTAGCGACTGCGTGGCACCATTGTGGCCGGGCATTCGATGTGACATGCCCGCAGGACCACCGCCATGGCGCACGCAACGAGGGCAGATTCACCAGTCTTGTTGGATGTTTTGCAAGACGGCGTGCTGACGCTGACGCTCAATCGCCCAGAGAAACTCAACGCACTCGATCAGGCGATGATCGACGCCCTGCACGCTGCTTTGGACTACTACGCGACCAATGGCGATGTTCGGGTGGTGATTCTGACTGGCGCTGGTCAAAAAGCCTTTGCCGCTGGCGCAGATATCGGCCAATTGCGCGATCGGCGCGCCCCGGATGCGTTGCGGGCCATCAATGCGGCGCTTTTTGACCGCATTGCCGCTTTTCCATGTCCGACAATTGCGGCGGTGCGCGGCTTTGCCTTGGGTGGCGGCTGTGAGTTGGCTCTGGCCTGTGATCTGCGTGTATGCGGTTTGAGTGCCAAGTTTGGGCAACCTGAGACCGGCCTTGGCATTTTGGCGGCTGCGGGTGCAACTTGGCGCCTGCCAGCGTTGATTGGGTTAGGCCGTGCACGCGAGTTGCTCTACACAGGTCGCTTGGTCGATGCTACCGAGGCTCAAGCGATTGGGCTTGTGAACCAAGTGGTTCCAGACGACGAGCTGACTGCGGCGGTCGACGAAATGGCCGGTCTGATTGCCCGCAATGACCGGTTGGCGACTCGATTGACCAAGCAATCTTTGCGCATGATTGAAGGGCAATTGGAACAAGTCCGCATGTTTGTCAGCGCAGCGCAGGCCGTGTGCTTTGACAGCCCGGAAAAAGTGCGGCGCATGGACGCGTTCTTAGACCGCAAGAAGAAGCGCGCTTGAGGTGTCTACCGTCAACGCTGCTTAATATTTATAGAATCCCTCGCCAGTCTTCTTGCCCAGCTTGCCCGCCGCCACCAGTTCACACAGCAGCCGCGGTGGTGCAAAGCGGTGGCCATCGATCTCTTTGGCCAGCGTTTCCGCAATCGCCAAGCGCACATCAAGGCCGACCAAATCGGTGAGCTTGAGCGGCCCCATCGGATGGCGGTAGCCCAGTTCCATCGCTTTGTCGATATCGGCAACCGACGCCACCCCTTCTTCGACCATCCGAATGGCCTCTAGGCCCAGAGCAATACCCAACCGGCTGGAAGCAAAGCCTGCAACATCGCGCACTACAATCGCATCCTTGCCGACGCGGGTCGCGAATTCCAGCGCCAGTTGCAAGGTGTCCTCTGACGTCGTGCCGCAACGCACAATTTCCAGCAGTGGCTGTAAGTGCACAGGATTAAAGAAGTGTAGGCCGATGAAGCGGTCCCCTCGCGGCAAAGCGCCCACCAGTTGACTCAGCGGGATTGAACTGGTGTTGGTGGCAAAAATCGCGTGCTCAGGCGCAGTTTCGGCGGCGATGGCGAAGATGGCGCGCTTGAGGTCGCTGCGCTCTGGCACCGCTTCGATCAGCAAATCTGCCTGCGAGGCGGCGATGCGCAAGTCAGGCTCGCCATGCAAATGCGCTAAGGTATCATCGCGTTCGCGCTCGGTCAGCTTGCCTTTGGCGATGCCGCGGTCCAAATTGTCGCGAACCCGATCGAGTGCAGTTTCTAGCGCTTGCGGATTGACGTCGGTGAGACAGACGTCAAAACCGGCCGCCGCCGCCACATGGGCGATGCCATGGCCCATCGCACCGGCGCCGATGACCGTGACTGAGCGGATTTCGAAATCCGTTTGCGTGTTCAAGGGCTTACTCCGTGACAGTTCATGCCCGAAGTGTTCGGGGCCAAAAGCCTGCCACGGGGCGCAGCCGCCGACAACTTGTGCCGGCTAACCAGCTAGAACCGCGTCGAAATTCTAAAGGGCTGACCTAGGTCTTTTTGGCGAACGAATCGCAGCTGCCACCCGGCGCGACCGGCGAATTGTTGAAAATCTTGCAGGTACCGCAGCCATCGCCGGGCACGTATTGGGCGCACGTGACGCATTTTTTGGCCGGATCGATGGCGACATCGACGTATTTGAGGGCGTCACGCTGGGCTTTGGTGCCTCCAGTGGGGTCGGCGCACGCCACAGGGCCGCCGCCTTTGCCACAGGCCGCCAAAGCCGCCGCGCCGGTGGCCACCAGTGCGCCGATACCAAGGCGGGTCAAGAACTGGCGGCGAGGATTGTCTGCGTTCATCGAATTCTCCTAGAAGTGCGGCGATGTTGCCGCTCGGGGCCGTAGGCCATGGCTACCAAACTCAGCGCAAGTCGCGCCGACGTCGAGCGACACTAGCCCCATGAGGGCAGCGGCGCAATTGCGAGCGTATTGGTCGCAGCTCGCCGGTACGCTCTAACCCCAAATTCACCACCGAAATTCCCCGCGACCCCCGATTTGGGATGCCAGTGCCCTGTCGCTCGCTGTCGCTCGCTGTCGCTCGCTGTCGCTCGACAAGGAGCAAGGGCCCGACGACCAAGGCGCACTTGCGTAAGCCGCAAGGAGGAAAGCGCAATAACGACGCACAGATGCGCCCAAAGCGGGGGGTCGCGGTAGCCGGAGTCACCGGCCACCACCTGCGGTCGCCGGCACGCTGGCAGCGCAGCGAAAGCCAAAGTGGTGAAAGGGCTCGTTATTGGCCGCATGGGGCCGCCGCCAAATCGCCGTCGCATACTGGGCCGGCCAGTACCAACTGCCTCCGCGCACTAGTTTTTCGTGATAGCCAGCGCAGGTCGCTTTGCCGCCGCACGGGCCTTTGGGGTCCACCCCTGCGCAAGCGCTGCCGCATTTGGCGTAGCTTGGGCTGTACCAATCGGCGACCCACTCCCACGAATTGCCGGACATGTCGAACAGGCCATAAGCACCGGCCGGCCGCGAGCCGACTTCCAACACTCGACCCTTGTCCGGTTGCGAGTGCAGTTTCTTTACCCCGCACGATCTCCCAGTTTTGTCCATGATCACAGCGCGTTTGCAGGTGGCGGGCTCGTTGCCCCACGGGTGCAAAGCGCCTTGGGTGCCGCGCGCCGCTTTTTCCCATTCCGCTTCGGTCGGTAACCGCTTGCCGTGCGCACCGCAGTACGCGACCGCGTCGTGCCAGCTGACGCCATTGATCGCCTGCTTGGGGCGGTTGAAGTCGCTGTACTTGGGCCCCGATTTGGGACATTTACCCTTTTTTTCACAGGCTTTGTACTCGGCGTAGGTCACCTCATACAGGTCCATCCAAAATGTCTGCACCCACACGGTCGCCTGCGGTTTGGCGTTGGCGGGGCCGTCATCGCTGCCGCGAATAAACGCACCGCCCGCTATGCAAGCCATGCCCGCAGATGGTGTACCGCAAGACAAAACCGCCGGCCCGCCGACGACAGCTGGAGCCGAATTGGCCTGCGCGGTCGCATTCGCCGCGCCAAGGGTGGCGCTTAACGCGACTACTGCCGCAAAGCGCCACCCTGAAAAATCGCCGCGCCACCAGCCCAGGCCATTCATTTGGCCTTCTTCTTGGGCGCAGGCGGCGGCGGCGCAGTCAGGGTATAAAACCCTTGCGTTTTTGTAGCCTTGCGCACCCAGCACAGCACCTTGGCGCTGGTGGTCCGCTTGAGCGCCATCCACGCCGCAAAATCGCGGCCATTTTGAACCAAGTAGCGATAGTGGCCGTCCGCGGTGTCGTCAGCCTTGCTCGGAACCCCTTGGGTTCTCAAAATCACTGACTTTTCGCCATAGGGCAGATCTCGCAGGTTCTTTCGCGCTTGCGGGGTGTAGTCGAAATAGGCCTCGGCATTGGTGATGTAAAATGCACTGACCTCACGGCCCATCACCTTTAATGCGGCTTGTAAGCCCATCATGGTCACGCTGCCAGTCAAGTCGCCGCGCCAGGCCCAAATGCGGTTTTTCAGCGCCAAATCGCGAATGTGGGCGTACTGGGCCGGGTCCGAAAAGGCCATCGGCGTCTTGTGCTCTTTGTAGGCCTTGCGCAACGTCAACAGGCGGTCATAAATCGGGTGCCGCGCCAGCTTGAAGGCGTACAGGGTGCGCTTTTTGGCCGCGGCATCCGGCAGCGTTGCAATGAGGTCGGTAAATTTGGCACTGCTCTTGGGCGACCACAGAGCCACAAAAGCGTCCGCATCGACCGCGTTTTTCAGGGCTAGAATGTACAGCGTGTGCACATCGGCGACGACTTGGTCAAAGTCGACCAGCAACACCAAATCGGCCTTCATCCAACCAGCGATAAAATAATTCGGATCGGTCCCGACTCCCACCAACACGCCGCCCAAGTCCTTGAGCGAATCGTAGGCTACCCAATGGGCCGACTCGTCGGAACGGACAAAATGCGCATTGGCGGCCAACTCTTTGGGCGGCGGGTCGACGCCGACTTTGGCCAGTTCGATGCGCCAGTTTTCCGGTAGCATAGCTAGATCGGCCGCCTGCGCTGGCGCGACCACGCCGCAAGTCAACAGCGCCGGGGCCAGCGCAAAGATCCAATTCGTAAGTTTCATTGCTATTTCCAATAGTTATACACCTGTATCCACACGCGGCTACCTGATCACCCGCAGGCAGGCCAAGGGCGAATGCGCCATCAGGGCCGCGAGGATAGGCCACTTTTGCCGGTGGTCAAGCCAACGGTCGCGGCAAAAAAGCGTGTAATCGTTGACAGGTTGCTGAGTCGCTCTTACCGTACGCCGCCCTCGCCGCGCCAAGGTGCCGCTGCGACAACATCTGGAAAGCCGTGTCCGACAACGCCTCTAGCATCGCCTCCCCGTCGATCACCGGCCAGTTCGCCGTCGCCCGCGCCCACGCCACTGGGCGGATCGGCTTGTTCACCGGCATTGGTTTAGTCATCGCCAACATGATCGGCTCGGGGGTCTTGACCACCGCCGGCTACATGGCTGATTCATTGGGCCCCTTGTGGATTTTGGCAGCGTGGGCCATTGGCGGCGTCGTCGCTTTGGCCGGAGCGGCCGTCTACGCCCAACTCGCCGAAGAAATGCCCGAATCGGGCGGCGAGTACCGCTATTTATCCAAGCTGGTCCATCCGTATGCTGGGTATGTTGCTGGATGGACGTCACTTTTGGTCGGATTTTCCGCGCCAGTTGCCATGGCGGGTCTGGCCGCTGGCGCTTACTTGTCGGTGTTGGTCGGGGTCGATGCAACGATCGCGGCGATCGTCATCATTGCCGCGATTACAGCGGTGCACGGTCTGCATCTGCGCACCTCGTCGACCACCCAAGATGTGCTGGTGGCGATTAAAATCGTGTTGCTGATCGCGTTTGTGGCCGTTGGGCTGGCAACGGGTTCCAACGCGCTGCCGCAGTGGCAACCGCCCCAGCAAATGGGTCTGGCAGCGACTGTGGGCTCGTTCTTTAACTCGTTGGTATTTATTGGATTTTGCTATAGCGGTTGGAATGCAGTGACTTACGTCGCCGCCGAGTTCCGCGATCCGCGCCGCGACGTGTGGCGGGCGATGTGGATGGGCACGCTGGTCGTCATCGCCGTCTACTTGGCGGTCAACTGGGTGTTCGTGGCCAACTTGACCCCGGCTGACTTGGCGCGGGTCAAGACGGAAGACGAAAAACTGACGCTAGGTCATGTAGTTCTGCAACATCTGGTCGGCGAGACCGGCGCGCTGGCGATGTCGTCGGTGGTGCTGGTGGCGCTGGTGTCGTCGCTGTCGGCGATGACGCTGGTCGGTCCGCGGGTGTATGCGGCGATGGCCCGCGATGGCTATTTGCCTAAGTTTTTCGACGGCAAAGACGACGCGCCGCCGCTGGCTTCGGTGGTGCTACAGTCGGCGGTAGCGGTTGCGCTGGTCCTTACGCAGAAGTTTTCGGTTTTGCTCAACAATGCCGGCTCGGTGCTGACGCTGACCAGTATGGCGGCGGTGATTGCGCTAGTGGTACGCCGCAGCGCCAAGCTCTCGGGCGCCGTCAAAATCGCCGCAGCGACCTATGTGGCATTTTCGTCGTGGGCTCTGTTGTTTTCGATCAAGGAAACCCCGAGTACTTTGCTGTGGGCGTTAGCTATTTTCGCTTTGGCGGCAGCCGGTTACAAGATGGCGCGCCGCACCAATGGCGGTCCAAGCGTGCAGGCGCCAGTTGTCGCGCAGGTGGACTCGGGGCCTAGGAGTCTGTCGGAAATCAATCGGTTATGA